>JAKVCY010000099.1 GCA_022448425.1 Thalassotalea sp. | reverse complement strand
GTGTTTTATGATTGGGTTGTTAGTATGCAACATGAGAGTTACCACCTTTTGGTTGTTTTGATTTAAAGATTCGACACCTTTATCAAAACGGGTAACTCTCAATTTTTCAAATCGATATGTCAGATCTTGTCTGAACTAATTCACTTTACTTATTCGGAAATAATTTTTCTTGTAAGCTAGCAGGGGCAAAGTATGTATACTTATTTCCTCTAGATTTATATTTCAATAAAAGATCTAGATGATACAACTTATCCAAATAACCTCTCGCAGCTGTTGAACTTACATTATTGTCTTGTTCTATTTCTTTGACTGTAAACTCCCTTCCAGGGTTTTTAAGAGCTTTAGAAATAATATCTATATGTTGACGTTGAAAATGCTCATATAGCGGTGATTTAGATAACTTTTCGACCATTTTTCTATTAGCGTCAATTTTATCTTGTATATATTCTGCAAACTCGCCTAAAGCCTTTACAACAATTTCCAAATTAAACTGTAAGAAATAGGTTAGATTTAACTGGTCAGTTTCAGTTCTGATATAAGCTCTTCCATATTCATTTGCTTTTTTCTTTAATAGTGCTGATATAGATATATATTGAAAATTTTCATAGCCATGCTTAATCGCATACCAATAAAATAGAGCCCTAGCGGTTCTCCCATTTCCATCTAAAAAAGGATGGATATAGCCAATCAAAAAATGAATTACGATAGCCTTAATTACAGGGTGAATATAGTCTATATCCTCATGTTCTGTATTTGCATATTCACATAAGTTAAATAAAAGTCTTTCTATTTCTTCTGGTGGTGGAGCTTGATGGGTTATTTCGGCTTCAGCGTCGCTTTTTACTACCTTAACTTCTTTTTCCCTAATAACTCCCGGTACATGTTCGTTTTCACTAACTTTCTCAGTAGCTATATGATTAAATTCTTGAATTAGCCCTATATCCAAATCCCTATCAAGGTTTTCTAACGCGTATTGCATTAAATTCCAATTGCTGAGAATCATCGTTTCAGAACCATCTCTCGGATCCCTGCCTGATGAAAGCATTTCTTTAGCTACCGCTCTTGTCGTAGCAGCACCTTCAAGTTGAGCACTAGTAATAGCCTCCTCCATAATCAAACTTTTTACGAGGAGATGTCTTTTTTGATCTGTAGTTATGCCTGTATGTTCAAATCTATATAATTTTTCAATTTTGGGAGGATAATGATTAAGTGCATTTGGACTCCAAATAAATTTGGTTCCATCTTCTGAGGTTAATTTATCATGTTGCTCCAGCGCTCTATTAAATTGAAGTGCCCACCAAGCCCATACTTTTTCATCTTTAAATTCCTTGTCAAATCGATGATTAAAATCATGCCAATGCAAATAAATACCTTTACTACTAAAACCATATTTTTTTGCATCTACTTTTCTAATAAATTCAAAAGGCATATCCCCATAACTACTGCACTCCTTGTAGGTTGGAGGATGCTGAATTCCATCTGTAGTTTTTCTTCTAAATTTGGGTATTTGAGGCATAGTTTAAATATCTTTCGAACTAAGCAAACTTTTTCAAAAAGTTTGCTTTCTTGTTTTGTTAAGTCAAAATTATACTAAAAATGTAGATAACACAAATTCATTTAGAGCTTGAGAGTTTTGATTAGACATAGAGCAATTTAATAGTGGTAAGTTGCTCACATTTCTTAAATATGGGGGTAAGTTTATAGCTCATACGCTAAAAGTTTGGGATTTTAAAATACTTCAACGTCCGCTATTCGCTCATAGCTGCCTGTCAGATGAACTTCAAATCAATTTACCTAAGGTTGTTCACTTATGATACAAAAGGCAGATATGAGCGACTACTTCTATTTTTTTGGTTCCCAAATTCGCGGTTTGTAATGCTAACTACTCCGCTAATAAATCTCGTATCGAGCTCGATAAACTTTGCTTACTTGCCTGAATACCAATCGCTACAGCGGCCAGCAAAATAATCGTCACTGTCATAGCAAGCCAGACAAAGTTAGGCTGATACGTTAGCGAGAATTGTGATTTATAAATCATAAGTCCAGCTAAGTAAGTCGATAAGATGGCGCCACTCGCGGCAATGGCACCGGTAACAATCCACTCAATAACATTAAGCTGCAACGTCGTTTTTCGAGAAAAGCCAAAGCTTAGAATAATGCTGTTCTTTTTCTTTTCTTTAACCTCTAGCGCCTGAATTGAAGACACAGTAACCACGATTGCCAGCAAAATGATAAGTAAAGAAAAGCCACTAATCACTTGTGTCACCATCGCTAATGTCTGATCAAAACGCTCTGTCATTTCTTTTAAAGACACCATGCGTAATGTAGGGTATTGCTGCCATAAGTCACCCAGTAATGAGAACTGGTCACTGCCAAGTTCTAAACTCGCCATGTAATACTTTGCGGCATCAATATGATGGTGCGCAGACGCTGGCATTTGCACCCAAAAGGTAATTGAACCTGCACCGGGTTTATAAACGTGGCTAGCTACAATTGTGAATGTAATTTGCTGATTATTGATGAAGAAAGTTAATTGGTCTCCCATGTTTAACCCGAGATCTGTCATCACCTCTTCTTCTACCGAAATTTGCTGCCAATCTGGTGTATTTTGCACCCACCAGTTCCCCGCTAATACGCGATTATTGTTCGGTACACCATCTGTCCAATGTAAGCGAATTGCACGCTGGAACGTCGACATGGTATCGCTTGGCTTATCGCTATGCTCTGCAAGCGACTGCTCATTTATGGCTATAAGCTTTGCGTAATAGAAAGGCTTAGCTTGGCGAACCTTGATCTGGTTGTCTTGTGCCCACGCATTGACCGCTGTCATTTGTTTATCACTTGCTTGTGAAATCAATAAGTTGCCGTCGTGCTGACGTTGATATGCCGACATCGTCTGCCCTAAATCTTTCATCAGCATCAGTGTGAACAGCAGCAGAAAAGCTGATAAACCAACACCTAAAATCTGCGTGCTTTTGCTAACCAAGCGTTGGCGCATCATAAAAAGGGTAAACGGTAATAAGCCGGAGACATTCTTAGTGAGCTTCTCACCAACCGTCAGTACGCCCCAACTGGTTAATGTAATCACCAATACGCAAACGAAAACTGCACCTAAAATCATTGCGGTTAATAGGCCATTATCGGAATAGACAAAGGCAATTAACGCCAGAATCGCTACCGAGCAAACTTTTATCAGCCAAGTCGCAGGTGTATTGGTATTGCGCTTTAATAGCTGTCCTATCGATGTTTGTTTTAGTCCGTACCATACGGGAATTTGCGCCAGTAAGAACACCACTAGGCTGGCACCTATTGCATTGATTGCTACACGCCAGTTCCATTGCCAAGTCAGTCCTTGAAATGCTGTATCTTGAAAAGTGTTTGCTAGCCAATCAATAATAAAAAAGTGACATAAACCTGAAATCACCAGTACCCATGGAAGCAGTAACGCAACCCGAAGTATCCATTTCGTCACTGACAAATAAAAGCTCTGCGCTTTGCTCGCGCCAAGGCTCATACACACCGCTGAAAAATATTGCTCTTTTCTAATCTGCACCTGACTTAGCTGTTCAATGGCAATCGCCGCCATAAAGAACAGCACAATAGACGCAAGACCCATAAAGTTCTCTACCCGTTTCCAAAACAATGCAAGCGGATGAGCACCTTGTTTGTGAATGACCTGCGCAGCAGGAAGCACTGTTTTTTGCCAATCAATTAAGGTATTGATTTGCGATTTGTCGGCAGCGATTAGGTAACGATACGTGGTTAAGTCTGATGCAAAGTTTAAGCGGGCTAAATCAGCTAAGTTAACCATCGCCCGCATATCAACGTTGTGACCTTCCATCAGGCGATCCGGCTCATGCACAAGTATCTGGCTCACTCTAAAGGTTTGATTTGATAGCGTTAGTGAATCACCAAGATTAACTGACAAACTGGTCATCAAACGCGCGTCTAACCAGATGTCACCCTGCGCAGGGCCGCCTTCCATTACTTGTTCACTACCGCCAAGCACCGTACTGGTTTTAAGTTCACCTTGCAGTGGGTAGCCGCTGGCAACGCCTTTTAGTTTAACCCGTTGCCATTGCTGCTTATGCGTTAGAGTGGTTAACACAGTTTGTGTTTCTACGATACGCTGTGACGAAGCCTCAACCGCTTCCTGTTGCTCAAGCGAAAGCACTTGCGAATGGCTAATGACCACGTCAGCACCCAACAGGCTGGCTAGGTTACCTGTTAGGTATTGCTGAATGCTGTGACTGCTTTGACTCAGTGTGACAATAAACACCATCAAAACGATGAATATCCAGCGCAAGTACCTATGGCTTCGCTCGTTGCGCTCTTGACGATGGTATTGCCAAGCTAATGCCAATGATTGACTTAACATGACGCCACCTTTTGTACTGCTGATGGTTTTTGTTCTGAAGATAGAGACGCACCTGAAAGCTGATGACACTCACCATTTTTTAACACAAATCGATGTTGTGCTCTGGCAGCAAGGGCTTCACTGTGAGTGACAACTATCAGCCCTGCCCCGAGGTTTAAACAGCAGTCAAACAGTAAATCAGCAATATCGTTGGCATTGTTGCCATCTAGGTTGCCAGTAGGTTCATCGGCAAAGATAAAGGAAGGTTCAAAAACCAAGGCTCGCGCAATCGCAACTCGTTGTTGCTCTCCCCCGCTCAACTGGTTGGGTTTGTGACCTAACCGATGACCTAAACCGACACGCTCAAGCCACTTTTTAGCGCGTTGCTCGGCATCTTTAATTCCACGTAATCTCAACGGTAATGCAACATTGTTTAAGGCAGTTAGTTCTGGTAGTAAATGAAACTGTTGAAAGACAAAACCAAAGGCGTCTCTAACCTCTGACAGCGCCAGCCTGTAACTCGTCTCTGCTAAATTAACGTAATATACAGCGCCCGCACTTGGTTGCTCCAAGCCCGACATCAACATCAGTAAGCTGGATTTACCTGCGCCAGACGGGCCAGTTATCGCGTACGACTGTCCTTGATGGATTGATAAGTTGAGGTGTTGAAATAGAGTGACGTCGGCGCCATTGCTACTAAATGCTTGGCTTACGCCATCAAGTTCAATGCAACCTTTTGATCTAGCTAACATAATTAATCCCTACTTGGTTAGTGTAAGGATTAAATTAATGCACCGAGTGTGAAATGGATGTGAAAATGAAAAGCGATTATTTAACCTTGATCACTGGGCGAACTTCGCAAGTGCGATTCACTAAATGACTCAATACCTACTTAACCGATTATGCCTCAAAAGGCACATGACGCAATTCCGGAGCTTCAATATTGCCCGAACAAACGTCATCAACTAAACGGTCGCCGATAAAATGCAGATGCTGCTGCGCACATAGGTTTTTCGACAAGGTTGCGCCAACCACTGAAATGACACTCATTGTCGGAGAGTGCAGACATAGCATTTTTTCAGGAATTGTAGGGAAGCCATTCAAACACGCGATACGACCGCCAAAGCGCAGGTTAGATAGGTCTTCAAGAAGCCATCACCACCTGTTGTGTTAAGAATACAATCAAAACCTCCAGATCCAGCTTCTAGATTAACCGTTTCACATATCGCACTCGACTCACAATCAAACACAAAGTCTGCGCCTAACTGAGACAGTCTTTTGTGATGACCCTTTTTGAGCAAAGGCAAAAACCTTTGCGCCCTTTTTCTTGGCGTATTGAATGGCAAAGTGAGCGACAGCCCCTTGCGCACTGTTAATGGCTAACGAGTCACCTTCTTTAAGATCAAGGCGTTCCATTGCCAACAATGCAGACATGCCTGAGTTCGGTAACAAGACGGCGACATCACTGGCGAGTTCGTCTGGAATTTCACAAACCGAATGGTTCGGAACAGCAAAAAACTGTCTTAACACACCATGCTGCGCAATATCAGCCTGAAATGGGCGTAAGGCTGAGCAAGTAAAAAAGCTCAGCCCTTAAAAAGCACTTACAATACCATTACTTTAATTTAACGTCCGAATCTGCAATTAAGTAGATCGTAGCTGCATACGCTGCGATATTTTGCGCTAATTCGTCTGGATCAATTTTATCTAACGTATCATCTGGCGTGTGGTGTAAATCAAAATAGTCACGACCATTTTGGTTTAAACGAATTGTAGGAACGCCCATACGCGCCATTGGGATGATATCAGGACCACCACCTGGAACATCTGAACCACCACGAACAATACCTAGCGGTGATAATATTTTAGCAATTTCATCCATTAACACCGTTGCTTCTGGGTTCACATTTGACACTAACTGCCAAATTGTCTGTGCACCAAAGTCTGACTCTGTCGCAACTACGTGATTTTTCAAATTCGCTTCATGTTGTTTAGCATAAGCAAATGCACCAAGTAGGCCCACTTCTTCCGCGCCAAACATTACAACACGAATAGTACGTTTTGGACGTTTTGGTAATTTAGCAATAAGTGCTGCAGCGGCTGTAGTAATAGCAACGCCAGCACCATCGTCAACTGCACCCGTACCTAAATCCCAGCTATCTAAGTGGCCACCAATAAGTACGATTTCTTCAGGCTTTTCACTACCGACTAAGTCTAAAATGACATTACCACTGCTAACATCGCTTTTCCATTTCGACTCTGAATGTAATGAAATCGATAACGGCTTATCTAAGTTGTGCAAGCGACGCAGGTGATCTGCATCCGGGTTTGAAATCGCGATAACAGGAATTTTCGCCCATTTGTCTTCATTTTTGCTCATCATCCCTGTGTGTGGGAATCGATGAGAGTCTGAGCCCACAGAACGAACAACTAAAGCGCTGGCCTCACCGCGCTCAGCATGTTGCCAACCAACGCGACGACGCATATTAGCTTGGCTGTAACCAGCGCCCGTTTGGCTTTTCACCATAGCATCGCCATCAACAAAAGCGATTTTACCTTTTAGTGCGCCCGCTTTAACTTCAGCCAGCGCGTGAATATCTCTGAAATAAACAACATCTGCATTAATGCCTTTTTTACTCGGCGCAGAACCACCTAAAGCACTACCGTATAAATCTTGCTGGTAAGGTGACGTAAGTGAAATGTGTAACTGACCTCTATCCCAGAACGGCATCGTAAACTCTTCAATGCTAACTTTATCAAAGCCTAACTCTTTGCCAAGTTCAACACCCCAGTCGCGAGCGCGCTTCTCTGCCTCTGAACCTCCTAAACGTGGACCAATTTCAGTTGTTAAAGACTCAACAATGTCATAACCAAGATCGCTATCTAACGCAGTTTCAATTAGCTGATTTGCGGTTTGTTTTTGGCTATTGGTAATTGGGGTTTGCGCCGCCAATAATTGAGCACTGAATAGGGTCATCGCAACCCCAGCAGAAAGGTATTTTAAAACGTGCATTGTATCTCCATAATGAAAAGCTTGATGTAAAGTCAGCCGAGTGCTTTACCGCAATCTAGTAAAGCACAAAGAATCCTATATTAATCAGGCGTTAGATGGAATAGAGATTATTGAGTAGCGGTGCATTTATGTACTAATAACCTCAGTGAATACACATAATAACCCATGGAAACTAAAAATTTTAATAATTTGGTGCGACAGAAAGAGCTGCCTGTCTCTGAGTTAGGTGAACACATAGGTTTCAAGCATTGGTTAGTAGACAAGGGTTACAACGTTGTTTATCAAAATAACGATTTTCACACCCTAAGTTTTTACCTAAGTGGTGGAAACATAAATATCAGAGCAAATCAACCATCGAATATTGGTGGGCCTGACCGATTTTGTTTCATGGCTCACTCACAAGACAGCACCTGGCAAATTAGGCAAAGAACAGAGTTTGCTCATTTGTATTTCAGTCCAGCGCTTATTAAAAGATTTGCCGCCATCACCTATCAAATAGACACCCGTGCTATTGAATTAACCGATCAAGTGTTCCTAGAATACGAGCAACTCAAACTACTATTTTTGAAATATTTTAGCGTCAAGAAAACTCAGAGTGCAGGTAACAAACTACATATAGAGCAACTTGGTTATGAGGTACTAGACTACGTTATCAGAAGCTTTAACGGCTTTGATATAAAACAAAACGCGATAACCGGTGGACTGTCCACTTCCCATCGAAACCAGACATGTCAGCAAATTATGGATGGTATCGGTGACAAACTAACCATTGCTAAACTTGCTAACGCCGTTAATTTAAGCTCTCATCACTTTGCCAAAATGTTTAAGCTGAGTTTCGGAGAGTCGCCTGCCAGTTTCATTAATTGGGTAAGAATCGAAAAAGCCAAATCATTACTAAAAACCAATATAATCCTGGTTGAGATTAGTGCTTAACTTGGGTTTACTCACCAGAGCCACATGACTATGGCTTTCAAACGCATGCTAGGAGTGACGCCTGCTCGCTACAGGGCACTTACCAAAGTATAAAAATGCCATTAACAAAGGCCGCTCGAGTTAGCAGCCGCTAAAGCAACTCTTTCTAAGTCTCTGCAAACTCATACCCACTTTACACGTTAACCTCCTTAAAAGACGTGCTATTCAGCGATATTTCAATACGCTCTTTGCTGTTAAAACATCTCCATAATCCATTGAAATGATCAAAAAAGATCAATTCTAAAACTTTACAAAAACGCAAAGATAGCCCATAGTGATATCAAATTGACATCACATAGAGATGACTATGAAAGAGAAAAAAGGTATTTCAATTAACGGCTACATCGCTTTTGTTGTTTTATTAGTATTACAACTGGTGTCTGTTTATGGATTGTTAGACAACAATGGCGCACCTATTTTGCCACTGATATTCACAATAGTAGTGGCTGCATGTTGGGGAGGTTTTTTTATTATTCAACCAAACCAAGCCATGGTAATGACGTTCTTCGGCTCTTATGTCGGCACTGTGAAGGCAAACGGCCTACAATGGACTATTCCATTTTTCATTCGTAAGAACATTTCGTTGCGTATTCGTAACTTCGAAAGTGGTCAACTAAAGGTTAATGATAACCACGGTAACCCAATTGAAATTGCAGCAGTTGTTGTATGGGCAGTTGATGACACAGCAGAAGCAATGTTCCAAGTGGATGATTATGAAAGCTATGTAAGCATTCAAAGTGAAGCGGCGCTGCGAAACATGGCAACTACCTACCCTTATGATTTGCATGAAGGCGATGAAGTTGCGTTGCGAAGTCACCCGAAGGAAGTTTCTGAGTCATTAGAAAAAGAGATTCAGCAACGTCTAGATAAAGCTGGGGTTCATGTGTTAGAAGCACGAATTAGTCACTTAGCTTATGCACCTGAAATTGCTAGTGCAATGCTACAGCGCCAGCAAGCATCGGCAATCATTGCGGCACGTGGAAAAATTGTTGAAGGTGCTGTAGGTATGGTTGAAACTGCCCTTTCTCGTTTATCTGAGAAAGAGATTGTTGAGCTAGATGAAGAGCGTAAAGCAGCCATGGTCAGTAATTTACTTGTGGTGTTATGTGGCGATCACAGTACTCAACCAGTAATTAATGCTGGTAGCCTTTATTAGTCTTGGATTACGTAATTTCGATTCGATAACACAACGTTAATTAAGGTGACAAACTAAGGCAAAATTATGGCAGCAAAAAAGAGCTTTCCACTGCGTATTAACCCAGAAGTGCTTGCCGCTACGCAACGCTGGGCAGATGACGAATTACGCAGTGTTAACGCTCAAATAGAGTATCTGTTAAGGCAAGCGCTGCTTAAAGAAGGTCGCATTAAACTGGTTCAACAGGTAACTACAGTTGTTGAACAGGTTGAACAAGATGACAGTGCAAATAGTGATAAAACGATAGACGGCGCTAATGAAGACTAGCGATTTAGCTGGTAAGTAAAAAAGAGTGTCCTAGGACACTCTTTTTGTTTCTATGATGAGTTTGAAGGTTTACCTGCAAACCCTGTCAGATTCAATCTTGACGTAGTTATCCTTGTTGGAAACGGTAAACGCTGCCAAGGTTTAGAATTTGCGTTAATTCATCTAACGCAGTTCTCGACTCAGTGACTAACGCAGGATCGCGCAAGTCATTCAGTGTTAATGTTTCACGATAGTGCTTGTCTACCCACGCATTTAGCTGCGTAAACTTATCATCAGATAAGATACACTCAGGGTTAACTGCCGCAAGCTCTTGCTGATTTAATGCCACACGCAAACGCAAGCAAGCTGGGCCTCCACCGTTTTTCATACTCTCGTTTACATCGTAGTACTTCACTTCTTTAATCGGCGTGTTTAACGTAACAAGTTCGTCTAAATAAGCTTTTACTCGGCTATTCTCGTAACAGTGCATTGGCGCGATTATCGCCATCTCGCCTGAAGGCAATGTGATAACCTGAGTGTTAAACAGGTAAGTATTTACACAATCTTCCACCGACACTTGCTCGTTTTTAACTTCGATACAATGTAATTCTGTGTCACCAAACTTAGCACGCAGCTCTGCTAGGAACTCATCCGTTTCTAAGAATGCCTGCTGGTGATAGAACAATACGTTTTGATTACCTACAGCAATAACATCATTGTGGAACACACCTTGGTCAATCACGTCTGGATTTTGCTGAACATATACCGTCGATTCGTCGTTTAGGCCGTGCAAACGAGCAACGGCCTTGCTCGCCTCTAGCGTTTGGCGTGCAGGGAATTTTGCTGGCATTGGCATGTTGCGATTAAAAGCATAACGACCAAAGGTGAAAATTTCGATACCTTGTGACTCGTAATCTGTGCACAAACGCGTGTGGTTTGCAGCACCTTCGTCACCAAAGTGATCGTTATCAGGTAAATGCTGATGGTGCGCAAAGTGCTGTTCGTTAGCAAATGTTGCTTTTAATATATTACCAGTCGTTTCAGGCTCTAGCGAGCGGTGAAACTTATTTGTAAGGTTAGCTGGCGTGAAATGCACTTTGCCATCACTGGTATCTGCCGAAGGTGATACTGTTGCGGCATTTGCTGTCCACATACTTGATGCTGAACAACATGCAGACAGTAGCGCTGGCGCTTGTTTGTACGCTGCTTCAAGTACTTGTGCATCGTTGCCAGTAAAGCCCAAACGACGAAGCGCGTACATGTCAGGACGCTCTTGTGGAGCAAATACACCTTGGGTCACCCCCATATCGTGCAGAGCTTTCATTTTAGCTAAACCTTGTTTAGCCGCTTGCTTAGGGCTAGAAGTGTCATTAGCATTTGATAACGATGCTACATTACCCTCAGATAAGCCCGCATAATTGTGAGTTGGCCCCACTAAGCCGTCAAAATTGACTTCTACACTTTTCATTGAATTCACCTACCAAAAATTTGTCAGCCATTTTACCTAAATAAGGTGTTTTAGAAAGTATTCGTTTAATTCTGCAATTATGACCGCCAAATGACCTTACAATTCATCCGTCTATTCTTCTGTCTATTTTTCTCTATTTAGCGCAATATCTAGGGTGCGATGGCTTTTACCTTTCGACTGTGAGCATCCCTTGACTTAACGCCAATGCAATTGAATCTGAACTGAGAATTGCTAGTAATGGCGCCACTAAAGTAGGGTTGCTGAGTGAAGGCTGTATTTTCTTACCTCGTTGTATTTGTGTTTTTTGGGCTAGTTGCTTCAAACACTTTGGCTGGTGATGCTGTAAAGCTTGGCATGTCTGCACCTTTCTCTGGGCCGACAAAACACTTGGGCCAAGCAACTCGCGAAGGCGCTCAAGCTTACTTTAATAAGTACAACGCAACACCAGAAGGTAAACAGACTCCGATAGAACTCATTACCTATGATGATGGCTACGAACCTCACAATACCTACAAAAACACATTAAAGCTCATACAAGAAAACAAGGTATTTGCCTTGTTTAATTACGTCGGCACACCAACATCAAAGGCTATATTACCACTTGTAAAACGTTACAACATTCCTTACTTGTTCCCATACACCGGAGCAGAATTTCTGCGTTGGCCTGTAGTTGACCAAGTATATAACTTTCGTGGCAGCTACTACCAAGAAGCCGAAACCTTGGTTAATTACTTCGTTAAGAAACACCGAATTAAAAAGGCAGGGCTTTTTATTCAGTCAGACGCTTTCGGTATCGAAGCAAGCAGAGGCTATGTCAAGGCACTGAACCGAAAGTGGATAACAAATACATTCCAAGTACGATATCGACGAAATTCAGAGGATATTGCTCACGCCATTGAGCAAATGAAGACACAAAAGCCCGACGTTATCTTTTAGTGGCGCTGAAGCACTGCGCGCGCATCTTGAAAACTTCGATAAGATATACATCTCAACGGTTTTTCCGAACCCAAAAGCCTCTGACCTTCTGGTGATACAAGAGTACCGTGAAGACATGGCTGGCCACGAACTTAGCCATGAATCTTTAGAAGGCTATTTAAATGCCAAGTTAATTGCCGAGATGATTAAAAAGAGTAAAAAGCCAATTACTCATGAGAGCTTCATAATATCCACAGAAAGTCATCTATTTGATTTGGGCGGTTTAGCTCTACGATATAGTGCGGAAAATCATTCAACTTTATTACCCATCACACTAAATAAGGTAACGAAAGAAGCAATTGTCGAAATAAAAGATTAAGCCCTAATCTACAGTGCTTTCTTCATTTTAAATTTAGTTTTAACGACTTCTGCTTGATAAGCCATCAGCTCACTAAACTGTTTTGCCGTTATGCTTTCAATAATCGTGCGATAGCTAATGTCGCGCAGCCATTCAATGTTATAAGGACATTTGTCAATTAACTGCTTAAGCTGGCTAGCGAGATCTTGTTCACACAAGCCTAAGTTAACACTGCGATAGCAAAGCGCCTCGGCAAATTGTGTAGGTGTTAAACAGTAGTAGTCTTTGCTATTAGGCGTGATAAATTCAGGCTGAAAGGCAGATATTGCGAGATTAGATTGCGGGCGTGGGAAATGAACCGTGATATCACCATTGACTAGAGAGCGCCCGGACTTTTGTTTAAAACCTTTACCCGTTAAATAGTTAATCACATAGTTTCGCTGCCCCACTGATAATACGTCGTAATCGTTACGCACAAACCAGTTGTCATCGTATATTGTCAGTGCCGGGATTTGTGGGGTAATGTAGAGATTTTTATCTTCTTTGACATGCTCAAAGACAAGAGATTCTGCCGTCATCATCATTCAGCCTTATTACTAAGTTGATAGCTGGCTAACTATCAGACCTAAAGTTAACTCAGGAAATTAACTACCTGCTGTGTTTTACGATCTATCGATTCTCATTTACAGCGACGATGTGCCACTGACAAACTTTTCCTACGTTATACATTCTAGAGAGTTTATCAATTCATAAAAGTACGAATCACGCAAACACGGAAAGAAACTTGTGTCAAAACAAATTTTTAGCATATACCCATGAAACAAAATAAATACTAACTATACTTGAATTTATGTCACGTCGCTTTTGACCGGAAACCTTCCGGTCACCAGTTATGACACATTCACAGGAGAAGTCGTGCTAAACCTACGTCAACTCCGTGTAAAAACGCGCATGCTCTTCATCATTTGCATCGTGTTCATCGGCTTAGTCACGCTCGCGGTATTATCTTTACACTACGAGCGCGAAGCACTTTACGATCAGCAAAAAGAAAAAGTGGAAAAAATGGTGCAAGGGGTAATTAGTATTACTAAGTACTACCACGGTTTGTCGGTCGCTGGCGAAATGACAGAGCAAGAAGCGAAAGACACTGTTATATCGATACTCAATAACTTTAGATATGACGGTAACAACTATGTTTGGATTAATGACAATAAGCCAAACATGATCATGCACGCGTTCAAGCCCGACCTTAATGGTACATCTGTGGCCGATTTGAGAGACCCTGATGGTGTTGCCCTATTCATTGAAATGGTCAACGTAGCGACATCTAAAGGTAAAGGTTATGTTCCCTATAAATGGCCGAAACCCGGTGCTAATGCACCGGTAGATAAGACTTCGTATGTTGAGTCGTTTACACCATGGAGTTGGATAATTGGGACTGGCATATATATCGATAATGTAGAAGATGTGTTTGCTGTACATAGAAATATCATTGTTAGTATTTCTATCATTATTTTGGCATCTGTCGTCATGCTTATTCATCTTATTGGCAGCAGTATTATTAGACCATCAAGAGAAGCCTATCTATCAATGCAGAATATTGCAGAAGGTGATGGCGATTTAACTCAGCCGCTTACCACCGAAGTTAATGACGCAATAGCTAGGCTAGGCAAAGCATTTAATAGTTTCACCGATAAAATGAGAATGTCATTAAAAGACGTGGCTCAAAATGCTTAGCAAAAGTTGCAAAACGCAGAGATGGTTGCCAATACCAGTATCGCCAATAAAGAGTTTATCCAGACGCAAAGCGATAAAACCACTCAAGTTACCGCTGCAATGGAAGAAATGACAGCGAACATTCAAGAGGTTAGACCTAACGCAGACGCTGCAGAGCAGGCAGCGATAGATGCACAAAAAAATACCTCAGCGGGTAAAGCCATGGTGTCGAGTACTATTGATGAGATTGAACACCTTTCTGCAGATATTGATGAAGTAAGTCACAAAATTAATGAACTGGCTATAGAATCGCAAAATATCAGTGCCGTACTTGACGTTATCCGAGGAATCGCCGAACAAACTAACCTGCTGGCTTTAGATGCCGCTATTGAAGCCGCGCGCGCTGGCGAACAAGGTCGAGGCTTTACAGTCGTTGCAGACGAAGTGAAAACCCTAGCGAGCCGCACAGGGCAAAGTACTGACGAAATTCAAGAGACGATAACCAAGTTGCAAAACGGTGCTCAACAAGCAGTAGAAGCTGTAAATAATAGCCAGAAGACTTCTAAACAAACCGTTGAAAGTTCAGCCGAAGCAAACGACTCACTATCGCAAATTGACGACTTAATGTTAGTTATCTCGGATATGAACTCGCAGATTGCACGCGCTACCGAGCAACAAACACAAGCGGCTAACGAAGTGAACCTTAGGATTGCAGAGCTTGCTGATATGACAGGGGAAGCGTTGAATATGACAGAAGATTTATCGCAAACAAGTGTTGAGCTTAAATCAAGCAGTGACCAAATGAATGAGGTTGTTGGTCGATTCAAACTGGACTAAACCCAAATTTAGTTAAGAATAAAAAATGCGGCAAAAGCCGCATTTTTTATTCTCTGTTATTTTACCCTTGGGTCAGTCAATTAAGCGTTTTGCTCTTTCGCTTCTGCAGCGTCAGAAGACTCTGGGCCTTGCTCACCCGCAAACTTATCAACCCAAAGTGCAATAGCACCATCACCTGTTACGTTACACGCTGTACCAAAGCTATCTTGAGCTAAGTACAACGCAATCATTAGCGCTAGTGCCGCATCAGAGAAGCCTAACATACTAGCGAGTAAACCTAATGCTGACATTACTGCTCCACCTGGCGCCCCCGGTGCCGCAATCATTGTAATACCCAGTACAAAAATAAAACCAACCATGCCACCGATACCTGGAACGGTTAGCTCTGGTGTTAATAACATAACGGCGGTTGCACAGGTAATAATCGTAATCGTTGAGCCACTTAAGTGAATAGAAGCACATAGAGGCACTGTAAAGTTTGCAATGCCATCACGTACGTTATTTGCCTTGTTAGCGCGCAGTGATACAGGAATTGTAGCGGCACTCGACATAGTACCTAACGCAGTGAAGTATGCTGGCAGCATATTTTTAAGTAACTCAAAAGGTGAACGCCCCATAGCAATAGCGCTGCCGACGTAAAGCACTGTTATCCAAACCCAATGCATAACAATTGCCAATACCAATACCACACCAAATGTCTTCAGTGTCGAGAATACAGTACCGTCTACTGTCATCTCTGCGAATACACCTGCAATGTAAAACGGTAGCGCAGGGATAATAACTTTACTCAACAATACTTCAACTATGTCACGTGCTTCGTTAACGCCTTTGCGTAAGCTTGTTGCGTTAATCGCGCTAATGCCAATACCTAAAATAAACGCCAGTGCTAATGCAGTCATCACTTCAAACATTGGTGGAATACTTAGTTCAATAAAGCCTTTAAGTTTTTCACCTTCTTGCACCGTCTCTAGTGCATTACCAGAAACCAAGCTTGGCAAAACACTGCTAGCAACAAGAAACGCCAACATGCCCGCAATAATGGTTGAACCATAAGCTAAACCCACGGTTTTTCCTAACAATGAGCCTGAGCCTTGTGGTAATGAAGCAATACCACTGGCAATGTAGAAAAGAATAATCAGTGGGATCGTGAATTTAATCAGCTGACCAATCAAGGTTTGAACTGTAAATAACGATTGGACGATGACGTCAGGGCCATAAAGACCAATCAGCATACCAGCGACAATACCGGCAATAAGTTTAAGGACAAGGTTCATGAATGCTCCAAGAATCTAAATGAACTAATAATTGTTATTATTGATATAGGTGTTTTATTACTCGCCGTATTCTAACGCGATTATTCCGCTAACCGCCAGTGCACTTGCACCTTATGTAAGTGTTCACTTGCTAAGAAGGGTTTACAGACAAATTTACTTGGTACTGCCACTAGCTCATCATCGCAATAGATAAATGGCAAGCGAGTGCGCTCCCAAATGGGAATATTAAGCTCTTGTAGCACTTTTTTCAGTGGTCTAGAACGATCGCGATAATCAGGAGAAACCTTAGGATTTTGGTGCGTAAACCTAATATTGAGCTTATTTTCTGGTGATAAAGGTGCCGAGAAAACAATTGCATACTTATCAGTATTTGAAGATGAAGAAAACGGGGTAAATACTAGCTGCCCAAGTCCATCAGGCAACTGCACAATCGAGTGCCCAGTATCATCAAAGATTACATCTGCGTTGAAATCACTGATATCTTGATAGTCAGGCGTAAAAAATAGCTCTTGTTTAAATCGACGCGCCCAAACATCACCTAGTTTAACGGCTGGAACTTTATCACCCTCGCTGCCTAACTGAGTAAGCAGCTCCTTCAACTGAGCTTGTGAAGGCATTTCAGTGTTTTTTTGTGCGAGAGAAAAGCGAATTACATTGTTAAATCTCGCTTGGCTAAACGCCGATAACGCAATGAGGTCAAGTGCACCTGAGTCTAATGCAACTTTGTTCAAATCTTGTTCTGCTAACTCATCAACTAGCAGCTGGTTTTCACGGCAGAGTGCTGCACTACGTGCGGTAGTTTGAACAAATGAAGGCCATCTTTCAGTGACGATGGGAAGCACCTGATTACGAATAAAGTTCCTATCGAACTTACTATCCGCATTGGAACTGTCGGTAACCCACTCTAGCTTGCGCTCATTGGCATAGGCTTCAATATCTGCACGAGAAACATTTAATAGTGGCCGACAGAGCAGGTGTTGACCCAACGAGCTAGTGATAGCCATCCCAGACAAGCCTTTTACGCCAGCACCGCGTTTTAATGCTAGTAATAATGTTTCGGCTTGATCATTGAGGTGGTGGCCCGTGAGAATTATTGCTGGCGTTTGAAATACACTAGCAAGCGATTGATAACGGGCATCTCTTGCTAATGCTTCAATGCTCTCTCCCGAAGACAAGTCGAGTGATACCTTGATGCCACGAAAACTAATCCCCTTTGCTTCACTTTGCAGCTTGGCAAAGGAAAGCCACTCATCAGCATCAGGACTTAATCCATGGTGAATATGGCAAAGTACGATTTCACGATTAACAAGCAATGCAGGGTGACTAGTATTAAGACATTCACACACCAAGTGCAATAATACCTGCGAGTCTACACCGCCACTAAACGCTATGACCAGCGGGTGCTCGGGATAGTCCCGACATAATGTCGTTAGTTGGCTAATCGCTTGTTTCATAGATGTTAAGTGTTAATTAAAATCTCTCATTAAAAAAGCGGCCATTCAGCCGCTCTTTTTCGTTTATATAGTTTACCTTAGCAGTAACCGAATGACATTAATCGCTCATAGCGTTTTTCAATCAGTTCCTCTTGTGACAAGCCAGATAGGCCGTCAAGATCCGCTTTGATTGCTTGCTTTAAATACGATGACATTTCATCGATATCACGATGTGCACCACCTAGAGGCTCATCAATTACTTTATCAATAAGTTCTAGTTCTTTAATGCGGTTAGCAGTAATACCCATCGCTTCTGCTGCAGTTGATGCTTTTTCAGCAGTTTTCCAAAGGATTGAAGCACAGCCTTCTGGTGAAATTACAGAATATGTAGAGTATTGAAGCATATTAACTTTGTCACCCACACCAATAGCTAATGCACCACCAGAACCGCCTTCACCAATTACCGTACAAACGATTGGAACCGTAAGGCGTGACATTACTTTTAAGTTACGTGCAATAGCTTCACTTTGACCCCGTTCCTCTGCACCAACACCAGGGTATGCACCTGGCGTGTCAATGAAAGTAATGATCGGCATTTTAAAACGTTCAGCCATTTCCATTAAACGCAATGCTTTACGGTAGCCCTCTGGTCGCGGCATACCGAAGTTACGCTTTACTTTCTCAGATGTTGAACGGCCTTTTTGATGACCAATAACCATCACAGGTTTGCCATCTAAACGAGCTGTACCACCAACAATTGCTTTGTCGTCGGCATAAGCACGGTCACCAGCAAGTTCGTCAAACTCGTCAAAAATACGATCAAGATAATCTAAGGTGTAAGGGCGTTGAGGGTGACGCGCCACACGAGCTGTTTGCCAAGGGTCTAAATCGGCATAGATTTTCTTTGTGAGCTCGTCGTTTTTATCGCGAAGCTGGGTAATTTGCTCTTCAATATCTAAGTTTAATTCTTGGCCGTTATTAACTAACTGTAACTCTTCGATTTTCGCTTCAAGCTCTGCAATCGGTTGCTCAAAGTCTAAAAAATTTAATGACATACTTATTTGTCTACCTAACCTGTCGATAACTAGCGATAACGCTAATTCTTGTTATTTAAATTGTAGCGCGAGGTTTGCCTCGCCTAACATAACTTTTAGTTCGTGTAATAGTGTATCTGCCGGTGTTACCCGCCATTGAACGCCTAGCTCGAGCATCGCCTCAGCTTCAGGTCGCTTATAAAAGACACGTACTGGGCAAGTACCGTCTTTAAAAGGTGACAATACTTGCGTAAATTTGTTGATAAAGTCCGCGCCAATGTGCGCAGTGTCCACGTTTATGTCTAGAGATTTCACATGGTTTTCTCTGGCATCCGCGATGGTCACTATATCTCGGGCCGTCATTGTATATCCACCCGAATAATCATCAAAGCTGACCTGTCCACTACACACTAAAATTGCGTCATTTTCCAGCAAATCTTGGAAGGTTTCGTAATCATCTGGGAATAAGCGGATATCCATGCGTGCGCTTTTATCATCCAAAGTCACCAATGCCCAACGCTTTCCGCGCTTATTGGTGAGTACTCGAACGCTAATAACAAGGCCAACTACAGTTGCCGACTTTTCTTTACCTGTTGGCTGCACAGCAACTAAACGACTGCTTGCATAGTGTTTTATTTCTGGCAAATAACGATTGATTGGGTGCCCTGTTAAATAAAGCCCTAGCGTTTCTTTTTCGCCTTCTAGCCATAGCGGCTCTGGCCATTCGGGAACCACTTTAAACGATTGACGTGTGTCATCCGGCTCTTCGTTAATCAAACCGAATAAGTCGTCTTGCCCCAATGACTGAGCTTTGTGGTGCTGCTCAGCTGCCTTAATCGCTTCTGGCAAGGTTTCAAATAACGCCGCTCGGTGCGGGCCGCCATTTTCTGTTCGAGGGCCTAAACCATCCATAGCACCGGACTTGATCAAACGCTCAAGTACGCGTTTATTGGTTTTTTTGATATCAACGCGAGCGCAGAAATCAAATAAATCAGCAAACGGACCGCCCTCTTCACGTGCTGCAATAATGGCTTCAATCGGGCCTTCACCTACCCCTTTAACGGCACCTATACCGTACACAATTTCATCGTTTTCATCAACGGTAAACTTGTACAGACCTGAATTAACATCGGGCGGCAACAAAGTCAGCCCCATGTTGTTACACTCATCAACAAGGGTAACAATTTTTTCAGTGTTATCCATATCGGCAGACATAACTGCCGCCATAAACGGCTGAGGATGGTGCGCCTTCATCCATAGCGTTTGATAAGATACAAGTGCGTATGCTGCTGAGTGGGACTTGTTAAAACCGTAACCCGCGAACTTTTCTACCAAGTCGAAAATCTTCATAGCGAGTTCGCCATCAACACCGTTATTTATTGCCCCTTCCTCAAAGGTTGAACGCTGTTTTGCCATTTCTTCTGGCTTTTTCTTACCCATCGCACGACGCAACATGTCGGCGCCACCAAGACTGTACCCCGCAAGCACCTGAGCAATTTGCATTACCTGCTCTTGGTAGAGAATGATGCCGTATGTCGGTTCGAGCACTGGTATTAAAGATTCATGTTGCCACGTAGCATCTGGATAGGAAACTTCCTCACGACCGTGCTTACGTTCGATAAAGTTATCTACCATGCCAGAATCTAGCGGACCTGGGCGGAATAGTGCTACCAGTGCGATAATATCTTCAAAACAGTCAGGCTTAAGTTTTTCAATTAGCGCTTTCATCCCTGAGGATTCCAGCTGGAATACAGCGGTGGTTTGGGATGCTAGCAGAACATTGAATGACGCTTTGTCGTCAAGAGGAATAGCGGCAATATCAATCGGCTCTTTGCCATCTTTGAGCAACTTCTCATCCGCCATCTCAATCGCCCACTGCAAAATTGTCAGTGTACGTAGACCTAAGAAATCGAATTTAACAAGACCAGCGTCCTCAACGTCATTCTTATCAAATTGAGTAACCGGATTTTTACCTTCTTCATCACAGTAAAGTGGTGCAAAGTCAGTAATTGTTGTCGGTGAAATAACAACACCACCGGCATGTTTACCGGCATTACGGGTCGTACCTTCTAAGATACGACACATATCAATAAGGTCTTTTACTTCGGTGTCTTGTGCATAAAGCTCTGGCAGTTTAGGTTCAACATCAAATGCTTTGGTTAGCGTCATACCCGGATCGCCCGGAATGAGCTTAGAAATTCGATCAACAAAGCCGTACGGATGACCTAAAACACGACCTACATCGCGAATTACCGCTTTTGCTGCCATGGTACCGAAGGTAATAATCTGAGAAACCGCATCTCGCCCATAAAGCTCAGCAGTATGGTCGATTACCTCGTCTCGTCTATCCATGCAGAAGTCGACGTCAAAGTCAGGCATGGAGACACGTTCAGGGTTCAAGAAACGTTCGAATAGTAAATCGTATTCTAATGGGTCAAGGTCGGTAATTTTTTGCGCATACGCTACCAACGAGCCCGCACCAGAGCCACGCCCAGGGCCTACTGGGATATTGTTATCTTTACTCCACTGAATAAACTCCATTACGATCAAGAAGTAACCGGGGAACCCCATGGTATTGATTACATCGAGCTCAATTTTCAAGCGCTCATCATAAGGTTTACGCTTTTCTTCAAAATCTGGCGCATCTTTATCAAATAAGAACTCTAGGCGCTCTTGCAAACCTTCTTCAGAGACCTTAACCAAATAGTCTTCAATTGGTAAACCTTCTGTCGGGAAGTCTGGTAAAACGTATTCACCTAACGTCACCGTTACGTTACAACGTTTTGCTATTTCTACTGTGTTAGCAAGTGCCTCTGGAATATCAGAGAACAGTGCAAGCATTTCCGTTTCACTGCGCAAATATTGCTGATTAGAATAGCGTTTTGGACGACGTTTATCGTCAAGGGTGAAACCGTCATGAATACAAACGCGTATCTCATGTGGCTCGAAATCTTCAGGGGTTAAGAAAACCACTTCATTGGTTGCAACAACAGGCAAGCCAAAATGTGCTGCCGTATCAATGGCTAGATGCAGGTAGTTTTCCTCGTCCTCACGGCCAGTTCGGATAAGCTCTAGGTAGTACCTATCGGGAAAGTACTGCCGATAGAACTGAATCATTTGCGTGGCAAGTTCATTGTTGCCTTTAAGCAACGCTTTACCTACGTCACCTTCCCTTCCACCAGAAAGAATAATTAAGCCTTCAGCATGTTCAATAAGCCAATCTCTATCGAGGATCGCTCTGCCTTTAACATGGCCGCGTAAATACGCTTTTGAAATAAGTTCTGTTAAGTTTTTATAGCCCGCATTATCTGATGCAATTACTACGAGCCTAAACTGTTCATCTTCCAGCTCATCACTCTGCGCCCAAAAATCACAACCAATGATGGGCTTGATGCCAGCACCATGACAAGCATGGTAATACTTTACCAAACCACAAAGGTTAGTTTGATCGGTTAATGCAATAGCAGGCATGCCCAAATCAGCCGCTTTTCCGATAATAGGCTTAACTTTGCTCAAGCCATCACACATAGAAAAGTCGCTATGAACACGAAGGTGAATAAATTGAGGCTCTGCTACAACTTGGGGCTCAGACATTAACAATCACTTACTATTTATAATTCAACACGTTATTAATAATATTTTGGGCTATTTTCGTTAAGGTTTATTAACAATAGCAGCAACGGGTTTAAAGCTTTTACGATAACAGTCTAAAACCCCTAATTCAGCTATTTTTTCGAAGTGCGCCTTCGTGGGATAACCTTTGTGCGCAGCAAAACCAAACTCTGGGTGCTTGGCATCGAGGGCTATCATGTCGTTATCTCGCTCAACCTTTGCAAGAATAGAGGCAGCACTAATTTCAGCAACACGCGCATCCCCTTTCACCACAGCTTGAGATGGAATACCAAGTTCAGGGCAACGGTTACCATCAATTAATACGTAGTCAGGAGTCACGTCTAAGTCAGCAACCGCTCGCTGCATTGCCAACATCGTTGCGTGCAGAATGTTGATGGTATCGATTTCTTCAGGCGTTGCACGACCAATAGCCCAAGCAACGGCTTTTTCTTTAATTTCCTGAGCAAGAATTTCTCGCTTCTTCTCAGACAGCTTTTTAGAGTCCATCAAGCCTTCAATGGGATTATCCATATCTAAAATGACAGCCGCTGTAACCACATCACCGACAAGTGGGCCACGCCCTACTTCATCAACACCTGCGATACAGTACGCAACAGGGTATTCAAATGGTGGTAATTCTTTTTTAGGCTTCTTAGTTTTTACAGCGGCTTTTTTAGGTTCAGTTGCCATGAAAATCTCTTTATTAACACAAAGATGTAACTCGCTTACTAACTCAATAATTACTGAGTGGCTATCGACTGAGTATTTGTTAGCGCTTATCGTTTAACGGAGTGTCTTGCCATAACTCGATAACGGCTTGAGCTGCTTGCTCGCTGGCATCTTGTTTAAGCGTTAGGTGAATATCTGTAAAGGCTTGCTCTAGAGAGCTTTGGTCTTGATACAAACGCTCTTTTACCAGTGGCACAATATTCTCTGGCGTCACTTGATCTTGTAATAGCTCTGGCACAAGCTCTTTATCTGCAAGTAAATTAGGTAGTGAGAAGTGCTTTAGCTTCACTAAGTGCTTACCTAATTGATACGTTAGCCAGTTAAAGCGGTAGGTAATCACCATAGGGCGCTTAATTAACGCAGCTTCTAACGTCACAGTCCCAGATGCAGTTAATAGGCAATCACTTGCTGCCATCACTTGCTGTGTCTTACCTACAATAACGCTCACCGGAAGCTCAGGCGCAATTTCCTGATGTAATTGATTAAACTGCTCAGCACGTTTGTCGCTGATCATTGGCGCAACAAAAGTTAAGCTAGCATCTTCTGCAAATAGTTGTTTTGCCGATAGCAAAAAAGGTTCAACGAGACGCGACAATTCACCGCCACGACTACCTGGCATCAATGCCAATACTTTGCCTTCGCTATCAAGCCCTAACACATTACGTGCCTCAAGTTTGTCCGAAGTTAGTGGGATATCATCAGCAAGAGAGTGACCGACAAACTTACAAGGTACGTCGTATTTGTCATAAAACGCTTTTTCAAATGGCAATAGTGCGAGTACAAGATTTGTTGCTCGCTCTACTTTAAATACGCGCTTTTCTCGCCATGCCCACACAGATGGACTCACGTAATGCACCGTTTTATAGCCCTGCGCTTTTAACCTTTCTTCTAACGTGAGATTAAAGTCTGGTGCATCGATGCCGATGAACACGTCAGGCTTGTTTTGCGTAAAATATTCGGTAAGTCTTTTACGTACGTATAACAAACGTCTTATTCTTCCCAGCACTTCAACAATTCCCATCACCGCTAGCTCATCCATTGCAAACAGACTTTCAAAGCCGAGCGCTTGCATTTTAGGGCCGCCGATACCGACAAATTTTGCGTTAGGAATTTTAGCTTGAATGGATTTGATTAGGCCTTCGCCTAAGGTGTCGCCAGAGTGTTCGCCAACGACAATGGCGAACACAGGAGCTTTTGAGGATAAGTCTGACATCAAGAAAACGGTAATTATTATTAGCTAAAGTTAGCGAATAATACCACGGTTTGATGACTTGATAAATTCAGCAAACACTTGCACTTCAGGGTATTGCTCAGCCATTGGTGCAATCTCTGCCAATGCTTCATCAACTTTCAATCCCTGGCGGTATAACGCTTTATATGCACGACGGATCGCTAGAATAGCGTCCTTCTCAAAACCACGACGTTTTAAGCCTTCAGAGTTCAGACCAAATGGCGAAGCACCGTGTCCTGAAGCCATCACGTAAGGAGGGGCGTCTTTCAGCACGAGTGAGTTTGCAGCGATAAAGGCGTGATCACCAATTTTACAAAACTGATGAACACCCACCATACCACCTAGAATTGCCCAATCACCTACATGCACATGACCTGCAATAGACGCATTGTTCGCCATGATACAGTGGCTACCGACGATACAGTCATGAGCGACATGCGTGTACGCCATAAATAGGTTATTACTGCCAATCTTCGTTAAGCTATCATCTTGGATAGTCCCACGGTGAATCGTACAGCACTCACGAAACGTATTATTATCGCCAATGATTAACTCAGTCGGCTCACCGTCGTACTTTAAGTCTTGGCAATCTTCACCAATCGTAGCGAATTGATAAATAGTATTGCCCTTGCCTATTTTGGTAGGGCCTTTAATCACTACATTTGAGCGAATATCGCAATCGTCACCAATGACAACGTCCTTGCCAATATACGTCCAAGGTCCTATGGAAACGTTTTTACCTATTTGAGCACCAGGCTCAATAATCGCTTGTTCGTGAATCACTAATTATAACTCTCGTCTTGCACACATCAGGTCAGCAGAGCACACTACTTTACCGTCAACTTTTGCTTCACCGTAAAACTTCCACATGCCACGGCGTTCTTTTACAAACTCAACGTGTAAGTGCATTGTGTCGCCTGGTGTTACTGGGCGTTTGAAGCGTGCATTATCAATAGATGCAAATAAGTATAGCTCTTTACCAGCCTTGTCTTCGTGCGTTTTAAAACCTAATACGCCAGTAGCTTGCGCTAATGCTTCTAAGATCATTACGCCTGGGAAAATAGCGTTACCTGGGAAGTGACCTGTAAAAAGAGGTTCGTTGAAAGTGACATTTTTAACACCGTGCAACCATTTCCCTGGTTCAAAATCTAAAACACGGTCAACCAATAACATTGGGTAACGATGTGGAATCAACTGCTGAATTTCTTCAACAGTAATGACATTTTTTTCTCTTTCCAAGTTAGCGTTCCTTTTTGGCTTCAGCTACCACTTTTTCAAGTTGAGCAACTTTCTTTGTTGTTTCGTCGATTTTTCTCAGACGGGCATTCATGCGATGCCAATCTTTATTCGGTTGAGAAGGCATACCAGATGAATAAACACCGGGCTTTGTAATGGCTTTCGTCACCATCGTCATGCCTGTTAGTACAACATTATCCGCTACTTCGATGTGGCCGTTAACTCCGACCAGCCCAGCAATAGTACAATTCTTACCAATTTTAGTACTACCAGCTATTACGCTACACGCCGCCATAGCTGTATTTTCGCCAATTTCGACGTTATGGGCTATTTGTAACTGATTATCTAAAATACAGCCACTTCCAATGATAGTATCGCCTAATGCACCACGATCTATGGTGGTGCTCGCGCCGATTTCAACCCGATCGCCAATAATTACACGACCCAATTGAGGAATTTTATGCCATTGCCCTTGATGAGGAGCATAACCAAAGCCATCAGAACCGATGACGGTATTAGCCTGCACTAAGCAATGTTTACCAATTTCGATATTGTGATAAACGCTAACATTGGCCCAAAGCCTTGTCCCTTCACCTATAACAGTGTCTTTACCAACGAAGCAACCAGCACCGACCACAACGTTGTCGCCCAGTACTGCACCGCTCTCAATTACCGAATTCGCACCGATAGCAACACCCTCTCCAAGAGACACTGTATCGTCAATAACTGCGCGAGGATGAATATCAGCAGCAGGTGCTGGTGTTGAATCTAAAAGCTGTGCAGTCATTGCATAACCCATATATGGGTTTGCCATAACCAGTGCATTTGTCGGGCAGCTGTCTAGCATATCTTCAGAGATAATGACGGCACCAGCTTCGGTATCTTTAAGTTGACTTTGGTATTTGCTGTTGGCTAAAAAGGCGATTTGATGATTTTTTGCAGCCGCTAATGTAGCAAGACTGCTAACGGTAATGTTGCCATCACCCTTAACAGTCGCGCCAATATGCTTTGCAATATCAGTTAACGTATAACTCATTGCAATGATCTTAGTTTAGTTTGCTAACTTGCTCTACTACTTGCTCAGTAATATTTGAATCAGGCTTAGCGAACACAACTGATTTTTGCTCAATAACTACGTCATATTTGTTCTTTGCAGCAATGTTGTCTACTGCTTGACGAATTAACGCTACAATTTTAGACGTTTCTTCGTTTTGGCGAGCTTGTGCTTTTTGTTGAAGTGCTTGACCTTTAGTTTGGTACTCAACGTTTAACTCAGCAATTTTCTTATCAAGCGCTTCTTGATCTTTTTTGCTCATAATTGAGCTGTCACGCTTTTTCTTTTCTAAGTTGTACTTAAGATCGCTTTCCAACTGCTTAATAACTGCTTGCTCGTCTTTAAACTCAGACTCTAATGTTTGCATAACCGCTGCAGTTTGAGGAATTTTTGACATAACCTCCTGGAAATTAACCACTGCAACCTTTTGTGCCATCGCTGCAGTTGTCATCAACATGCTTGAAGCAGCTGTTGCTACTGCTAGGGTTTTCATGAACTTTTTCAACTTATTCTCCTAAATATTAAATCTTTTATTACGAGTCCACGCTTAAAATGTTTTACCAATATTAAAGCTGAAGAAACTTGTATCATCCCCATCTTCTTTTTTCAATGCTTTAGCAAAGCTAAAGATCATTGGCCCCATTGGCGAGATCCATTGAACAGATAAACCCGCCGAACTACGGTAACTACCTGGATCAGAGAAATCGCTAACTTTTTCAAATTCCGATTCAGCTAAGTCACGGTAATCGTCCATATTAAATTCTGTGTCCCATACATTACCAACGTCAACGAAGATACTACTACGTACACTGTTAGAGTAACCTTCATCTAAGAATGGTGTAGGGAAAATAAGCTCAACACCACCAATAGCAAGCGCGTTACCACCTACTGAACGGTTTGAAACCGTAACGAAATCATGGTCGATACCTAAACAACAACCACCGCCGCTGCCAACGGGATCTGGCGTACCACCAATAGTTGTTGGCTGACGGAAGATTGCACGTGGACCTACGATGTTTGTTTCGAAACCACGTAATGTATCAGAGCCACCAGCGCGGAAGTTTTCCCAGAATGGCAGAATTTGGTCACTCGCACCAATACTACCATAACCGTTAGCATAACCCGCTTCAAAGCGCGTTAATACCGTCCAACGAGTATCTCGGGTAATTGGGAAGTACCATTTAGTATCTAAATTCAGTTTAAAGAACTGAGTATCAGAGTTTGGAGTCGTCATCTTGGCAGAGAATGACTGTTGCGAACCAGCCGATGGGAACGTACCACGGTTGAGGGTAACGCGAGAAATACCAGCTGATAAATCAAACGTTTCAAACTCTAACTTAGCATCTGGGTTTTCAGGATCTGAGTATAAGTCGTAGAACTTTTGAATTTGCTCATAAGTTTGTAAGCGAGTGATACCGTTACTCTTATAGCCTAAGCCAAAGTTAACACGTACATACTCGTTAATTGGGAAGCCTAAGTTAAGGCCTACACCATATGTCTTGTTTTCATACTCAACAAGGTTTGCACTACCCGCATCAAACTCGTTGTAATAAATCGAACCACCTAGTGAGATACCGTCAACGGTGAAGTAAGGGTCAGTGTAAGAGATGCTTAAAGCACGAGAGTAACTTACTGTGTTGATGTTAAACGCTAAGCGGTTACCTGTACCCAGGAAGTTATTCTGTTGAATACCAGCGTTTAAGCTCAGCTTAGTTTGAGAACCATAACCTACACCGGCAGTAAATGAGCCTGATGGTTGTTCTTTAACATCAAAATCAACGTTAACTAAGTCTTCTTCACCAGGGATTTGGTTAGTCTCAAACTCTACACTTTCAAGGTATGGTAAACGAGATAGACGCGCTTTAGACCCTTCAACTAAGCTGTTTGACAACCATGCACCTTCCATTTGACGTAGTTCACGGCGAAGAACACGATCGGCGGTAACGTGGTTACCTTTAAAGTTCACGCGGTTAACGTAGATACGTTTACCAGGGTCGATTGAAATCGATAGCTTAACGGTTTTGTCTTCATCGTTGATTTCTGGAATCGTAGTCACTTTCGGGTAAGCGTAACCAAAACGACCTAAGAAACGACTAATAGTGTCTTCTGTATAGGTAACTTCAGCACCGTTATAAAGCTTATCTTCTCTTAACGGGTTAATAGCGCGAATCGCATTCTCGAAACCTGCCATATCACCAACAAAGTCAACTTCACTAACTGTGTATTGTTCACCTTCAGAAACGTTAAGCGCGATGTATACCGCTTTTTTGTCTGGTGTCATCGATACCTGAGTTGAATCAACTTTAAAACGCAAGTAACCGCGGTCAAGGTAGAAACTTTCAATAGTTTCCATGTCACCTTGAAGCGTTTGCTTTTGGTATCTATCTTGCGCCATGAAATTCCACCACGGCGAATCGTAAGTTAGCTCAATGTTTTTAAGCACTTCCTCGTCGGTAAACACTTCGTTACCAACAAGGTTAATTTGTTCTATAGCTGCCGCGTCACCTTCGTCAAAGATAAGTTTCAAATTAACACGGTTTCTTGGCAAATGCGTGATTTCAGCTTTTACGTTAGCATTATATTTACCGACGCTATGGTAGAAATCTTCTAGACCAGTCTCAAGGCCTGAGATTACCGTTCTATCTAATGTTTCACCTACGCGGATACCGCTGCTATCAAGACTCTCAGTTAACTGCTCGTCTTTTAGATCGCTGTTATCTTCAAAAGTAATTTCACTGATCGTTTCACGCTCGGTAACACGATAAATGATACGTTCACCATCACGATACACTTCAATATTATTGAAGTGACCTGATTTATATAGCGACTTTATCGATTGAGAAATACGAAACTCGTTAAGGGTATCGCCTACGTTGAATGGGATATGCGTTAGCGCCGCACCAAGTGCAACCCGTTGTAAGCCCTTTATCTGAATATCTTCTACTTGGAATTCATCTGAAGCATATGCCGAACTGCCGAGAGTGCCGAGTAAAACTGCAAGGGCGATTTTTTTAATCATCATAAATATAACTTTGGTTACTTCTTTTTATTAAAGTCGTGATAAATCGTTAAATATGGCGATGCTCATTAAGCCAAGCAAAGCAATTGCTCCGAATCGAAATCCCAACTCTTGTATTTTTTCTGGTACAGGCTTTCCTGTTAAAAGCTCTATAAGGTAATAAAGTAAGTGCCCACCATCAAGTACTGGTAACGGTAAAAGGTTAATTATTCCTAAATTAATGCTAATTAAGGCCAAAAAGCCTAGAAAATAGACAAAACCATACCCTGCACTGTTACCTGCTCCTTGAGCAATGGAGATTGGACCGCTTAAATTTTTCACTGAAACATCGCCAGTGATCAGCTTGCCAATCATTTCGAAACTTAAGACCACTAAATTCCAAGTCCGTTCCATACTTTGGCCTAAACTACCCAAAATTCCATATTGAATATTAATTCGGTATTCATCTGGCCAAGGGGCAAACGTCGGTGAAACACCTAAGTATCCTTGCTCCTTGCCGTTAACTTCTCTTGCGTCTGGTGCGACATAAAGCTTAATTAATTGGCCATTTCGCTCAACTTCTAGCTGAACTTCCTGTTTAGGAAAGTTTTTAATCTCCGACGAGAACCAGCGCCAATCATCATTAATCGCATTTCCATTGAGGCTAATCAGTTTATCGCCGACCAATAACCCACCGCGCTCGGCAGGTGACTTTTTACCGACTAACGCGATGATGGGCTCTACTTCAGGAGAAAATGGCACAATACCGAGGCTGGCCAGTGAAGAGATCTTCTCTGGTGAGAATGACCAATCTTGCGTGTCTAGCTTAAATTCTTTCTCAAACTGAGAATCAGGCATTTTGACTTTAAGTGGAATTTGCTGACTACCAATTTCGCCGACAATGGCCATATTGATATCTTGCCAGTCGCGCACGCGAGTGCCGGCTACTTCAACAATTTCGCCACCTTCTGGCAACCTAGCTTCCATCGCAATAGAATCTGGTTCGATATTACCAATCACAGGTTTGATGCTTGGCACACCAATTAAAAACATTAGGTAGAAGGCAAAAATAGCGAATGCAAAATTGGCAAAAGGACCCGCCGCGATAATAGCGATACGCTGATAAACGTTTTTGTTGTTAAATGCTTGGTCTTTTTCATGCTCGGCGACTTCGTCTACGCGCTCATCAAGCATTTTGACGTAACCGCCAAGCGGAATAAGAGCTACGACATACTCTGTGCCCTGACTGTCAGTCTTTCGCCAAATCGGTTGTCCAAAGCCGACAGAGAATCGCTCTACTTTAACGCCGTTTTTACGAGCCACCCAAAAGTGACCATACTCATGAACGGTAATTAGGACACCTAACGCGACAATAAATGACGCCAAATTCCACAGAATATCTAACATCTAGTTTTGCTCCTTGAGCTCAGCTACGATTGCCGATGCAAACTCTCTGGCTTTGCCATCTAATGTCATTACATCGTCAATACAGTCTACCCTTTCTGAGACAAATTTATCGACAGATGATTCGTTGACTTTGTAAATATCCGTAAATTTAATATCACCTGCTAAAAAAGCAGCTACGGCAATTTCGTTACCCGCATTTAACGCTGTACAAGCCGCTTGCCCTTTTGAACATGCTTCTATTGCAAGCTTCAAATTCGGGTATCGCGCGTAGTCGACTTGCTCAAACTCAAATGCTTTGGTGTTAAAAAAATCCAGCGGTTCAACGCCTGCATCAATGCGCTCAGGATAGGCAAGCGCATGTGCAATTGGGGTGCGCATATCAGGGTTGCCCATCTGTGCTAATACGGAACCATCTTTATACTGCACCATTGAATGAATCGTACTTTGTGGATGCAACACGACTTGGATTTGTTCAGGTTGAACATTGAAGAGCCACTTGGCCTCAATAAACTCTAAACCTTTATTCATCATGGTGGCAGAGTCGACCGATATCTTGCGTCCCATATCCCAGTTAGGATGTGCGCATGCTTCATCAGGCGTGACTGCTGATAATGTTTCAACGGCTCTTGTTCTAAAAGGACCGCCAGAGCCAGTTAACAGAATTTTGCTAATGCCGTTGTCAGCTAATTCACATTCGCCTGGGCGATGTTGTTCAAACTCAGGTAAGCACTGAAAAATGGCATTGTGCTCACTATCAATCGGTAAAAGCTTCGCTCCTGACGTTTTTACAGCGTCGATAAAGATTTGGCCGGAGGTCACTAACGACTCTTTATTAGCCAATAAAACACGCTTACCCGCTTTCACAGCAGCTAATGTAGGTAAGAGGCCAGAAGAACCAACGATGGCAGCCATCACCGTATCAACATTGTCATCTTTGGCAATATCGCAAAGTGCTTGATTACCGAACTGAACGTTTATATTGGTAACGCCATGAGCAGTGAGTTTTTCTTTTAACGATGCTGCAGCCTGTTCACTTCCCATCACTACGTGTTGAGGTTTGAAGGCTAGGCACTGGGCCAGCATTTTATCAACTCGACTGTGTGCAGATAGAGAAATAACCGTGAAGCGTTCTGGATGACGCTGGATAATATTTAGCGTGTTCTCACCGATAGAGCCGGTAGAGCCTAGAATGCAAACTTGGTGTTGCTGAACGCTATTTTTACGACTTGTAAGACTCACTGGTTTTTCACCGTTACCAGCCAATCAATACATAGCAAAGCGCGTATATTGGCGCTGTAGCTGTTAGGCTATCAATGCGATCTAAAACACCGCCATGGCCCGGTAATATCGTACCGCTGTCTTTAACACCTGCTTGGCGCTTGAACATACTTTCGTTTAAGTCACCTAGCACAGATATCGTAGTAATAATAACAGTTACCAGTAAAACAATAGCAAATTGCTCAGCTGTCCAACCAATAACCTTACCCACACTCGCAACGAGTACACAGGCAAATGCAATTCCACCAAAGAAGCCTTCTAACGTTTTACCAGGGCTCACATTTGGCATTAATTTGCGTTTACCAATCGATTTACCCACAAAGTAGGCGCCAATATCAGCACTCCATACCATTAAGAATAAGAACATGATGAGTTGCGCACCGTGATAAGGATCGGCTTCGTATTCACTGCTACGAATCACCATAAAGGCAAGCCAAGTTGGAATGAGCGTCAGCCAACCGAATACACCACGAATAGAGCGATGGCTTGACCAAAATGAGCTAAAGCGAGGATAGAGGAAAGTAAGTAATGCAGAAAGCAACCACCAAACGACCGCTAACCAAAGGATATAAACAGCATTTTGCTGGAGTTGGCCTTTTGCGAGCCACAAGGTTTCCGGTGGCATTAAGGTCCAAATAACACAAATAAGTGCGACACTAGCAAAAACAAAACTGCTGCGTCTTTTAGTGCGAGCAAAGCCCATTAATGGACCCCACTCCCAAGCTCCGATTGCCATTACCGACAACAAAAGCGCGCCAAATATTGGCAAAGGTAAATAAAAAATTGCCGCAATAGCAAGCGGTGCTAGGACCACCGCAGTGATAATTCGCTGCTTTAACAAAGGATATTCCTTTTATTGCTGTTTTACTTGCTCACCAGTTTTACCAAAGCGACGTTCACGTTGTGTGAAAGTATCTATTGCTTTGGTGAATTCAGCCTCATTAAAATCGGGCCACAATACATCGGTAAAGTAAAACTCCGCATAGGCAACCTGCCACAGTAAGAAATTACTGACGCGATGGTCACCGCCTGTGCGGATCATTAAATCTAAATCAGGCATATCATAGAGACTAGTTAAGCGATTCAAAGAGTCCTCGGTAATATCATCTACTGATATTTCACCCTGCTTAACTTGTGCAGCTAATTGTTTAGCTGCATGTGTAATGTCCCAGCGGCCACCATAATTGGCAGCAATTGATAACACCATACCTTGGTTGTGTTCGGTGAGTGACTCAGCTGCCTTTATTTTTTCTTGTAGTTTGTTAGAAAAACGACTGACATCACCAATCACACGAAATCTTATATCATTTTTATGCAGACGCTTCACCTCGCGGTTTAACACCAGCATAAAGAGCTCCATTAAAACAGAGACCTCTTCTTCAGGACGCAACCAATTCTCGCTACTAAAGGCGAATAAGGTTAATGCTTTTACTCCCATTTTACGGGCTGCAGTCACCGTTGAGCGGACTGATTCAACACCGTTTTTGTGGCCGAAAACTCGTTTCTTTCCTTGCATTTGCGCCCAGCGCCCGTTGCCGTCCATGATAATGGCAACATGATTTGGCACTTTAAGGTCTAATGCTTGGTTTTCAATACCCGTTGTCACTTAACTCTCGCTATATAAAAACGCCGTAGTAACTGCTCACTACGGCGTAGTATCCTTTGGATGGAAAAATTAAATTTCCATTAATTCCGCTTCTTTTTCAACTAAAAGTTGGTCAACTTGCTTGACGTACTTATCAGTGATTTTTTGAATCTCGTCTTCTGCTTGGTGCATTTCGTCATCGCTGATTTCTTTCTCTTTGTTCAACGATTTAACGTCTGAGTTAGCGTCACGACGAATGTTACGAATAGCGATTTTGCCATTCTCACCTTCACCTTTAACTACTTTAACAAGGTCTTTACGACGCTCTTCTGTTAACGGTGGAAGAGGAATACGGATTAACGTGCCTTGAGAAGAAGGGTTCAAACCTAAGTCTGACGCTAAGATTGCTTTTTCAACAGCGCCAATCATAGACTTGTCGAATACAGTAATCGCTAACGTACGAGCGTCTGGCACAGAAACATTACCCACTTGGTTCAACGGTGTTTCAGCACCGTAGTAATCAACTGAAATGTTGTCCAATAAAGAAGGGTGTGCACGACCAGTTCTAATTTTATTTAAGTTAACTTTTAACGCGTCGATGCTCTTGCTCATGCGAGATTCTGCATCTTTTTTAATATCTTCAATCACTTGGATATTCCTTAATACTGAACAATTAATCTAGGTTTTCTGCGTGATCAATCGTTGTGCCTTCTTCAATGCCCATAACAACGTTTTTAAGAGCGCCAGGCTTATTCATGTTGAATACGCGAATCGGCATACTGTGATCACGAGCTAAGGTAAAGGCAGCTAAGTCCATTACCTTTAATTCTTTTTCTAATACTTCGTTATACGTTAAGTGGCTGTATAACGTAGCTTCTGGGTTTTTCACTGGGTCTTCAGAGTAGATACCATCTACTTTTGTCGCTTTAAGCACTGCATCTGCTTCAATTTCAATGCCACGTAAACACGCTGCTGAATCTGTTGTGAAGAATGGGTTACCAGTACCTGCACTGAAGATAACCACTCGACCAGACTTTAACATGCCAATAGCATCTGCCCAGTTATAGGTATCACATACACCGGCAAGGTCAATGGCTGACATCAAGCGCGCATTAACAAAAGCGCGATGAAGAGCATCACGCATTGCAAGACCATTCATCACGGTTGCTAGCATCCCCATCTGGTCACCAACCACTCGGTTCATACCAGCCTCAGCTAGACCCGCACCTCGGAACAAGTTACCACCACCGATAACTAAACCAACCTGAATGCCCATTTCAACAAGCTCTTTAATCTCTTGCGCCATACGGTCTAAAATCTTTGGATCAATACCAAAGCCTTCATCCCCCATAAGGGCTTCACCGCTTAGTTTTAAAAGGATACGACGATAAGTTGGTTTAAGGTTGGTGCTCATAAGCTCAAGATTCCTGTAGGTAAAACTGTCGCAGTCAAAATTGACCGCGGCTATTTTATAAGTTTTTTACCACTATCGAAAGTACATTGTGAAAAAAGCACATTTATTGCTTGTTAATCAGCCAAATTAGTGCAAATACTCGCCCTATGTGCCGTATATGCCAACAAAAATGGTTAATACAACACAGTCAGCCTAATTTAGCTAAGTTGAACACATAAAAGCGACATTTGAGATATAGTCGATTAAGAGCGATACATTAAGTGGTAACGATGAAGAAAAATTGTAACGTACTATTTTATCTTTTCTGTAGTCTGTATTTTGTACTGCTGCCGTCTGTAAATGCTGAATACGAGAAAATGAATGTAGTAACAGAACATTGGCCGCCTTACATCTACCAAGGTGACGATGGTGTGCAAGGTAAGGTGACTTCAGAAGTCAGAGAGATCTTATCAATCGCAGGACTAAGTGGAGAGATCTCAATCTATCCTTGGGCACGCAGCTACCATTTAGCGAGAAGCTCCGCTAATACGTTGATTTATTCAATATTCAAAACATCTGAACGAGAACCTTTATTTCACTGGTTCTGCCCGACCTTTGACTCGACACCAATAAAAGCCTACAAACTTGCTTCAAATCCAAAAGACATTAGCACCCTCCCTGCGCTCAGAAACGGGACGATCGGTATCATGCGTAATGATAATAGTCACAAGTTTTTCTTAGAAAATGGCTGTAAAGAAGGTGTTCAACTCGATATATCTGCAAATGAAGAAACCAATATTACGAACCTAATAAATGGCAAGGTAGACGTAATAATTCAATCAGAAGAGTCACTACGTTATAGATTGGCTCAGCAAAGTGATTTGCCGCTAGACATTACTGAGGGTTTTGTTTTACATGACAACCAGCATGCCGAACACTGTCTTGCAACGAGCAAACAAAGTGATCCTGAACTAGTTAATCAAATTGATACTGCCTTTAAGAAATGGCGCAATCAGCAAGGCCGTTAGAGATAAATGCTGGTAGATTATAGTTTCACAACCTGAAGCCCTTTTAGATATCTTTCTCATTCTAAACGCACACATGTAGCCCTTTTTCCGACGATTCCCTTGAACAATTAAACGTATATCTCTTTTTCAATAAAAAGTTTCAAACATCACCCCCCTACTCTCTTCTCACTAAGTCGCCCTACTGTTATATGTCTTTCAGCATTAGAGTAAAAACTTAAAACACAACCCCACTAGCATGACCGAAATGTGCGAATTTTCGTCGTTTTTGTCACTTGTGCAAATCGCTATCACTGTCATACTGCCAACCGGTAGGAGGTACACCTCATACTTAAATCACATTTGTAAATGCACTTGTTAACGAAATACAAAAAACACATAACAAAACAACAGGATTTACTATGAAAAAACTAATGACAGCTATGTTACTTAGCAGCCTAACAACGTTAGGGACTGCTAATGCTAACGAGGGGATAGCATTCATTCATGGCACAGGAAAGCAAACTGATGCCTACAATGACTACTGGACAGGAGACTTTGTTAACTCTGTTAGGCAAGGTTTACCAGACAGTAGTAAATACACAGTTATAAACTGTGATTTTGATCAATACATGTGGAAAGAAGAAGCTGCTGGATGTCTTGCAGACCAATTAAACAGCTTTATCGATAACAAAGGCATCACTAGCATGACGTTGCTTACCCATTCTAATGGAGGCAACGTCGTACGATGGATACTTTCTAACCCAACAATTGATAGTCGCTTCCCTGCTATTGTCAGTAAAACGGCAGAAGTAATAGCGCTTGCACCTTCAAGTTTGGGTACTCCTTTGGCCGACGCTGCGACTCAAGGAAATGTGTTCGAAACAACCTTAGGTTGGTTACTGGGATATAACTCAGATGCAGTTAAGCAACAACAAGTGAGTTGGATGAACTATTACAACAACAATTTTTTATATGGTACGGCTAATCGCCCTAGTCTACCCAACACCTTTAAGTCAGTCATTGGCTCAGATGTCGATTCAGCGATCTGGGATGGTGACAGCTACTGTGGCGGATATCAGTACCAAGTAGCATTAGAGACAACACAAAACTGGTTAGACTCTTGTTCTGACGGTTTTCTTGAATGTAGTTCACAAGCAGGAGCGGGCACCGTTTGGTTTACCGATATACAGCGAACCAAAGGTAGAGAGCCATTAAGCCATCATCAGTCGCGCCGCGATTGCTTTAATTTAGACACGATTATTAGAAACGACATTTAAGGAGCACAATATGAAAAAGATTAAACAGACTTTGATTAGCGTATGTGTCGGTTCGTTGTTAGTAAACACAGCTGTTTTGGCAAAAGACGTAAATTTAGTTTCGATACCTGTACCTGATCACAAAATTGAGCAAGAATCATTGCACTTTAGTCAGCCCATTACTGAAAATTCTCTATATCCTTTCGTCAGTCAGCGCTATGTAAGTGCCAGCGACGAATATTGGGTGGAGGTTAGTGGCAAAGAGTTAAATAGTGGCTTAGCGCTGAATATCTCTCAACCAGGAGCTCTTATCCGTTTATCGGGTAAAGCTGACCTTGAGAGTACAGGTCTTCAACCTATGTCGATCGATCCCGAAACCATCGAACTGCGCAAAGATGCAGAGCTTTTAGCTTCGCCATTTTCTAGCAAAGTCACAAAAGAGCAATTAGCAACGGCAAATATATTCCCGAATAGTAGCGCAGTTAAATTAAATAAAAACGTCGGTAAAGGTACTTTCCAACTTAGAGTTACACAGTCGCTCAATAGTGAAGACCGCTTTATGCTCAATGTAAAAGAGAAAGGCTCTCCCTATCAACTTGCTTATTCTGCGCCAGCTCAAGCACTACTGGCTAATCAAGAATTTACCTTTGATATGTCGATGAATAAGAGCAGCAAGTCACTTGGCGGTGTAACGCACAACACCTTTATTCATTCACCTTCAGGAGAAGTACAAGCAGTCGCTTATCAAGTATCCGGTGACAAGTACTCTATTACACTTCCCGATTCACTCTCTAATGACGACAACGCTCCACTGGGCGGCCTTTATGAGTTGCATATTGTGTCTCAAGCTCGCGATGCAAACTTAAATGTAAACCGAAACGGTAAGATAGCTTTTGCCATTGCTCAGCCCACAGCGAGAATGACAAGAGAAGTTAATGTAGGCAATGAACAGGCACTTGTCGGCCTAGACGTTGCTAGTGAAGGACGCTATGAAATTAGTGCAATTGTCTCTGGCTTGACCAAACAAGGTAAAAGCAAGCAAGTGATGTTGAGTCGTTCTGCACATTATTTGCAGCCTGGTCTGCAGAATGTTCAGTTGAAGTTTGATACGGCGATACTAAAACAGGCAAATGTGGTGTCACCATACAAAGTCAGCCAACTTCGCTTAGTTGACCAAAGTCGAATGGCGCTATTGGAACAGCAAGACCTAAGTAGAGAACTACCGATAAATTCTCATATGTAGGACTTTAGTTAACACTTAGTACAAACTGTAAATAGACGAAAAAAAACCGCTCAAATGAGCGGTTTTTTTGAAAGGTTTTTTATTTCACACTGTCGTTATTATCACAACGACACGTAAAATTATTCGCCTTTAGCAGCTGCGATTTGCGCTTCTACTTCAGCAGCGAAGTCTTCTTCTTTCTTCTCGATGCCTTCACCAACTTCTAAACGAACGAAGCTAGATACAGAAACACCTTTTTCTTTTAAAATGTCACCAACAGAACGCTTTGGTTCCATGATGAACATTTGACCTGTTAAAGAAATTTCACCTGTGAACTTCTTCATACGGCCAGTAACCATTTTCTCAGCGATTTCAGCAGGCTTGCCTTCGTTCATCGCGATATCGATTTGGATAGCTTTTTCTTTTTCAACTACTTCAGCTGGAACGTCTTCTGGGTTAACGAACTCAGGCTTAGAAGCAGCAACGTGCATTGCAATGTGCTTAAGAGTTTCCGCGTCACCTTGACCAGCAACAACAACACCAATTTTTGCACCGTGCTTGTAAGAAGCTGAAGCACCTTCAACGTAAGCTACACGGCGAACGTTGATGTTCTCACCGATTTTAGCTACTAATGCGATACGCTCTTCTTCGAACTTAGCTTGTAGGTCTTCGATAGAAAGTTTTTCTGCAGCAGCAACGTCAGCTACTTTGTTAGCGAATGCTAAGAAGTTGCTATCGCTTGCTACGAAGTCAGTTTGACAGTTAACTTCTACTAATGCGCCATCTTTAATGATGATTTGGCCTTCAGCAGCGATGTTACCCGCTTTTTTAGCAGCTTTTGCTTGACCAGACTTACGCATGTTTTCAATTGCAAGTTCCATATCACCGTCAGTTTCCTGAAGTGCTTTTTTACAATCCATCATGCCTGCGCCAGTACGGTCGCGTAATTCTTTAACTAATGCAGCAGTAATTGCCATGAGTTAATTCCTCGAAATATAAAAATGTATAAGATCTGCAATGCAAAGTATGAAGGCTTCACATTGCAGATAAATTAAAGGCTAGTTGACTAAGTAATTACTCAGCTTCAACGAAACCGTCTTTCTCTGCCGCTACAGCAATGTTTTGCTCACGACCTTCGATTACAGCATTAGCTATTGAATCAGTGTATAGAGAGATTGCACGGATAGCATCGTCGTTACCTGGAACGATGTAATCAACACCGTCTGGGTTAGAGTTAGTATCAACTACAGCTACAACAGGAATACCTAGGTTGTTAGCTTCTTTAATTGCAATGTGCTCGTGGTCTGCATCGATGATAAAGATTGCATCAGGTAAACCACCCATGTTCTTGATACCACCTAAGCTTTTCTCAAGCTTTTCCATTTCACGAGTACGCATTAATGCTTCTTTCTTAGTAAGCGCATCAAAAGTACCGTCAGTGCTTTGAGCTTCTAAGTCTTTTAAACGCTTGATAGATTGACGAACTGTTTTCCAGTTAGTCAACATACCACCTAACCAGCGGTGATCAACGTAGAATTGTTCAGCTTTGATTGCTGCTTCACGAACTGATTCGCTTGCTGCACGCTTGGTACCAACGAATAAGATTTTACCTTTCTTAGCAGAAACGCCAGAGATGAAAGCTAAAGCTTCGTTGAACATAGGAACAGTTTGTTCTAAGTTGATGATATGAACTTTGTCGCGAGCACCGAAAATGAACGGCTTCATCTTTGGGTTCCAGTAACGAGTTTTGTGACCGAAGTGAACACCCGCTTTAAGCATATCGCGCATAGATACGTTTGGCATAATTTTTCCTCTTGGGGTTAAGCGTCCATACATCCAATATGCACGACTCATATCAGCGCGATTGTCGCACTTGGAGCACCCCGGCATATCTTCGCAAGATGTATGTGAATTTATAAAATGTGTAATTTATCAATAAATTACACGACTAAGTTATTTTGCTTGACGCGTTGAACGATTGACAAACAATGTACAGACGCAATTCAAGCGGCGCATTTTATATCATAATCCCCGTCAAATAACCACATTTTTATCTATGTTTATTGGCCAGAGGCGGTTAAAATAAAAGCCATTATCTAGCATCCATTTTGGAACCTAAGCATTTATGTCAACTCAAGTTTATTTTATTTACGACTCCCACTGTCCGTGGAGCTATGCAGCAACACCTCTTGTAGCCGCCATTGAAAAGCAATTACCCAATGTAAAAGTGCACTACTTACACTGCGGGCTTTATGATGGCGACAATGGCGTTGATAAGAAAACAACTGACACAGTAACAGACTTAAGCGGTATCAAATTTAATAAAGCTTACTTAGGTAAGTTAAATGAAAATAAAGACAGTACGCTGGGTGCTAATTTAATGGCATGGTCACAAAGTAAATGCCCTGAGAAGTCACTCACTATTTTAGAAGCATTTCAACGGGCACATTTTGTTGAAGGTAATCCACTTGTAACTGCAGACGATGTTGCAGGCATCGTAAAGTCGCTTCGCTTAACACCGCCAGCTAAGTGTTTACAATCTGAAAAGTTATCTAAAGATGCGGAATTTAACATGGCAGACATTGAAGAAATACAGGAGATTATCGGAACGCGTCATATTCCGGCATTGTTGCTGGCACACAATGACGACCTAGTATTGCTCAACCACAATCTGTACTTACTAGAGCCAGTAGCGATTGTCGATGCTATTAATAAAGAGATAAATTAGGTTCTGTTAGTCAACTAACATAGGTTACTCTGCGCTAAAGTAACGTTTATCGCGTCATTCGATAGTTCAATCAACAAATTAATGGCGCGATAAATACCTTTAATATTCACATTCTTCTATTTTCTTTTAGTCTTAATGGCTTTACTTCCCCACAAACAAGCCCATTAACCAACTCGATTCGCACCTTGAATTAGTTATACCAACCCAAGATCAATTTGGCGCTTCATTGCGTAACAATATTTATAGCTATAATTGGGCAAGCCCACAAAAATATGTAAAATAGCGACTAACTTTTTGAAATTGAATTGAGCACTAAATGACGATCCCTATTAAAAGTCAGGAAGAAATGGAAAAAATGCGTGCTGCAGGCCTTTTAGCCGCTGACGTATTAGAGATGATTGAGCCTCATGTAAAGGCTGGGGTAACGACTGACGAGTTAAATACAATTTGTGCAGATTACACCGAGCAAGCAGGCGCTATTTCTGCGCCTCTTAACTACCACGGATTTCCAAAGTCTATCTGTACTTCTGTCAATCACGTAGTTTGTCACGGTATTCCTGATGACGTAGCACTGAAAGATGGCGACATCATTAACATTGACGTGACAGTTATCGTCGATGGCTACCACGGCGATACCAGTAAAATGTTTATGGTAGGTGATGTATCTCCAGAAGACCGCCGTTTATGCCGCATCACGCAAGAAGCGCTTTACACCGGCCTTAAAAAAGTAAAACCGGGCAACACCTTTGGTGAGATTGGCACGGCTATTAACAAGTTCATCAAAAAATCTGGCCGTTTTGGCATTGTGAAAGAATACTGTGGCCATGGCATTGGCAGCACTTTTCATGAAGAGCCACAAATTGTTCATTACAAGAACAACGACAGAACGAAGATCCAAGAAGGTATGTGTTTTACCGTTGAACCTATGATCAACATGGGTAAAGCTGGCACTCTACTTGATAAAGAAGACAACTGGACGGTTTACACCGTTGACGGTAAAAAGTCAGCTCAGTGGGAACATACAATTCTGGTGACCAAAACGGGTTGTGAAATCTTAACACTGCGCAGTGACGACACCATTCCTCGTATGCTGAATAACTAATTACGGCCTCTATAGCCGCGAGCGACAAACTTAGCAGCTTTCATCCTAAACAAAGAGCTTTATCGCTGTGGAAAACAACAACTTCATACCCAGTCACTTTATTGACCCTTTTTGTGTCAGCTCTCCGAATATCAGTAGCGCTGAAATATGTAAGCTTAGCCAAGCGTTTAACGAGTGGCAGCTTTCAGTCTTCAACGAAGAGGACATGGAGCTCATAGTTAGAGCACGAGCCACCTACGTTGATCACTTGCTTGCCAAGCTTTGGGTTCAACATCAGCTTGATGAATATCAGGTGAGCCTTATCGCCGTTGGTGGATTTGGCCGCGGCGAACTTCACCCTCACTCAGATGTCGATATTTTATTGCTAACACAGGCTGACATCGAATCGGATCTTGAAGAAAAGCTTGGTGCTTTTATCACCCAGTTATGGGATGTAAAGCTTGATATTGGCCACAGCGTTAGGGACGTTAAGGAATGCTTAAAGCAAGCCGTAAACGACGTTACTATTGCCACTAATCTAATGGAAATGCGATTGATCGCAGGTAATCCAGCATTAGCTGGCCAATTGCAACCGCTCTTGCAGGAAGATGTTTTCTGGACGTCGCAAAAGTTCTTTATCGCTAAACGCGACGAGCAAATGAAGCGCCACCAACAATATCACGGTGCTTCTTACACGCTTGAACCAAACTTAAAAGCGAACCCTGGTGGTTTAAGAGATATTCAGACCATAGGTTGGGTTGCCAAGCGTCATTTTATGGCGAATTCTCTCGAAGAGTTAGTGGCACACAAATACCTCACCCAAAATGAATTTGCCGAACTCAATGAGTGTCAGGATTATTTATGGCGTATGCGCTTTGCCCTGCATCAAGTAGCTGGTCGAAGTGAAAACCGTTTACTTTTCGACTTTCAAGCAGACGTTGCTAAGATGCTTGGCTTTGGTGATGAAGGTAAATTTGCTGTAGAGCGCATGATGAAGCGCTTTTTCCGCATTATTGCTCGAATTGCAGAGCTCAACAAAATGTTACTGCAACACTTCGAACAAGAGATTCTAAACAAAGATAGTGAACACACTGTTGTTGAGATAAACAAAGATTTTTATGTTGTCGGTGGCTTAATCAAAGTCCACAACAGTCGTTTATTCATGCGCTCAGTCAAAATCATGGAAATGTTTTTGGTTATAGCGCAGCATCCTGAAGTTAAAGGTCTGCACTCAGAAACATTACGTATCTTGCGTAATGCACGCCGCCGTTTAGTATCCCGTTTGAACGACTATGAAGCGAGTCGACGCATCTTCATTGAAATCGTTAAGCATCCTCGAGGTCTTGGCCTAGCGTTCAGCTTAATGCACCGTCACAGCATTCTTGGAGCTTATCTTCCAGAGTGGCGTTCAATTGTCGGTCAAATGCAGTTTGACTTGTTCCATGCCTACTCAGTAGACGAACACAGCTATCGTTTAATTAAAAACCTCTACCGCTTCAGCCAACCTGAGCACAATCACGAATTTCCGCTATGTAGTAAAATCGTGCAGCGAATTCGTAAACCTGAAGTGCTTTACCTTGCTGGTATTTTCCATGATATCGCAAAAGGCCGTGGTGGCGATCATGCCGAGCTCGGCGCAGTAGATGCGCTAAACTTTGCTAAGATGCACAACATCAATGACCACGATGGTCGTATGATCGCTTGGCTGGTGCAGCAGCATTTACTAATGTCAGCAACTGCGCAGCGACGCGACATTTCCGATCCAGATGTCATCAAGCAGTTTGGTGAGATTGTTCGCGATGAGGCCCACTTAGATTACTTGTATTGTCTAACCGTCGCAGATATGCGCGCGACGAATGAGAGCTTATGGAACAGCTGGAAGGCAAACCTACTTGAAGAGCTTTACCACGCCACGAAGCGTGCCTTTAGACGAGGCCTTGAAAAACCAGTTGATCTTAGTGACAAGATTAGAGAAAACCGTGAACAAGCGCAACTATTATTGCAAGAACGTGAGATTGAGCTCTCAGCTGTAGAAACCTTATGGCAAGAGTTCGGAGAAGATTACTTCTTACGATACTCGCCAGAGCAAATTTCTTGGCACAGCCGACATATTTTAAACCATGACAGAACTAAGCCATTGGTACTCGTTAGCCCTAAACCTTATCGTGGTGGTACTGAAGTCTTTGTTTTCACTAAAGAGCGAGCAAACATCTTCGCCAATACAGTGTCTGTCCTTGGAAAAAAAATGTTGTCGATTCACGATGCAAAAATCATTACCAGTAACACAGGTTATACGGTGAACACCTTCGTCGTTCTCGATCAGAAAAACAAAGCGATCACAGATGAGTATCGCTTAGCAGATATCGCAGATACGCTTTGTTATCACTTGAGCCAACCAGAGTTATTAACCATTGGCGTTCAGCCTGTTTCAAAACGTCTACAAACATTTAACATCAAGACACAAGTTAGTTTTATTGAAACTGAAGATAATACTTCGACCATGCTAGAAATCGTGTCTGCTGATAGACCGGGCTTGTTAGCGAGCTTTGCTCAAGTATTCCAAGACCTGAAATTAAATATTCATACCGCTAAAATCACGACCTTTGGCGAGCGTGTTGAAGATATGTTCACTGTGTCAAATGGTGAAGGCCATGCATTAACAGCGGAAGAACAAACAATATTAAGCGAACGTCTTTGTGACGATATCGGCTAACCCAAAGCATTAGGAAATAACATGTCAAACATACAAGCAACTATTGAACAGGCATTCGAAGACAGAATGTCAATTACTCCTTCAACGGTATCGCCTGAAATAAAAAATGCGGTACTCGAAGCGTTAGATGCACTAAACAATGGTTCAGCACGCGTGGCAGAAAAAGTAGCTGGCGAGTGGGTTGTTCATCAATGGCTTAAGAAAGCGGTATTACTTAGCTTCCGCATTTGGGACAATGAAATTATCGATGGCGCTGAAAGCAAGTTCTTCGACAAAGTTCCATTAAAGTACAGTAACTATACGCAGGGCATGTTTGAGGCTGATGGCGTGCGCGTTGTACCACCAGCGACAGTGCGTACTGGCAGTTACGTAGGGAAGAATGTCGTTGTTATGCCAAGCTACGTGAACATAGGCGCATACGTTGACGAAGGTACCATGGTTGATACATGGGCGACCGTTGGTTCGTGTGCGCAAATTGGTAAGAATGTTCATCTATCTGGCGGCGTTGGCATTGGTGGTGTGCTAGAACCATTGCAAGCAGGCCCAACTATTATAGAAGATAACTGTTTCATCGGCGCTCGTTCAGAGATTGTTGAAGGCGTTGTCGTTGAAGAAGGTGCTGTTATTTCAATGGGTGTATATATCGGCCAAAGCACACGAATCTTTGACCGTGAAACAGGTGAAACACACTACGGTCGTGTTCCAGCGGGTAGCGTAGTTGTTCCTGGTAACTTGCCCTCAAAGTGTGGCACTTATAGTTTGTATGCAGCAATCATTGTGAAAAAGGTTGATGCTAAGACACGTGCTAAAGTTGGAATTAACGCCTTGTTACGTTCAGTTTCTGAAGAGTAAGCAACTTATTTAGCACTTAGCCTTCTGATTCTGAATATTCACGGCAAGTTTAGCCACTAATTTGCTGTGAATTCCCACTAAAAATTAGGGTCTGTAGATCTTTCGAGGCTATTTTTGCAGCAATTTATGATGTCTTCATACAAGGCAGCGCTTATGTCGTGTGGTTATTCTAGATAAGTAAGCAATAAAGACTTTGTGCTCCTGCAAAGTCACCTTACCCTACATCCTTGTAGGGCAACGCAGTAGAAAGACGTCATGAATGCTGTCCTAAGTATGTAGTAAAAGGGATTCGTTTAAATGCATTTTTCTCATTGATGCCTGCATGGTTGCAGGTACTAAGATTATGCAGGAGCATAATAATCGGTACTTACTCTGTGCGTAGAATGACTATGCATATCACTAGTGCCTCGATAAAAATGCATTTAATTCGAACAAAATTTATCCCTGAAAGATCAACAGCCCCTAAATGAAGCGTTAATTTTTTGACACTAAAAAGCAAGCTTGTTTAGTCGTCTAACATTAGCGCTTTTTTATCGCCCTTAGAAAATAAAATACAAAATTTAACTAGGTATTAATTGACGAATAATTAATAACTTAAGCCAAATCACTTTAGTTCTAGCGAGTGTCAAAAACGCCTTTGGTACAGGGCTTGCTGAATCAGGTTAATCGCAGTGAAAAAGCAGTTAACCAAGATGAAACTACAAACCATTATCAGTCTATTATTTTTGTTATTACTAAGTGCTTGTAACAGCACTGGCCAGTACAGTCACCAGAAACTGAATGACAATGGCTACGGATACAAGAGTGATAGCGATTATAGGAAGCCGCTGACTAATGACACTGCCTTGTTGATAAGCTTACTCAAGCGCCCTACGCCTGCTGACCAGATTTTAATGGAACAGTTCGCTCATACTCAGGCAATCACATTGAAAAACGCCTTTGGCGAGGTGAAAACAGCACAAGTGCCGCATGTAGGTTATGTCATGATTAAGGGTGAGAGAACATCTACTCAACGTGCAGCATCTCAACCAGAAAAAAACCCACTTCACCTTGACGCTTTATACCAAGCCTACGACACTCAGTTTGTTCGTTTGACTGGACCTGTTGAATAATCGCAAAACCAGAAGTTCTTTTAACTGGCGATTAAGTGCATTAATCCAATTGTTCCATAGGCCACTTTAAGCGCGTAAAAACTGTTTTCCACTGCTCGTCAAAACTAGCGCTTATCTCAATTTTTTCACTCGTAACCGGGTGGTTAAAAGTTAACGATTGAGCAAATAGCATTAATCGCTTAAAACCAAACTCCTGATGGAAAAACGGATTCTGCTTATTGTCTCCGTAATTTATGTCACCAATGATAGGACAGCGTATATGTGCTAAGTGGCGTCTTATCTGATGTCTACGCCCCGTTTTGGGAGACAACTTCACTAATGAATAGCGTACTGTTTGATAGCGTCCCAAAGGCTTGTCGATAATACCTTGAGCGATAGTTCGATAGTGTGTAAGAGCAGCTTTGGGAGCCTTATCTTCACTCGCGTATTTATCCCCTATTTTATCCAGTTTAGGTTTTAACGGGTGATCTATCTCCCCCTCGCCATCAAGAAAACCACGTACCAATGCATAATAGGTTTTGCTAATCGCGCGATCATCGAATTGCTCATTCATGATTCGCGCAGTATTTTCATCAAGCGCAAATAACAACACACCACTTGTTGGGCGATCTAATCGATGTAGCGGATAAACATATTTTCCAACCTGGTCACGAACGAGTTGAAGCGCAAAATACTTTTCATGCCTATCGAGAAAACTTCTATGCACAAATAGGCCAGCGGGTTTATCGACTGCGACTAGGTATTCATCTTGATAGAGAATATTTAGCACGGGTTTATCTGATTCGGTTGCCCCATCAGTACAAGTCCCTTCGATCGGTGTCCCTTCAACCTGTGTCTCTTCTTCCTTTCTACAATGGTTCTGCGCGCTCTGGTCAGGCGTAAGTTTACTATCGACCATTAGCTCTCGCCTCCAGTTGCTGTACCTTTATTTGAACTAACATCTGCCGTGCTGAGATATTTAGTTTGCAAGCGTTTACCTGAGATTACTTCGTCAATGTCTGCAATAAGATTAATAAGCTCACTCACGAAAGGAGTTTGATCCGAAAAGGCTTCTTCTGCCATCGGGCAAAGCGCAATAGAAGAAGGTAGCGGCATACCAAGCTCAATGAGCTGTTCCATTTTTACGATAAAGACATGTTGCAGCCACTGTTCAAACCTTAATGTATCGATACAAAAAGGCCGTGTACTTGCAAGTTGCTCAGCATTAACGGGCTCATTTGACCATAGTGAAGCTTTTTTCAATAACGCTGTTAGCTCGGTTAATTGTTGTGAAATAAGGGAAATGCGATGGCTCATTAGACTTAACGGTCAGCCTTTAAATACTCGTAGTGTTGTATCGCTATTATCGCTTATAATAGGCGCACATTTCGACCCCTTTTCATCTTGATAAGCAGATTTATAAGTACAGAATAATGGATCGCATCGATACTATTTCCGAGCTATTAGCGCTTTCGAACACTCAGTTCCGCATTTACGACATTGGCAGAAAAATCACCAAAATTTCAAAAGATGATTTTAATAAAGTCGAAAACAACCAAATGCCCTACCCATTTCCGATGCAAGGGCATGCAAGCTTTGCCATTGCATTTTGGCAGAAAGGTCAGAAAACACCTTACATCTGGTTTATTAAATTGCCGCTAGATGAGCGAGGCTTGCTGAATCAAGGTGCTCGCAATCACTTTATCGCTATCATTATCGAAGCGTTAGGCAATGACCTGACTGTCGACCCTAGTGAACATCAACAAGAACTGCTAAACAGTAATCCTTACCACTTTACGCCGGCAGAATACAAATTAGCTGCATTTAACAGCATTATTCGTCATGAGCTGAAAGCTGATACTAGTATTCATTTCGAGCACTTTCAGTCATACATTAGCGGGCAAATGCCATGGACTGATTGGCAAGCAATTGGTGTTCAGGGAATTAGTGATCTAGTTTGTAAACTAGACAATAACAAGCTTACAGAAGACTTGTGTAAGAATATCGCGCACTTTCCAGAGCCAGTTTTCCAACCATTGTGCTTGGCACTAGAAAACCAAGTGTTACCTTTAAACCTTATCAATCGACTCGTTGAATTGGCAGAAACTGCTTCTTCTGAAAACTTGCCTTATGTGATTCGTGCGCTAGCCTCAAGCGCTGAGCACCCACATGTTAAAGCCTTTGTAACTAACCTGTTAGCAACCCAACAATCTGATGAGGTTTATATTACATTAAGTGGCCGCTGTTGGTTATCACTAAACGACAGCACGCTTGAACAGCTACTTGATCAGCTAGCTCAAAGACAAGAACTTGCACTATTTGCTGGAATATTTAAAGATTTAGTTGCAATTCCAAGTCTACGACCTCATGTATTTGCTGCAATGCGCAGTGAAACGCGCAGTGAGGTACTTGCAAGTGCTATCGGGCAGTTATTTAGAGCAGGATAGAAAATGGCAGATATTTATCTCCTTTTAGGCATATTTTTAGTATTTTGGTATTTTATTTATCTGCGAAAAGTTGCCGAAACTGCTCGTCTACAAGCTTTGCGTTACTGTAAACAACAAGGCCTCCAATATATTTCAATCGCTCGAAAAAGTGCGAAGCTGAGTTTTAGCAAGCGACATGGCATTTTCGTTAAGAGTGATTTTGAATTTGAATTTAGCGGCGATGGTGAATCAAGCGCTCAAGGTGTTATCCAATTACATGGCCTTAAACTTCACCACGTGGATCTGCCCGCTTATCGTATTTAGGTTTCCCATAATTTTTCATAAGAACCGCTAACATGCCACTGCTTCGTTCCCTATTCTGTTTTCAAGGTGCTGATAATACAATTCGATTTATCAGCATTACGCTTATTGCCATTCTTGTTACCTTGCTGGCAACAGCATTATTTCCTTCATCAATTGCTGCCAAGGCGGTAGTGTCAGTTCTAGCGACTATTATTGTTGCACTTTCAACTTGGCGACGAGTTAGAGATTGGGGTCGATATGCCCCTTGGATATGGGTGCACCCTTCACTATTTTTTGTTACAGCGATAAGCTATAGCACTTGGTTAGAACCTAGCGCTGTTCTGGTTTTTGTCATCCCACTATTAAGCTCGCTTTCCAGTACACTGACGAAGCACTCTGGAAAACATTTCAACTATGGCTACACAGGCCCAATCGATCTCTCGCCTCCACCTTCCCAACCCGCAGGAAGACGCGTTGAACCAAGCTTCACCGGAGAGAATATTCAACACGTCGATGCGCACATTTCTGCTGCTTACGAAGAAAGCTCTCAAACCAATACTATCGCACCAGTAAATGCGCAAAATAGTCCTGTAGATATCAAGTACTTTATCGAGAATTATAAGAAACAATTAGTCATTGGAAGCCTTAGCCTATCGCTTGCGGCTATCATCATTTTCCTGTTTTCAAGAGCTGCGACTAATGATGTAATTGAAGAAGATGCAACGACAACACAAACAAACGTGCAAGCGTTTTCACAGCTACTTAAAAACGATGAACTCCAATTACCGGACAATTACAGTTTATTCCTAACCCAATATCAGGGGCTTGCGATTGAATGGCTAGAAGACGTCACCAACAAAGAAGAAATCATTTGGTCTATCGATAGTGCAGAGGGTGAACGCACCTGCCAACATGCAAAGTTCAATTCTGGACAAACTTTCCGCCCGTTTAAAGTTGATAATATTAATGGTGAGTTGACGGCGCATTTTTCGCCGCTTGATACACAAGCTATGCTGCAATTAATCGCTTTCAAAAGTAGCTTTACACTCTGTGATCAAAGCTTCTCTTTGAAAGGTAGTCAAAAAGCGATAGGCAAACACCCTGCTTATACACATCTAGTTGAATACTAGAGGTAGAACTCAAGGCAATACTAATAAAGCGCTTATTTAAAAGCGCTTTATTGATAGTGCGTCCTCACTTCAGAGATTTTTTGCCAAAAACGAAGCACCGCTTCAGCATCTGTTCGGTAGTAGTCGTTGTTGAAAGCGATATACCAAGGCGTGTCTAAAAATGAATAGTTACTCTTTTTAACTTTGTTAGCTAATTGATATTCTTTTATCAGTTGCAGCCCTATTTGCTGCTCGACTACGTAACCATCTAACTTATTTAACGCCAACATAGAAAACCCCTCAACAGGGTCATATTGAAGGGGGCTGAGCCATTCCTTTTTCGATAATTTGTGCCATACAACATAGCCAATTGGCGCACCAATGCCTTGTTGTGGCTGATAATTATCAACATCGAACTCGTCGTTTACTGCAATAAATACAGGGTACTGTGCTAGCCACATGTGCCAATCAGTTTCAGCGGTCTTTGGCGGAAATGCAAAATCAGCTCTCCTCTCATCACTAGCAATCATTGGGAACAAAGCCTGCGCTCGGCCACTTTTGACATCATTTTGGCAACGGATCCAAGAGCTTCCATAGAGCTCGACATTGATATTTGCAGATAATGCAGCTTCTTTGACGATACCAAGCAAAATGCCGGATGGTTTGCCTTTATCAAGATAAAAATATGGTGGATTGTGATATGCCTCATGGCATATCTTCAAGGTCGCTTGTCCATGCGCAATAGAATTTAAAATCCAATATGCCAAAAACAATAATGGCACGGCAACGGCATTTGGCACACGATTAGATGTCATCAAACTAGGGTTCTATCAACGAAAAATATAGCTAGCCATAGATTATAAACAATGGTTGTCTATTTCTACCCTGTATTTAACGATTAAGCGTATCATTTTGCCCGCTGGTCGATTTTAGATATAAAAAATGCGGCTCGCAGAGCCACATTTCTATATCTAGCTTTTTGGTGCATCCTGCACACAATTAGTGTTCCCGCATCATCCTTAATTAAACTATCCCTAGTATATCCTTCTCGAATCCCTTCGAGTTCCTACCTCCATCCTAGAGTATGTATTCCGAATACATCACACGTCTTGTGTTTAAAGCTATCCTTTCTGTCTTCCTGACGCTAACTATCCTTAGTTAACCCACATCCTTGTTATATCATCCTTATGCAATGTCCTATTGCATGACCTCGTCCTAAGGCCTCCATTGACAGGCTTCCAATTCCTGTGTCGTCCTGACAGTTGTAATATTACGCCAAGCTACATTTTAAACTAGCAACACAGATCATTTTTTTATCACTTTCAACATACAAAAATTTCAACAAAAATGTAAACCATTGTTAAAAGTGACTTTTATCTAATACAATTTCAGAATATCGCTAACACATTCCTTCATATCTCACAGTCTTGTGCGATATGTCTCACAGTAGTTCTTCCTATTGTGTCCATGTGTTGTTTACAAGATGTGTAGATATTGATAAAGCGTGAGAATAAATTCACCTCACAAGAAAATTTAACGTAACATTAACAAAATTTGTCTAATGTTTTTCGATGTCATTTAACAATTAAAACAAAGCTTCTAACAATATAAAGTTAAAACTCAAATAGTTTTTGACAGTCCATAATGCTTGAGGTTATCAGTCAGAGTTTGAGATTTTAGTTCCTTGCCTGAGAGCAAAGCCGAGCCATGTTGTCAGAACATGTAAAACTGTTAATAGGTAAAAAGCAGGTGTAATACCAAATACGAAACTAGTAAGAAGGGTTATTAAACCAAAAATAACCATACTCAGCTTCCCCCCCTCTTTTATGTCTTTTTCATTTAACTCGCACCAATCCCACCATAAGATGTTCCACCATAGACTGGACGCTGCGCAGTACTCTAACAACCAACGATGAATTCCAACAATCCCCCGAATTTTCAACTCCTTCTCTAAAGCGTTTATATAGTCGTTATCAAATTGAGTATCTAAATATCGGTCGCCAATAATTGTGAACCATTACTTAATTTGTTCGAGCATCAACTGACTCCCTGATACTGTAATTTCTTGTTGCTCTAGCGCAGCGTTACTAAATAAAATAGGACATATCTACTTGGTTTGTATGTATTATTTTCTATATTTTTCGAAAATTTATTAGTCCATTGAGAATGTCTCACACTATCCAACGTGCTAATATTTTGGTAGCCTAGACGCTAGAGGAAATCAAAGGACTAACTGCCCAATGCCGCAATTTAACCACGGAACACATTTCGACGTTTTCAGCCACCAAGGGCCAGCGCTTCACTTTTATGGCGCAAATGGCTTTCCAACGAAGGTTTATCGCAGTTTTATAACTTGCTTACAGCATGAGTTTTCCGTGTCTAGTCTGCACAATCGAGCCACTTGGCCTAACGAGCAAATGCCTAAAAATATAAACTGGCAAATATACGCTGACGACCTTATCCACTTTCTATCAAGGCACAGTACAAAACCTGTCATTGGTGTTGGTCACTCTCTAGGTGCCACATCAACTGTGCTTGCAGCAATAAAGCGACCCGATCTATTTAAATGCCTGGTGCTTATTGAACCTGCAATGACCTCTCCGCTCGTATCTAAACTGCTTCCTTTGGTACCTTTTCGATTGGCACGGCGTGTACAGCCTATAAAGTATACCGTTGAAAAAACGGATACTTGGTCATCAAGTGAAAGTTTTTATCAAGATTTAAAGCAAAGGAGAGTGTTTAAAAGGATTGATGATGATGACCTGCAACATATGGCGGAACAGAGTTTACGTCAGGCTAGTGAGCAACATGCCCACCTTAAGTTTCCGAAAATGTGGGAGGCAAAAAACTACGCTTCTGCACCTAATATTTACCGACAATTAAAAGACCTAACCATGCCAGTTATTGCGATTAGAGGAAAACCCTCCGCCTATTTTTCCGATAAAAGCTGGCAGAAATGGCGAGCACTTTCGCCAAATACTTTATTTAAAGAAGACGCTAATTATGGTCATTTATTCCCGTTGGAATCACCTGAGAAATGCAGCGAGCTAATTATGAGCGGGTTAATGGAGTTAGGCTTTTCCAGCTAATCAAGTTGCTAGCCACAAGAGATTAAAAATCAGCATAAAAAAAGCACTACTTTGAGCGCTTTCCTAATATTGCATCTGCTAACATTCGCCAATCCCCGATAAAGCTATACCAAGGGTACGTGAAAGTAGCAGGTCTATTCTTTTCGAAAAAGAAATGACCTACCCAAGCAAATGCATAACCAGATATTATTGCCAAAGGCACCAATGACCAAGATTGCTGATAGATCACTGCTGCAAGAATAGCGATTGCTACCAAACTACCTACGTAATGCAAACCACGGCATATTTTGTTTTCATGTTGTGATAAATAAAACGGATAAAACTCTTTAAAGGTTTGGTAACGGCTGCTGTCGCCCTCACCTGCTAATTCAGTTTCACTTGATTTACCACCCTCATGTTGATCAGTTACATCACTCATTTTATTCTCCTTCGCGCCAAATCTTTACATTGACCATTACCTGTAATGCAGCATTAGCGCGCCACTTACATTACCCACTTTAACTTCTTCGATAAATTCGTAATCGACATCTTTGAAAAAATCGCGGTATTTATCATTAGTGGCATAAACAGCAACCCCTTCACTGTCTGGGTGCTCCTCAAGCACGGTGTTTACCGCAGCCATAAGATAGTGCCCAAAACCATGGTGCTGATGCAGAGGGTGAATTGCGATAAAGCTAAGCATATGGAATCGCTTTAGCGGGACGGCCGACATAATAATTTTCTCTTTTTCCATCATTTGCTTGGTAGAGAAATAACCGGCACTCAGTAGCATTTTCAAACGCCAATGCCAAAAACGTTCAAATCCTACGCCTTCGTCAGGACTATTCAGACATGCAACACCGACCATAGCTTCGCCTAAATATAGACCAACCATGGGTTGTTTTGCTTGCCAAAAAACGCCGAGCTCTTCACGAATTGACGCCCTTAAGCGTTGTTCGTAGTCTTCCTTATCACCGTTGAATATTTCAAGAAAAACTGGGTCATCATGGTAGGCTTGGTAAAGCAGTGAAGCTGCTAGTTTTAAATCTTCTGCAACTAAATAACTTGCACGTATTTCCACGTTTGCTGGTGCTTCTACAACATCAGTCATCACTTCCCCCGTCACTTGTCACCTAATTGTTAAATTCCTTTAAAGTTAGCGCGATACAAACATATTTCGCTAAAGCTTATTGTTATTATGCGTTGGTCACCATAACAAGAAGATAAGTTTTAGGTCAATATTTAAACACCCTCGTTTTTTATCAGGACTATACTGATACTAGTTCAATGCTCACTTGGGATCAGTTATGGATACGTCTTACCACAGTATGAATACGCTGTTTGCGCAGTTAGGTTTAGCCAACTCACAGAAAGATATCGCTAAATTTGTGGAGCAACACAAAGGCTTGGATGCAAGTACACCGCTGAGCGAAGCAAGCTTTTGGACTCAATCGCAGGTAAATTTTTTAAATGAAGCTATCGCCGAAGATGCTGACTGGGCTGAAGTTGTGGATACGCTAGATGCTATGTTGAGATAGCTTTAACGGATTTTTATACGTTGTTCGTCAAATACATTAAATATCAAAGAGAGAGGCACAAAAAAGCTAGCTTAAACGCTACTTTTTTGTGTGGATAGTTAACGCTTAAAGCATGCTGTAAGCTGTATCGCCCCAGCTAACTAAGGCGCCATTTTTAAAGATTAGCGGCGTACACTCATCTTTTGTCGTAATACCGTCAGCGTGTTTACGGTTAGTGCGGTAATAAAGCACTTGAATATTCTCTTCCCCCTTTTTGTAGACTTCATTAAAATCTGCAACACCGAGCATTTGCTGAACATCGCCAAAGCTTGCGTTTAATTGAAGGCGAGCAATTTTCTTACGGTTGTCATATTCACGATCGTTGTGGCTATAGCTGTAATGACCATCATCATCGCCACCAACTGAAACCACACAACCACTAAGTCCTAGCGTTAAAGGTAATGCAAGAGATAAAATTAAAAGAGACTTTTTCATGATTTCATAATTCCCTGAGTTTGTTTATTATTGGTCTCAATACAGCAAAGTGCGCACCAAAATTATAACCACTTGTTTTTAAAAAATTTTTTAAATTCACGTGATAAAAAAGAATCTTATCATTGGTTGTTTTCACTAAATAATTGCGCATTTACACAAACGGTACTCAATATGACGATTAAAGATGAAATAATAGCCATTGCTAATCAGCTAGCTAATAAAGGCGTCACGCCATCAGTAGCCACTGTTAAAGCTAAATTATCTGAACCAACACCACTACCAACAATCATCAATATTTTGAAGAATTGGCAACACCAGCCTGAGCAAACCAGTTTTGATAAAAAAGAGGTAGACAATTCACCCGAATCAAACGATTTGAGTCACTCGCTATCATCGGCATTAACGGAAGCATTAATACCTATGATGACCGAGTTGAAAGAAATAAAACAATTACTGCAATCAATCGACAGCAAATTGGAGAAGTAGTCTGTGACATAAAGCTACACTATTCATATGTGTCGTATGTGGTGTAGCTTTCAAGCAAGCTATCGTTACGCTAATCGTAGACCACTGGAGAGAGCATTTGAATAAATTCTTTCAAACTGTCAGCCTGCTTTTTATGAGGCGCTTTACCGACCTGCTCTACCCAAACCCCCCCTGTTGCATTATCAACAGTTAAAATAAAATCTTCTTGGTCTGTTAATGCAAAAAAGATAGTCACTTCTTGCTTCAATTTTTGTTTCATTAACACATGACCAATGATGTTTTCCTGCAAACGCTCAAAGTCTTTTTCACTCCACGGGAATAAAAGGCTTAAATTGCCCTCACTGCAAGTCGCATCAAAACTCTCACTATACAACGAAGTGAAATATTGCTTTACATCAGGGTGTAATACTAAATCTAGCGCATGCTCTACATTATCAAACGAAAGTTCATCTCGACATGGTACTGGTTGCCATAGGTCTGCTTCAGATGAAAATTCTCCTTGTACACACGGCGAAGGCCATTCGGGATCTTTTTCTACAACAGGTAGGTGGCCATGCTTTTCTTTGAATGCCTCAACATAGTCGTTACTGAGCTTTAAAAGCAGGTCGGATAAAGCCGTCATTTAATCATTTTCCTCACTCAAAGTTGAAAGTCGAGATGTCATAACATCAAGCTGATATCGTTCAATCACCGCTCGATCACTTGTCAATCTTGAAAAATACTGTCAGATGTATGCCATCTTAATGAAAAGCGCGTAAAATACGCAGCAATTTTAGTTAACAATGACAATGTAATGGCAAAATACCAAAACAGTGACGTATTACACGGTTTAACACTGGGAAAAGCAACAGATTATGCAAATCAATATGATGCTTCTTTACTCCAAGGTGTTCCGCGAAGTTTAAACAGAGATGATTTAGCCATAGACCAAGAAGACTTACCATTTTTCGGTGAAGATGTTTGGTATGGTTATGAGTTATCTTGGCTTAATCCAAAAGGCAAACCACAGGTGGCTGTCGCAGAGTTTACTTTTCCGTGTACAAGCAAGAACTTGATTGAGTCAAAATCATTTAAGCTTTATTTAAACAGCTTTAATCAAACCGTTTTTGCATCCAAAGACGACGTTGAAAAAGTTCTATCCAAAGATTTATCAGAAGTTGCTGGCGCGCCAGCGAGCGTCGTTTTATCGCCAGTTGATCATTGTCCACCGCTTGCCATCGCAAGTGATGATGCTACCTGCATTGATGAGCTAGATGTCGAAATAGATACCTATGACTACCAACCAAGTTTGTTGGCTAGCGATGATGCTGACAGTCAGAATCAAAAGGACAATCAGGTAAGTGAGTACTTAGTTAGTCATTTGTTGAAATCAAACTGTTTGATCACCAATCAGCCAGACTGGGCGAGCGTCTATGTTCGTTATACTGGTAAGAAAATCAACCAAGAAAAACTGCTGAAATACTTCATTTCATTTCGTGAACACAATGAGTTTCATGAACAATGCGTAGAACGTATCTACACAGATATTCAGCAATATTGTCAGCCGACCTCACTTACTGTATTTGCCCGCTATACACGACGCGGTGGCCTAGACATTAATCCTTATCGCAGTTCCGAACCTAGTTCTGCTCCAAAGCTGCGTACAATAAGGCAGTAAAAAAGAATTTAGGAAGATAATAAAAAAGCGCCATTTGGCGCTTTTTTATTTTGCTTTGTTAAAGAGCTTATTTATTTTTCAGGAAAAGCGAGTCCGGTCCACTCTGTAAATAACGCTTTTTGTTGATCGGTAGCATTCTGTAATGGCTTAACTTTTAACTTGCCATTTGGCATTGCAGCTAACTTGACCTTTTTAGTCATTAACTGATCCCTACGGAAGAAAGTCATCTTAATGTTGTCGTCAGGCTTAAAGTTAGTCAAACGCTTTGTTAAATCACTGTCAGCCATACGCAGACCATCAATCGCTACAATAATGTCACCAGTTGTAAAACCAGAGTCCCATGCTGGGCTACCTTTTTCCACTGCCGTGATTAGCAAGCCACTGGCATGTCGCTTGCTACTGATGCCTGTCCAAGCTTTCTTCTTACCGTCATTACCATAAGTCATCATTAAACCAGCTTTTGCAAGCAATGCATTAAAGTCTGGCTTAGCATAACCATCAACATTCGTTTGCCACCAATCGTTGTAATCAGCACCAGTGACCTTCTTCAAGATATCCTGTACATCTTGGTCGTTAAACGACTTTGGAATGCTGTAGTGTTGGTAAAGCTCTTGATGAACATTACGGTAGCTTTTAGCTAGAGAGGTTTTATCAAGAATATCAATATCTAGCATCCATGAGACAAGGAAACCTTCCGAATAAATATTAACACTATGATTTCGATCATAGTCACCACCTTCACTAATCCACTTGTCAAAACTCGCTTCTGCTACAGACTGTGCATCACGCCCGGGTTTACGTTCGTAGCTATTAATACGAGTAGCCAACACTTCCATCCACTCTTTCGCAGTCATCAACTCACCACGCATCAATAACTGGTTTTGTAGATAACTAGTAGAGCCCTCCGCCAACCATAACAAGTTCGTGTAATTCTCACCTTGATAGTCGTACGGCACCATGCCCTCTGGGCGATATTGCTTTACGTTCCACGTATGTACAAATTCATGAGCTGCTGTGCCTAGGAAACTCAAATAGTCTTTACGAGTAGAGAATGTGTAGCGGTCGCGTTGAATAATCGTTGAATTTAAGTGTTCTGTCGCACCGCGAACACCAGACGTTGCATGTACCATAAAAACGTAACGCTTGAATGGGTAATCGGACCAAATCGTATTACCCTGAGCAACTAATACCTTTAAGTCAGCAAGCATTTGTTTACTGTCGTAATTACCTTTCCCCCAAATCACTAACTCGTAATCGATGCCATCGACTTCAAATTCATAAAATTCGTTGATACCCGTTTCAATCGGAGAATCGACTAAGACATCATAATCACTGGCAATAAACTGATGTTTGTTGCGCCCTGTTGGCAGTCCAGAGACACTGCGCCATTTTCGTGGCGTCTTTAACTGGACCACATACTTGTCGTCGCGAGTTTCATCGGTGTACATGATAACGCCTGAGGCATCGATGAAAGCGTGGCTATCGTCCACATGGCGTGAACGAAGTGGCAATTGATTAGCGTAAACTTGATAGCTCACCTCAACACCATCAGATAAATCACCTTGAATACGCCATGTGTCTTTATCTATTTTTCGCCATTGTAGATCCTTATCTTCGACAGCGAACTCACGAATACCATTTGCCAAATTCAAAATTTCGTACCGACCTGTGCGCCAAGTTGGTAATTTTAAATCAATAGATTGCTGTTCCGTTTTAGGCAGGGTCATTTCCACCATGGCGTAATGGTGTTCAGCTTGTGTCAAATCAATATTTACGCGAACATCGGCAAAAACAGATGAACTAAAGAGTGTAGAAAGTGCTAAAGTAGCAGTAGAAAACTTTCGGGTTATCAATTGCATAGAAATTTTCATATCAATTTATTGGCAGTTACTTTTATTCTACCTGTTTGGTATACAATTTTCATTGATGATTCGGTTGAGTAACGATACTTTTATTCAGTTACGATAGTAGAAAGCGGGTTTTATTGGCTATTATTGAGATAAGAGTTCGTTAAAGTCGCAACCAAAGCTCATTCACGAATCAAGTTAAGGCGTTGAAAGTAAAGTCAAAGCTTTGAAAAGCGTCTAATTGAGCAGCAGAAGAAAAGCATGCAAGACGCGCTAACTAAGCTCAACAATCGCGCCGCATTTGAAGAGTACATGACAAAAGCTATGGTCCGCTTTGCCCATAAGCCCTTTGACCTAGCAATTGCAGTGATAGACCTTGACGACTTTAAATCTATTAATGATACTTTCGGCCATTCAGCAGGTGATAAAACCTTACAGGTAATCGCCTCTACTTTAAGCAAAACACTGGGCGAATCTGCATTTATCGCTAGATATGGTGGTGAAGAGTTTATCCTCGTATTCGAGGGTTTAGATTACGGGGCCGTGATGTTAGCGCTTGATGAGCTGCGCGTTCAGGTGTCAAAACTCCCCTTTAAATTTAAAAATAAAAAGGTCAATATCAGCACCTCTATCGGTGCTACCCACATAAAAGACAATGACAAAGTGCATCAAGCTTTTGAACGCGCAGATCAAGCATTGTATAAAGCCAAACATGAAGGTAAAAATCGAGTTATCTACGCAGAGTAAACCACATCAAACTTCACTTAATATAAAAATTAGCATTAACCTTTGCTAACAAAAAGGGAAATTACGGCTTCCTTAGGGCGTGTTAAGCTTTCAGGGTTGAATTTTGTTCGAATTAAATGCGTTTTTATCGCGGCACTTGTGATAGCATAGTTATTCTACGCATAGAGCAAGCACCGATTATTATGCTCCTGCATAATCTTAGTACCTGCATCAATGAGAAAAATGCATTTAAACGAATCCCTTTTACTACATACTTAGGACAGCATTTATGATGTCTTTCTACTGCGTTGCCCTACAAGGATGTAGGGTAAGGTGACTTTGCAGGAGCACAAAGTCTTTATCGCTTATTTCTGTGGAATAACCACACGGCATAAGCTCTGCCTTGTATAAAAACATCATTAATTGCTGCAAAAACAATCTCGAAATTTCAACACGCCCTAATTTCAACTATTATTAAAGGAAAAGCAGTAACTTAGTCATAAAAACATCTAGAAAGGGGAATTCGAATGGAAGTACAAGTAAACCCTGTCGGCAATATGAATTTGCTGTCTCAAACGGAAGTTGAACAATTAGAAGAATCTGCAGGTAGCAAGCTATTTCAACTCTATCGCAACTGCTCTTTGGCGGTACTAAACGTCGGCAGCCACACCGACGATGCTGAAGAAATTTATCAACAATTCAGAGATTTTCAGATTAAAGTGTTGCGCCGTGAGCGAGGCGTGAAATTGGATCTTATTAATCCACCACAAGATGCATTTGTCGATGGCAAAATAATACGCGGTATCCGCGAGCACTTATCTGCCGTACTGCGCGATATCTTGTTTATTAACGACAAATACGAACTCGACTATCAACAATCTTCAGCCGACTCAGACACAACTACAGACATCGTTTTCGATATATTGCGCAATGCGGATGCAATATTGCCAGAGAGTGAGCCAAGCTTAATAACTTGTTGGGGCGGCCATTCAATTAATACCACCGAATACAAATACACGAAGGAAGTCGGTTATCAGCTTGGACTTCGCGGTTTTAACATATGCACAGGCTGCGGCCCAGGTGCCATGAAAGGCCCAATGAAAGGGGCAACAATTGGCCATGCAAAACAGCGTATAAAAGATGGACGCTATATAGGTCTTACTGAGCCAAGCATTATCGCTGCCGAGCCACCAAATCCAATCGTTAATGAACTGATTATCATGCCAGATATCGAGAAGCGCTTAGAAGCGTTCGTGCGAATTTCTCATGGTTTGATCATATTTCCCGGTGGCGCTGGCACCGCTGAAGAGTTTCTTTATATTTTAGGCATCATGCTTAATCAAAAAAACCAGGATCAAGTACTGCCTATTATTCTTACGGGACCAAAAGAAAGTGCAGAGTACTTTTTAGGAATAGATGCCTTTATTCGTGAAACTTTAGGCGAAGAAGCACGTAAGTTCTATAAGATCATTATTGATGACGCAGAGCTAGTTGCTCAAACCTTAAAATCACAGTTATCACAAACACTTGAGCACCGAAAAGCAAGCGGTGACTCGTTTCATTTCAACTGGACCTTAGCAATTGAACCTGATTTTCAACAACCATTTGAACCTAGCCATGAAAACATGGCAAACTTAGTGGTCAAGAGTGATATGGACACTGCAAAGCTGGCCGCTAATTTACGCCGTATTTTTTCAGGGATCGTCGCAGGTAATGTGAAATCCAACGGTATCAAAGCGATCAGAGAGCACGGGCCTTTTATTATTTCTGGTGAAGAAAAAATTATGGCATTAATGGATAAGCTGCTTGCATCTTTTGTTGATCAACAGCGCATGAAGTTGCCAGGAAGTAAGTATGTGCCCTGCTACCAAATATCAAAAGGCTAAAGTGACATGAAGGCGAAGGTTAAATGACAGCACACGTTGTATTGATTGATGCGCTTAACCTCATCAGAAGAATATACGCCGTTCAAGAACGGCCTTTTTTGCTCAACAATGAGTTGGCAGAAAATACCAAAGCACAGGTGTTGCACAACACATCAAAAGCATGTGGTCAGGCGCTTACCAATATTTTGGAAATGTTAAACCCGACCCATGCGCTTGCTGTCTTTGACAGTGAAGCGCCTTGTTGGCGTTATGCTTTGTACCCTGACTATAAAAAAGGGCGCAAGAAAATGCCTGAGCATTTGGCGAATAAGCTGAATGAAATTCAAGATGAGTTTCTCAAGCAACACGTTGACTCGATAGAGCCTGACGAGGATGAGGCCGACGATGTTATTGCGACATTGGCGGTGAAAGTGGCATTAAGGAATCAGAATGTCACCATTATCTCAACAGACAAATGTTTCTTATCCTTGATTAACGAGAACATCCAAGTTTACGACTACTTTAATCGTCGCTATTTAGACGATACCTATATTCACGACAAATTCAGCGTTCGCTCAAGTCAGCTCATTGACTTATGGGCGCTGACAGGCGATTCGACTAATAAGATCCCTGGTGTTGCTGGCATTGGACAAATTACCGCTGCCGAGCTCATAAATACCTATGGTTCTATCAATGCGATTCTTGCCGCAGATAAATTGAAGTCGTCGGTAAAAGACAAACTTGAGCAAGGTAAAGACATGCTTAAGCTAAGTCACCAGTTATTAACATTAAAGCAAAACATCCCTCTAGGCTTTAATTTAAAAGATATACGGCTGCAACAAGGCTGATGCTATCCTTAGCACGATGGAAACAAAGAATAACAAACAAGGTTGAGTTGGCCGTATCAAATACCCCCAACCCTATTTAAATAAGCGATATGAATCGGTATGCTAACCAGCAGTTGATTCAATACTTGAACAATATTGAAAAGAAGATGAACAAAAAAGTTATTTTTCGCATTTTATTGGCGTTAGCCGCTTACGGCGTATTCGTACTCTTAGTGGTCAATTTTTACGACGACAACCCTGCTAACATGAAATGGGAAGACAGAGAGGCGTTTAACCGACAGTATATTGCCAAATTAAAATTGGACGAATTTACCTTTGAACAGGCTTTAAAATCTCTTGGCAGCCCTGACATAACTGAAGCAAAAAAAGTCGATGGCACGAACTACCAGGTGATGTTCTACCGTACACAGCATGTTAAATCCGACGGTATTACTACGCAGGAAGAATGCACGCCATTGCTTTTTACCGACGGACAATTAACGGCTATAGGCAACATTGCTTACGAGCAATTTACACAAATGAAGCCGTTGTAAGCAGATATTGATTTCCTGCTAACATCACTCTCTTCCCTATAAAGTTGCGCTACTTTACTAACTAGACTGGCGCAACTATCAGACTTTAGTCTACTTTTGCTTACCACATTCAGCCTGTAAGCTTTTCTGAAAGTTTTTCCACTGGCTTACACACCATAGTCATGGTATAAAGCGCCCACTTTTTCCAAGCAGGTAGATCCAGTTATCTTTTGAGATATCTACTATGCTTTGAAAACTCCTACTTTAAATTTTTAATAGGTAACATAAATGGCTAAGCAAACTATCACAGTAATCCCTGGTGACGGTATCGGTCCAGATATCATTGACGCAACGCTAAAAGTTTTAGACAAAGCTGGCTGTGATTTCGAATATGAATTCGCTGATGCAGGTCTAGTAGCCCTAGAAAAGCATGGTGAACTAGTGCCAGAAGAGACACTAGAACTTATCAAAAAGAACAAAATTACGTTAAAAGGCCCATTAACTACACCAGTAGGTGAAGGTTTCACGTCAATTAACGTAACACTTCGTAAGCAGTTCCAACTTTACGCTAACTTGCGCCCTGTACGTTCTTTCAAAGGTACTAAAGCTCGTTACGAAAATATCGATATCATTACTATCCGTGAAAACACGCAAGGTATGTACTCTGGCTTAGGTCAAACCGTTTCTGAAGACGGCGGCCAAGCAGAAGCAATGAGCTTAATTACGCGTGAAGGTGCTGAGCGTATCGTTGAATTCGCATACGAGACTGCACGTAAAGAAGGTCGTAAGAAAGTTACCGCTGTTCACAAAGCTAACATCTTAAAATCAACTTCTGGCTTATTCTTGAAAGTTGCACGTGAAGTTGGTGAGCGTTACCCAGATATCGAATCTGCAGAGATGATCGTTGATAACTGTTGTATGCAGTTAGTAATGAACCCAGAGCAATTCGACGTTATCGTGACAACTAACCTATTCGGTGACATCTTATCAGACCTATGTGCAGGTTTAGTTGGTGGTTTAGGTATGGCACCTGGCGCAAACATAGGTAAAGACTGTGCAATCTTTGAAGCAGTTCACGGTAGTGCTCCAGACATCGCTGGTAAGAACCTTGCAAACCCAACATCTGTAATTCTTGCAGCGATTCAAATGCTTGAATACCTAGAAATGGGTGACAAAGCAGACGCAATCCGTAAAGCTATTTCAGATGTAATTGAATCAGGCGACCGCACAACTCGCGACTTAGGTGGTGAGCACGGTACAACTGACTTCACTGACGCAGTATTAGAGCGCTTATAAGCCAATTCAATTTGTGTTCCCATAGTTATTTTCCATAGTAACGATTGAAAACACATACAAAGATTTAAGACGTAAAAACACCGGCTCATGAGCCGGTTTTTTATTGTCTGCTTATCACTAAAGTTAAGTGATTAAGTCATACTCGCTTAACCGCTAACACATCATTTGCTCAGCTATTCTTCATCTCGCTTAAAAATACCAACCAGTAAATTGCCAAATGATGTATCAAATGCCTTTTTATATACTGTGATACTAGCAACGACCTTTCCATTGGCGTCTTTTTCAAGTTCAGATGACTCGTAAAGTTCACCCATTTTTTCTACCGCCAAGATATCACTTTTGGCACATCTTCTTGCATCATCTAATCGCATAAAGTCAAAATCGTTTTTACCAAGAACATCATTGGCAGGCATGCCGACGTATGTTTCAAATGCATTATTTACAAAGACATAGTTCTCGTCATGATCTTTTAAGAACACACCAACAGGTGACTGGCTGAACTCTTCTGTTAGCCACTCAATCAGAGATTCTCTATTAGGATAATGATCAATTTGATCGTCAATTTTACGAAGGATTTGTTCTAACATTTAACTTACTACTTTAGCTATTCGATGCTCCGTGCCATCTATCAATACCATTAGACTCGACGAGTACTTAGCTGTTTCAGGTTTGAATGAACACGTATTTCCAAAAGCTATAGAGTATACCTCGCTCGGATGGAAACTGCTCGTCAATATGAGTTTAATTGCGTGTTAGTGAAGATAAGTTACAGACATATGGAATAGATGATTTGTTAAGCATTGCAGCTTTTGAGAAAAGTTGATTACTTTTTATTTTAGCTCCCCGGACGCCTAAATATTAAGTAAGCTGAAATCGTTGGAATCGCCATCATTTAATAGATAAATCACACTAAACGACTGATTATCCGACATTTATACCGAATAGAAATTCAGCATTTGATGTATCAATAATAGACGGCGACATGAAAGTCCCCGAACAAAGTTACCGCAGTTTTAGCTGTTATTACGAGCAACAAGGTGACTGACAGACGAGTTAAAGTAGTAAAATAAATATAGTAACCCCAATCCCGTTTAAGAAATTGAACTAAATGCCTGTTCCTAGATCGGATCTTTCGACCAAGAACGATTCAATCTAACAAGGAACAGGCATGAAGAATCTAGTTGAATTATTTTGTGATGTCGATGACTTTTGCAAAG
>JAKVCY010000098.1 GCA_022448425.1 Thalassotalea sp. | reverse complement strand
AGCAGAAAAATCGTCATCTGAACGCGGCGCCGCAATAGGGTAACCTTTTATCGGCTTTTCAAAACGTTTAACAGGCTCACCTATCCCATCATTGTCTTCATCTACACCAATAATTGGCCAGTCGTTTATCCAAGTAACAGGCTCCAGACATTGTGGACGACCCTGGAAAGGAATATCGTCATTTTGAATAAGCTGATGCATATACCACCAACTACCGTCAGGAGCTTGCATTAACCCACCTTGGCTTGCACTACGGTTACCAAACTCTGAACCTTTCTCCAATACGGTTTTAACCTCATACGGTCCATAGATACTTTCTTTAGACCGCAAAACCAATTGCTTTCTATCATTCTTTGGATTTTTAACACCAGGCTTTGTAGATTTGTCTCCCATGGTCCACTGCGCCATGAATATGTACCAATACCCGTCTTTCTTATAAATTTTGGCTGCTTCAGCACCCATTCCGGTATATACCAGCTTGCCCTCATCAAGTATTTTAGTGCCATCCCAGCTCATTCGGTAAATTCGATTTTCATTACCTTCAATGGTGTTATCTGCACTTTTTTGTTTAGTACCTGAGTTAACAATAATGTAAGCTTCGTGTGTTTCCTCGTCCCAATATACAGCTGGATCGTCTAACACATCAGCTTTGGGAAGCATCATGATTGGCTCGCTCCACGGGCCTTCAATATTGTCAGCTGTTGTGACCATTAATCCGTGTTGATAGTCTATTTGATACACGTACCACTTACCCTCGTGATACGCTAAGTCACCAGCCCATACTCCAAAAGAATAGCCATTCATTCGATCCCAGTTGTATTCCGGCGCCCAGGATAGACTGGAAAAAGCGTGACCGACGTTTTCCCAGTTCACCATGTCTTTTGACTTGAGAATAGGCATACCTGGCGACATATGCTGCTTCGACGTGATCATGTAATACGTGTCGCCCACTTGCTCAATATCTGAGTCTGGGTAGTCGGCGTTTAGAATGGGGTTTATATAAGTGCCGTCACCTTGATCACCGAAGCTTCCGGTAATTGCCTGTTTTGTTGGCCTTTCTTGCATAGAAAGCGTGCTTGAAGCATCAACCTGACAACCAGAAAGCACCGTAAGTAGTACGGATGCAATACCCAATTTTTTAAGTTTCATTTGCTTTAATGTGTCCATAGAATTTCAACTACTCTTTTCAGTAAGTAACATTGATGCGATCGTTAACAATATTTACATAGTGACACATTTTGATTACCATTGACAAACATCAATCATTTGCAATCACGAACTTTCTTCGGATACATACCTGCCTCAGGCTTTGAAGAGATACGTGTTAGGGGCCCTCGTGAAATCTTTAATAAACCTTGTAGTGGCTGGTTTTGCACTTTCTGCTTGTAACTCAGCATCTATTATCAATAAACAATCCGAGTCTTCGACTCTTGAACACGTCAATTTACCTAGCGGCACACTTGCGGTTGTGATAGACGGCAATTCACCTGATCCTGATGATATAGGCGCAAGTCCTGTTTTATTGGCGTTACTTGATAAGGCCGGCGCTGCCGACAGACTTGTTCATATTTCTCACTCTTGCGATTTAGACCCCTTCAGAAATAAAGCTCGGTATCAAATAGATCCAGAAAACGAGAGCAGACGTCAACGAGTGCTCGACAGTTCTATAAACCGTGCACTTAATGTTTTTGGTCCATTCGAAAACGTTGATAAATTATTTAATTGTAGAGCAGAACAACAAGCTGCAATTGAAGACTTAACGCTAGCAATCAATAATTCCACCGCCGATGAACCTTTATGGATTATTGAAGCCGGCGAACCTGATGTTATTGGCTATGCCTTGCAAGAATCTGATGTAAGCAAACGTCAATATGTAAAGGTGGTTTCTCATCATCCCGCCAATGATAACAGCGGTGACTATTTTACTTGGCAGCAAATTCTCAATTTTGGCGTTGAAGAACATCAAATCGGCGACCAGAATGTAGGCTTGCAAACGCCAATTGGTGCTTGGGATTGGGCTAAAGGTAGTAAAAACGAAGGTATCTCACTTATTTACGAAATGCTCGAATATGCCGAACAAGACGGTATCGTTCCCTTTCAATCCGGCAAATTTGATAGTTCTGATGCCGGCATGATTTATTGGTGGATTACGGGTGCGGATAATGGCGGAGAGAAACATGCGACCCCAAAGCAGATTGAAGCCATATTGATACCTTAATTGACCAAATTAAGAGAGGTGTGAATAAATCCAAACGAAGTGAAAAAGGTTTGTTGATATCTCTCATACAATCTTCAATAGTTACATAGCGCTTGTCGTGTAAGCCTATACAAAAGCTCTCGGACTTTATCTCTAGCTAACAATAACAAAGATCAGTGGTGATCTTTGGTTTTTCAAACAAAGTATTTTTTAATCGAAGACCTATAAGAAATCCTTTTATAAAAAACTAATAGCCCGTTATATACGTGTATTTAAAAGGATAACTACGTATTCAATTGTTACCATAATTTCGTCTGTACAACACCATGAAAAAAGGTAAAGAGGTCTTAATGAATAAAATAATATTGGGTATAGTTTTTTTGCTACATGCGTCTTGTAGTTTCGCATCAATGATTTCTGTTCAAAGCTTGCAAGTAACGCCTGGAAAAGAGGCTTTGCTGGGTGGAGAACTGGCTCCGCTCTTTAGTATTCTTGATTTAGGTGTACTTACCGCGCCATCCGTAACCTCAGGTTTATTGCCCGATTTCATTTTTCCAGGAACTGAAACTGTGTTGGGCTTTGCTTCAACTAGCGTAACAAATAGTGTCAAATCTATCGAAAATGCAAATGCAGATGGCACGAGAACACGAACCGATCAAAATATTATGACCACTGAGTCTAGAATTTTACTTGGTATTGAAATTTCAAGCTTAACTGGCTTAGATGGATTTTCGATTAGTGATATTGAACTACGTCCAGGAGCGCTTCTTTTTGACTTTAGTGGGTTCAGTTTATTGCCGCTATCTGAATTGATTTTGTCGGTTACCTTCTCAATAGAGTCATTTGAAGAAATTATTAGTGAGACGAGCGTTATATCTAATAATTCAATAACTGCGTCCATGTCGACACAAGTAGACGAGCCCTCATCACTAGCCATAATACTATCGTTGATTGTGGTAGTACTTTTGTCCCGCTTTCATAAAAGTCCCAATAGGTAATACATAACTGCTAACTTTCGAAGCGAGGGCTTAGCTAGCCCTCGCTTCGCTTAGCGTTCTTCTCTAGCATTTTTTCTAATCTCTTTGGAAGGGCCTCTTCTATCGGTATTTGCATGATTAGTTTCGTATTGGTGTCACAATAATCAATAATACGTTCAAGAAATACGTCCAGCTCTGACAATGCTGTTACTCCAACTTCCACTATAAAAGTCGTGTTACCAGTAATATTATATATTTTAATAACTTCATCCATGTCTAATAACATTGCCTTCAGCTTTCTTTCTTGTGCTTTGTGGACGTCACACTCCACCAATGCTCTTATAGGTATACCAAGTTTTTCCAAGTTTACTATGGGCCTGTATGCTGTAATGACACCTAGCTCCTCTAACTTCCGCACTCTCTCAGCAACAGCAGGCGCGGATAGATGAACTTTCTTTGCCAATTTAGAGAATGAAATTCTTGCGTCTTCGGAAAGCGCTCTGATGATCTTGAAATTTATTTTGTCCACTGTGCATCTCTCAACGGTCTCTAACACCTAATTATGAGACCAAAAATACCGCATAAACATTTCACAACAAACAACATAAAGTCAATATTACTCAATTTCAATCATTAATAAGATTATTATTATAAAAACCTTTTTTAAAAAGGTTCATGGTTAACATAACGATGTTTTCTACATCATAAACAATCATTTCCAATGTTAATCTGTATAAATAGGGTAATATAGGATAATCAAGATGTACCTAAATGAAGAACTTTACACGCTTTTTAGAAAATACGAACTAATTGAAACTCTACAAGCGGAAAATGGAATGTCAGGGATGATGCAAAAATGTATTGCAGAAACCGCATCAATACTGCCAGATTTTAAAATCGCAATAGTTCAGTCCCACTCAGCCAGATCAGCGACACTGTTATGCAGTTCTCATAAGACACTACCTCTGTCACTTAATAGAGTTAAAAAAGCAGCAGATTTATTAAAGTATTCGACCGAAGATACACTCCTAGTAAGATTTGCAAATAAAACTATTAGACTCAGTATTTTGTGTGACCACACTTATCTGTGTGTAGATTTACCGAACAATACGTGTCAGAGAAGTGCACTGGCTAAGTTGTCTCTAATTTCCGTGGAGCTAGCTATTATAGCAACAAGAAAACAGAGGGAGCTCAATTCATCGAATTCGACAATAGTGCCAAAATCAACTGATAACATGACAGAATTTAGCTGCTTTTTTGAATCACTTACAACTCTATTCGATAAAAAAAATATATCCGGCTATTCTGCTCTTATATTTATAGATTTTGAACGTTTTAGTTCAGCGAAAGACTTTGTCAGATTTTCGTTCAATGACGATATGCTTCTTTTGATCCAAGAGCACGTAAGCTTTGGGTTGAACAATAATGTCATGATTGCAAGAGTAGAACACGATCTGCTTGCCGTGCTGCTTCAAGATATTACCCCATCAGAATCTATTGCGTTTGAATATGTTACTAAAAAAATTCAACATTTTAGGCGAAAATTAAAGGACCATATCTCCATCGACTCTCAGAAATTCTTTCTTACGTTTAAAGCAGGGATCAGGTTATTTAAACCTTCAGATTTTTGTGACCCTAGAGCTTCAGAAAACGCCAAAGCACTGATCAAACAAACTGAATTCACGATGGATTTAGTTACAAAAGAATCAGAAGTACCGTACCTATTTTTTACTGACGAACTTCTTTTCCAATATCAACGACGTATATCTATTGAAAACGAGCTTAAGTTGGCATTAACAAACAATGAGTTTTATCTCGTTTATCAACCTATCTTTGATAATGACAATAATATTATGGGAGCAGAAGCGCTTCTCAGATGGGAAAATAAGCTTTTGGGCAATGTATCTCCTGCCGAATTTATTCCTATTGCCGAGCAATCTGGCTTGGTCATTGACATAGGTAACCTTGTTGCCGAGCAAGTGTGCAAAGCACTTAACTCTCAACTTCAAGATATAAAATATATAAGCATAAATGTGAGTTGTATTCAGTTAAAAGACTCTATGTACAGCGATAAATTAGAGTACTTGCTAGCAAAATATCCAAAATCTAGAGG
>JAKVCY010000097.1 GCA_022448425.1 Thalassotalea sp. | reverse complement strand
CAAGAGATTGCCCTAGCTTATTGGAAAGATTAGAGGCTAACACAACGAGTCGTTTGGCTCTGCGAATATCACCTAATTTTGCTTGTGAAAATGTTTCTGCTGCCCATTGCGCTGAACCTGTTGAAAACACTGGAACTGACCTTATCGCTAAATCAAAATAGATCTGGTCGAGGTATGCAAAATAAGTTCAAAAAAAATCCCCCGATTTTCATCGAGGGATTTGTGTATGAAAGACAGTCAATAGCAGGCTTTTTTGTATCTTGAGATTCAGCTTCTCCTAAAGAGTACTAATCTTCTTCACCTTTGTTCTTTACCATTACTGGGATATCGATGTCTGGCACTGACATATCACTAAGCGAAATAACTTTTGTTTTGCTGATGCGGTGACGATAAATTTCCCTCAGATAGTAAATTGCATTTTTGACACTATCTAGCGTTAACCGGATGTCATTAATCGATGTAAACTGCTTACTATCGTGAATGAGTTCTCTGTATTTCTTCTCATACATAGGCTTAATTGCATACCAGTTTGTGTCTAGAATTTTCGCTGGGTTTTCGTGCTCAAGCAGCATGCTTTCTAACTTTTCCTCATCCAACTCTGGTGCTTTTATAACATCGATTATTGCTCGGTCTAGCTTTTCATCAAAACGATAATTATCTTTAGCAAAACAACGTTTAATGTAAGCAACAATTAGTGTTAAAAAGTCGTCACTTAAACACGGACTTTTGGCGATTAACGTAGTCAGCGATAAATTTGCTGAAGCGCCAATTACTAGCGCGTATCGCTTAAGCGTAGTGTTGGGGAACAAGTTATTTAAATGCATCTTCAACTTATTGAGATCCATATAAGATAACTTGTAGTCTTTTGGTAGCGACACAATAGAGACAATAGAAGAACAGTTTTTAAAGAAATGTAGTCCTTTTAAATGTTTAGCGTCGTAGCCACTTTCTTTGTAGTTCTTTAACGCGATTTGATAGTGATTAGACTCAATTAGCAGTAAGCTTATGCCTTCGATCGCTTGCGTTTGCTTGTTGAAATGTGGAAGGTCAATTGAGCGGAAGAATAGATCATCTATGTCTAGCGGTTCTTTGCTTTCGCTACTAAAAATCGCTTTACCTTTTTGATAAGAGGCTTCTTCTGCAACAACAGACTCGGCATATACGATGGCAACTGGACCCGCTAGGCTCATAAAGAGACCATTAGCGTCTAACCTAATGGTTTCGCCGATATCAATACCCGCACGTCTGAAGTAATTTTCATCGTAATCCGTGGTTACAGCTTGAGCTGTCAGTATGTTGAAAATTTGCTGGCTGATGTATTGGTTAGCATGCTTTTCCATTGAGTTAACATCAATGTACTGGATGCCACCTTCGGTGTCGTTTTGCTCAGCGTAGCGCATAATGTCATTTGAAATTAACATCATGGCATTCCAAGGCCTAATGCGTTGTATCATATTTGATGCTGATACATGTTCATTATTCATGCTGTATGAAAAATTCCACTCTTCAGATAGATACTTACACAGTAAGCGGCCAGCATTGATGTGCAGCGCTTCAGACGTTTCTACGTATTGCTCGGAGATACTCGGTAAAATACAGATGCCACTTGTAAAAATATGCTCGAAAACAAATGATTGGTTATGGCTTGCGAGCTCTCGTTCAGATTTAATATCAAACGTTTTATTCATATAAGCATACTGCTGCGCTAAACCAAACTCTGAACCCTTACCGCCACCAGCACTGAATATATAAAAGTAGAGTCTTGATTGGTTTGCTTTAATGCCGCATGAATCAATAAGGTATGAGTGAATAAATTTCCAATCTTGATTAGTAAACTGATCGGTATCTTTATTAAGGATAATTTTTGCTAGGTATTGGCCAAGAATAGGGGCGTTACCTGCACCACCGGCATGAACTTCTGACAAGTCCATAATTTTAAGTTTGTTGTAATCTTTCAAAAAGTTGTTATCGAAACCTTTTGAAGAAAAGCGAATGCGACCTTCAATATCTTTGTCTAAATCGCCCAACATAACCAGCGGTTCTATTAAAAACACGGGCTTAATAGATTTATTCTGATTAATGTTCAGGCTGCGTTGAATCCATTTGATTGGCTTGTTGTCTTTTTCTTTTACTTTGTTTTGCTCGTTATGGAATTCATTGAGATAGTAATTGCGTGCATTGTGGACAAGACATGCTACATCTAGAGCTATGTTAGAACCACAACGGCCAAGACCAATCAAGCAAACCGATGGAAAATTTGGGCTAGGTTCTTTGTCTTCTTCATTAAGATCGGAGCTAGGGTAAAGTTCGTCACGCAGGGCGTCTAAATTTTTGAGAATGAGGGAAATATCTTTTTCGGTATAGTAACTGTAGGCAGATTTGTCTTGTTGACCATCCAAGGAAGCATCCACAGTCTATGGCACCTTCTGTTGTACTTTCCGTTTTACGATGATGTCAAAATCGTCAGATGATTGTGTTTCGCTTCCGCCTGAAGTAACCGTTTTCTTATGACTTGATTTAGCGCCTGTTGTTTTTTTACCTTGCATCACAGCTTTTCATAAGTTGTTGATTAATTAATCAACGCTTTATCAAGGTAGTCTAAGGTTGGCGTGATTACATAATAACAAGCAAAGAAAAAGGCCAGCAAAAGCTGACCTTAATCAAATAAACCGTGTTACTTGGTTTATTTTTGGATGTGTGCAACTAAGTCGAGTACTTTGTTCGAGTAGCCGATTTCATTGTCGTACCAAGAAACAATCTTCACGAATGTATCTGTAAGCGCGATACCAGCACCCGCATCGAATACTGATGTGCATTTCTCGCCAATGAAGTCGTTTGATACTACTTGGTCTTCTGTATAACCAAGAATACCTTCTAAGCCACCGTGTGCTGCAGCTTTCATTGCATCACAGATTTCTTGGTAGCTTGCAGGTGTAGCAAGGTTAACTGTTAAATCTACAACTGATACGTTTGGCGTAGGAACTCGGAATGCCATACCTGTTAACTTACCGTTAAGCTCAGGAATTACTTTACCTACAGCTTTCGCAGCACCAGTTGATGAAGGAATAATGTTTTGACCTGCGCCACGACCGCCGCGCCAGTCCTTAACAGAAGGGCCGTCAACCGTTTTTTGTGTCGCAGTAGTAGCGTGTACAGTCGTCATTAGGCCATCTGTGATGCCCCAGTTGTCGTTTAGTACTTTTGCGACAGGCGCTAAACAGTTAGTTGTACATGAAGCATTTGAAACGATGTCTTCACCTTGGTAAGCGTCGTGGTTAACACCCATAACGAACATTGGTGTAGCATCTTTAGAAGGCGCTGACATTACAACTTTCTTGGCGCCAGCTTCAATGTGCTTACGAGCGCTTTCATCTGTTAAGAATAAACCAGTTGATTCTACAACTACATCTGCGCCAATTGCATCCCACTTAAGTGCAGCAGGATCGCGTTCAGCTGTTACACGCACTGTGCTGCCGTTAACAACAAGGTTACCGTCAACTACTTCTACTGAACTATTGAAACGACCATGCGTTGAGTCGTACTTAAGCATATATGCCATATACTCAACGTCGATAAGATCATTAATACCGACAATTTCTATGTCTTGTCTTTCTTGTGCTGCTCGAAAAACGAATCGGCCGATGCGGCCAAAACCATTAATGCCAACTTTAATTGTCATGTTTAACCCTTGATTTTTATTAATGTAGTAAAATTACATCATTACAGTAAAAATTCAAGTGAAATATCGACTTTGATGAAAGTTAATTATATTAATCTAGGATATTTACTAAAAAGCCGAGAAAAATTAATTACTTTATTTGCTTTAGTATAGGCAGAGTTGGCATAGCCGTGATAAAATAACGTAACTGTCGTTTTATTAAACGCACTGTCAATAACCTCTTTAAATTCGGAAATTTGATATGACACAAGAGAAAGTATTGTGTGACATTGGCTTCATTGGCCTTGGTGTAATGGGTAAGAACCTGGTACTCAATTTGGCGGACAATGGATATAACATAGCTGCTTTTGACCTCAACCAAGAAAAAGTCTCTGATACCATCACTCAAGACAAATTGGAAAATAAAACTAACTCTCCTCGTGTTTACGGTTGTAACTCTTACACCGAACTACTTTCTCAACTAAAAGCTCCTCATTTAATCGTCCTTTCTGTTCCAGCCGGTGAACCGGTAGATCAAGTCTGTGAAAGCCTTATCGGCGCAGGTATTCAACCAGATGATATTGTAATCGATACTGGTAATAGTCTGTGGGTAGACACCGTTGAACGTGAGAAGCGCTACAAAAATCAATTCATTTTATTCTCCTCTGCAGTATCTGGTGGTGAAGTAGGCGCTCGTTTTGGCCCTGCTTTAATGCCAAGCGGCCAGCCGTACGCATGGACACGCATTAAGCCGATTTGGGAAGCAATTTCCGCGAAGGTTGATCCGATAACAGGTAAGCCTATTGAGCGAACAGAACCGGGTGAAGTTATTGAACATGGCGATCCATGTGCTGCATACATTGGTCCAGCAGGTGCTGGTCACTATGTAAAAATGGTGCACAATGGTATTGAGTACGCTGACATGCAAATTATCTGTGAAGCTTACCAAGTGCTTCGTGATGGTTTAGGCATGAGCTGTGAAGAAATTGCTAATACTTTTGAAAAATGGAACCAAGGTCCTTTAGACAGCTATCTGATGGAAATTTCAGTTGAAGTTCTTCGCCATAAAGTAGATGACACCCCACTTGTTGACCTTATCCTTGATAAAGCAGGCCAAAAGGGCACAGGTTTATGGACAGCAGTAAGTAGTTTAGAAGTAGGTTGCCCAGCGCCAACGATTTCACAAGCTGTATACGCTCGTTCAATTTCTTCGTTTAAAGCAACACGTGTTGCAGCGTCGGAGTTTTTAGATGGTCCAGCGAAAAAAGAACTAAATGAAGAAGAAACGAAAGTGTTTGTAGGTCGTCTACATGATGCCATTTACTGTGCGAAAATCTGTGCTTACGCTCAAGGCTTCCAGTTGATGAAGTTAGCGGCAAAAGAGCATAACTGGACGCTAGATTTTTCAAGTATTGCTAAAATTTGGCGAGCTGGTTGTATTATTCGTGCAGTATTTCTTCAGTCAATTACCGAAGCATTTACCCGCAATGAAGATCTTGAAAACTTATTGCTAGATGAGTTCTTCTCTAAGCAGCTTAATCTGCATCAAGCTAATTGGCGTCAAGCGATCGCTGACATCACATTGATGGGTATTCCTGTTGGTGCTTTGTCTTCATCACTTTCTTACTATGACTCAGTGCGTTCTGCTGTACTTCCTGCAAACTTGTTACAGGGCCAGCGTGATTTTTTTGGTGCACATACGTTTGAGCGTACCGACAAATCAGCGGGTAAGAAGTACCACGTAGAATGGGCTGCCGAAGGTAGACCTATGATAGCGATTAAATAATCGTTATTAACAAAGAGTAAAATACTATGGCCAGTGATCAAGATTATAAAGATAAGTTATCGCCTGAGGCTTATGCAGTATGTCGCTTAGCGGCAACTGAAAGACCATTTACAGGTAAATATAACGATCATTGGCTCGTAGGAAACTACCATTGCGCTTGTTGTGAACGAGCGCTTTTCACTTCAGAAACCAAGTTTAATGCAGGTTGTGGCTGGCCAAGCTTCTATGATTGCATCGAAGATACGGTGGCATACTTAGAAGATAATAGTCATGGTATGCGACGTATCGAGATACAATGTAAAGCGTGCGAATCTCATTTAGGACATGTCTTTGATGATGGTCCTGCGCCTACGGGAAAACGCTACTGCGTTAATTCTTTAAGTCTTATCTTTGATGCAGAACTGGCTTAACCCCAAATTTTCAACTTAATCCGCTCTTGTTGTTACTTTCAGCAGCTTTATAAACTAAAAAATTTACTTTCTAAATAACTTACCTAAAAGCTAGTAAGCGATCCGTTTGCAAATAGTCATCTATTTCATCTAGACCGTTTGGAGGGAGAGTTCTGTGGTAAGGTAGTTGAAATATAAGTCAGCGGTGCGCACCACTTCTAAAGGTAATGCGCAAAGTGCTGATAATAGTTTTAGAACTTAATGCTTGGGCGCAGTAAACTGACCGTCAAAAATTTTGTTTAACGTAGCTTCTGCCACTTTATCTAAGAAAGGGGGATCAAGTTTGTAAAACTGGGTGTAATCTTTCAGACCTTGTTCACTAATGTCTTTATCTTCTGGGTCGTATAGGTTAAGAATTTTTAACCAAATATAAGCTTGTTTGTACTCTTTTTTATCGGTGAAAATCGTCGTCAGTGATTTAAAAATTTCCTTATTAATAACATCTCCTTCTTTGACTAGCTCTAATGCTCTGAATAGTAAGTCTAAAGTGTGCTCGGGATCGCGCTTGATATAGTACGTGGCAAGGTTAAATTGTGATTCAGGTGTATCTAGTGCGGCGCTGCCTTCCATCGCCAGAAATTTCTCAAGAGCAGATTCGTTCAAATAGCGTGTCCAGTGATAATAGAGTAACTCTGGGTGATTTGACGATCTCGTATCAATACTTATTTCTTTGATTCTTTCTTTAGCTTTTACGAAGTTATCGATTCTGTTTCGTTGCTTATACTTAAGTTTAATGTGTTCAATCTTAGACGCATGATTCATGCACGCAGCGTATTCTTCGTACGCAATCAATAAATTATATTTGAACTTGTCTTGATTTGACTGGGCTGTATTAAGGAAATAGTTCGAATAAATGGTTTCGACTCGCTCTTTCTTACACCAGCTGTCTTCTAGAAACTCAGTGCAGAGCGCTGGGGATTCTTTACATATGGAGGCGAGGTCGGGTCTGCTATCACAGCCTAGGAGAAATAGTGTGCCTGCCACTACATAGGGTATAACTTTCATTAAAGTCTCATTATTTTTGATTTTCTATCGTGTAAGTACTAGAGAAAACTTTCACACTGAATTACAATACGCACCGCACCAAGCAGGCACTTATCATTCAATACTATAAACACATTGATAATAGCCTATCGTTCACTTTACTGAAATAAAAAGGTTTTATGTAATGACTTCTCATCTTGAGGAACAATATCAATCTAGCTGGCAAGAACGTCAAACTTTCGCTGAAAACATGCTACCAATGATCAGCCAATTATTCCGTAACAAAGGAATAGAGGTAGCGGTTTATGGACGTCCACTTGTTAACGCGTCTGCCATTGACATCATCAAAGCACATAAATCAGTAGCCTTACATGAAGAAAGCAAACTTCGTTTGAGAGAGAGCTTTCCATTCTTAGAAGCATTAGTAAAAATGCCACTTGCTCCAGCTCGTATCGATATCGGCAAGCTAGCATACAACTACTTATTTTTAGGTGGCGCGAACGGCTTATCAATTGAGCAATACTTAGAAAAAGAACTAACAGACATTTTACAGTCAAATGGTGATGGTAATAACGGTCAAGACGTAGTGCTATACGGTTTCGGTCGTATCGGTCGTTTACTTGCTCGCTTGTTGATTGAGAAAACCGGTCCTTCTGCGAACCTACGTCTACGTGCTATCGTTATTCGCCCAGGTAAAGATGGTGACTTAGCTAAGCGTGCTTCATTATTACGTCGTGATTCAGTTCACGGTGCTTTCAATGGTTCTATTACAATTGACGAAGAAAACAATGTTATCCGTGCAAACGGCGCATTCATTAAAGTGATTTATGCTAAATCGCCATCTGACATCGATTACACAGCATACGGTATTAACAATGCATTAGTTGTTGATAACACAGGTATTTGGTCTGATGAAGAAGGTTTAGGCCAACACTTACAGTCAAACGGTGTTGCAAAAGTATTACTAACAGCACCTGCTAAAGGTGATATCAAGAACATCGTTTATGGTGTTAACCAAGATATGATCCTAGCGGAAGACAAAATTGTATCAGCAGCAAGTTGTACAACTAATGCGATTACACCTGTATTAAAAGCTGTTAACGATAAGTTTGGTATTAAGAATGGTCATGTTGAAACTGTGCATTCTTACACAAATGACCAAAACTTAATTGATAACTACCACAAGTCACCTCGTCGTGGCCGCAGTGCACCATTAAACATGGTTATCACTTCAACAGGTGCAGCGAAAGCTGTTGCTAAGGCGCTACCTGAGCTAAAAGGTTTATTAACGGGCAACGCTATTCGTGTTCCAACGCCAAACGTATCTATGGCAATTATGAACTTAAACCTTAAAGAAGCGACGACAACTGAAGGTCTTAATGATTACCTTCGTGAAATTTCACTTAACTCAGACTTACAAAACCAAGTTGACTACACAGCATCAACTGAAATTGTATCGACTGATTTAGTTGGTTCGCGCTACGCAGGTGTTGTTGACTCACAAGCGACTATTGTAGACGAAGATCGCGCAGTACTTTACGTTTGGTACGATAACGAGTTTGGTTACAGCTGTCAGGTAGTTCGCGTGATGCAAGAAATGGCGGGTATTCATGTACCTAACTTGCCACGACGCTAGGAATAGCAAAATAATTTAGAAAAAAGGCGCTTCGGCGCCTTTTTTTTATTAAAGCTATAGAATTTTCTGCCGATACATCGTTGATAATCAAAAAAATCGGGAGCAGATAATATGACATTATCGGTAGGAAGCACTGGTTCTATACATGTAGATTCTGGCAATGCGTTAGAAATTAAAGGTGCTCAAATGGCGAAAGACCAAATGGAATTAGAAGGGAAGATGGCATTAGATCTTATCGAGTCGGCAAACATTCAAAATGTTAATCCGCCAACTGCTACTTCTGGCAATAACATAAATATTAAGGCTTAACTTAAATCACCTTAGCCTAGTTGATTAAATACAACGGGCAGGTTTGGGTAACCCAGCGTACTTAGTTGCTTGCTTAGCTGGCCCCTCAGGAAATAGTCGATACAGGTATCGGCTATTTGCCTTTTCCTCTCCAAACTCTTCTTTCATCGCTTTCGTTAATGCGCGAATAGCCGGTGATGTATTGAATTTTAGGTAAAACTCTCGTACAAAATTAATCACCTCCCAATGCGCTTCAATTAGGGTTAACCCATCTTTTTCTGCGAGTAACGGTGCTAAATCTTTATGCCACTGTGTGTGGTCTTTTAAGTAGCCAGCCTGGTCAAGCGCCACGTCTTGACCATTAAATTCTAATGTATTCGTCATTCTTCTTTACCACGTTACTGTTTTGTCATGAGCTAAGCTTAAATCTACCAGCTTAGTCATAGGAATTGCGCTAATTTGTGCTTGGAGGTTAGTTAAACCTCTGGCTACAAAATGGTGCTCGATCACAAAAACGTTATCTTTTACATTCTCGCCTAGTGCTGAAACTACTGCAGCGAATTCAGGATGCTTTGTATTATAAACGCCATCATCTAACAAAACGATGGCGTCATCTTTACTCAAAAGAGCAGCGCAAAGCGAAAACACATTGGTGTTGAATTGAGATTTTTTAATTAAATGCAAAGTCGTCATTAGAACCTCAATACATGTTTGTAATTAGCAAGTTGCATTTTTAGTTCTGTTGGCTCTAGCAAAGTAATGCTCTCTATTTCTTTCACTGCATTTATTGAACGCGCTTCTATTGACTGCTTACATACAAATAGTTGCTCAATATCGTAAAACTCCAATGCGTCGAGCGTTTTAAGGTAATCTTTGATGTTCAAAAGGCTGCCATCGGTATTGGACACCAATTGCCAAACACCGTCACCAATAAAAAATACCCCAACTTCTTGCTCGTATGAGCCAAAAATTAAGGCGAGATCTAAGGCGTCTTTACCATCAGAAGTAGAAAAGGGCGCTTTCGTATTTATTAAAGCTATTGAGGTACTCATAATTGAATTACTCTGTCTGCGCCATTACTTAGTTCAACCATTTCACCAAGCCCAGAAATGGTAAATGCTGCATCTATATTAGATGGTGCCTGGTCCGTTAACCCACGCTTTTCCGCAGCTGTTATACAAAGATGAATAGCGAAACCTAGGGTTTTACTTTCTGTTTTTAAAGATTCGATAAAATTAAATTCATCACTCGGCATATTCGTCAGCGTATTGGCCGCTAGTACTGCATCCTGATAAAGGAACACACCATTAAGATTATGTCCCTGCTCATAGATAGCTTTAATTAGCTCTATTACCGTCGCTGATTGGTTTAGGTGTGGTGGTGTTGTTACCACGATACAAAATGTAGACACGTTTACCTCGAACAATGGGTATAAAAAAGCCCCGATTAACGGGGCTTAGTATACAGAATTCTTTATAAAGAATTAATCGTCAGAATTAAATGCACCTAATAATTGCAATAAGCTAACGAATAAGTTGTAGATGTTTAAGTATAACGACACTGTTGCGCGAATGTAGTTACGCTCACCACCGTGAATAATACGGCTTGTATCGAATAAAATTAAACCAGACATAATCATTACGATTGCAGCGCGGCCAGCTAAGTATAGAGCAGGGATTTGCAAGAAGATGTTTGCAATACCAGCAACTAGCACAACGATTAAGCCTACCATTAAGAAACCGCCCATGAATGAGAAGTCTTTCTTACTAGTTAAAGCATAAGCGCTTAAGGCAAAGAAGATTAAGGCTGTACCGCCTAACGCTTGCATAATTAGAGAACCACCGTTAGGTAGTGCAGCATATGCGTTAAGTAGTGGCCCTAATGAAGCCCCCATTAAGCCTGTGAAAGCGAAAATCCAAAATAAGCCATTAGCCTTATCAGCTTGCTTATGAACGACAAATAGTAAACCAAAAGCAACTAGTGTCATTACTAGAGCAGCCATGTGCGATAAGTTCATGGCCATTGAAACACCCGCAGTCACGGCACTGAATGCTAAGGTCATACCTAGAAGCATATAAGTGTTACGTAACACCTTGTTAATTTCGATAGCAGTACTTTGACTAGTAGCGCCAAGATTCATATTTGTTTGCATAAAACTTCCTCTATGAATGTTTTTACCTGTAATAGTAGATATGGGAAAAGTACCAAAAGTTCAAGTCTTCGCCCTTATTTTTGACATATTATGGCACGGTGTTTTTTAAAATACTATGCCTAGTCTTGGTTATATCGCTCGATAATTTGTTTTCTTTTGTAACAAGTTAAAGAATGGTCATTTACCATACCACATGCTTGCATGTGTGCGTAAATAGTCGTCGAACCAACGAATTTAAAGCCTCGCTTTTTAAGGTCTTTACTAAATTTATCTGAGATAGGTGACGTAGCAGGGTAGTCACTTAACTTTTCGACACGATTAACAATCGTTTTATGATCAACAAAGCCCCATTGATAATTAGAAAAGCTACCAAACTCCTGCTGCACTTCTATAAATCGCTTTGCATTGTTGATCGCGGCCTCTATTTTTCCTTGGTGACGAATGATTTTTTCGTTCGTTAACAGAACTTCGACATCTTGCTCTGTAAAGGTTGCAACCTTCCTAACGTCAAAATTGGCGAAAGCTTCACGATATCCTTCTCTACGTTTTAAAATCGTATACCAACTTAAACCCGCTTGCGCCGATTCTAAGGTTAGATATTCAAAAAGTTTATTGTCATCGTGAACAGGAACACCCCATTCATCATCGTGGTAGGCAACATAATCTGGTTTTGACAAGTCGAGCCAAGGGCATCGGCATTCGTTCATAAATCCCTCATAACATACGTTAAAATAATCAAAATGCTTAAAAAGTTAGCAAACAGTAAATTTTTTTAATTTTACGCTTTACAACCTAATATCTACACTTTAATATGCGCCTCGTTCCCAAGCAACGGGGAACAGTTTGGTGAGATGGCTGAGTGGTCGAAAGCACCGGTCTTGAAAACCGGCAGGGGTTTGTAGCCCCTCTAGGGTTCAAATCCCTATCTCACCGCCATATTTTAAAAAGCCCGATTCGAAAGAGTCGGGCTTTTTTCGTTTAGACCTTCTGTACACAACCTTTACGCATTCTCTACATAGCAGAATCCACTACTTTAACTTAATTCTTTGTTTTATTTGCTTAATGTGTGTATAAATAATGTACAGCCAAAAAGAAAAACAAGAATTAAAAGGGGAAGGTTATGAGTAATGCTAGTTCAGAACTCTTAATTGAAAACGAGAATTTATTCCGCGCATTAATTTCAACACCAATCGCTATATTGTTTGCAGCGCTTACTATGTATGCATTAAGTAGTGGTGTGAATGTCGTTATGACAGCTATCTTTGTCATATCGGCACTTTACTTTGCATTGAGCACATTGTCTTATCTTGCTCATTACACAAATGAGAGGTTTGAAGGTAAGGCTGAACCCGTATTTAAAAATCAGAATCTTGGCAAAACTGCTACTTTTACTGTCCTGTCTGCGCTATCCCTTACTGCTGTAGTAAAGTCATTTAGCGGCTCTGCACATGTCTTTTTTAACGGATTGTTTATCGTTCTAACCATATACTGTGTACTTAATCTGCTAGCTTACGCAGCTTTTTATACCAATGATTACTTTGAAGCTGAAGCGTAAATAAATCCAAAGACTTTGCTTTAAGTTAAACGGCCAACTCGTTAATATTGACAGATATTTTTCTTCGCACTGGAATTCCCATGTCAAATTATCTGCGAGTTGGTCAAGCCAACACTCCTCTTTATGTATTCAACCCTGAATCTTACTTTTCTTGGCTAACAGCACAAAACCAACAAACACAAAATTGGATCACGTCAACGTGTTTTAGCGGAAAGGGTTTAGCGGTAATTCCCAACAATAACGGTGGTTTAGAAGCAGCTGTCTTTATAGTTGAAAACACGAGTGAATATTTCGCTTGTGGCGAATTGGCAAATCTTCTTCCAAACGGCGATTATCAGTTAGTAGTGGATGCAGACCAAGAAGCAATTTGCTTTGGCTTTTTGATTGGTACTTATCAGTTTGAACGATACAAAGAAAAACAATCTGATTTCCCAACATTATTCGTAGGAGAGCAGTCATTAGTTGATACGGTATCAAACTTAGTATCTGCTACTTCGTTAGTTCGAGACCTAGTGACAACTCCAGCAGCAGACATGATGCCTGAACATTTATCTTCGACTGCTCAAACGCTTGTAGATAGATTTAACGGTTCAGTATCTGAAATTGTTGGAGAAGAGCTTCTTAACGAGAATTATCCAACAATACACGCTGTAGGTCGTGCAAGTGTTCATAAACCACGTTTAATTGATTTACGTTGGGGTGATGCTAATGCTCCTAAGTTAACTTTGGTAGGTAAAGGCGTGTGTTTCGATAGTGGCGGCCTCGATATTAAGCCTTCTGCAGGTATGCGCCTAATGAAGAAAGATATGGGTGGTGCTGCACATGTATTAGGGCTTGCCGAGCTGATTATGGCGTCTGAGCTTAGTGTTAATCTTCGTGTCTTAATTCCAGCTGTAGAAAATGCAGTATCAAGTAACGCCTTTAGACCAGGTGACGTGATTAAAACTCGTAAGGGCCTGCACGTAGAAATTGATAATACAGACGCAGAAGGGCGATTAGTTCTTTGTGATGCACTAGATGAAGCGGTTAATGATAAACCAGAACTTATTATCGACTTCGCAACACTAACCGGAGCGATGCGTGTTGCGTTAGGTACTGAACTACCAGGTTTCTTTGCAACAAAAGATGAAACAGCACTTGGCATTCAAACCGCAGGTGAACCAATTCAAGATCCAGTTTGGCGCATGCCGTTACACAAGCCTTATAAAGACTTAATAAAAAGTGATATCGCTGATTTAAGCAACTGTGCTTCAGGTCCATTTGGCGGCGCTATTACTGCAGCACTTTACCTTCAAGCATTCCTGCCAGAAGATGTTGATTGGGTACATTTCGATATTATGGCCTATAACAACCGTAAACTATCAGGTAGACCTGTAGGCGGCGAAGCTTTTGGTATTCGTGCAGTTTTCAGTTATTTACAAGCGCGTTTCGGCTAACCAATGAAGTAGTTTAGGCATCGCGCTAAAAAGCCCAATAGGACTTTAAAAATTTAAAAGAGCATTAATAGTTTTCTGTTAATGCTCTTTTTTATTGGTTAACTAATGTTCGGTATCTGTTCGTGTTAACATCAACTAAAAGTAAAATAAATGTAACCAGCTATTAATAAATTGATCATTTACAGGAAATTATTCCCTTTCTCTTTTAAGCTTGGAAATGGGCATAGAAGTAGAGGGTGTTATGAGTCGACTTAATTATCTACCGTTATACAAGTCAGTATGTGTTCTTTCGATAACTGCGTTACTCACCGCGTGCAATGCGACTAGTCCCAGTAATTCTCTTGGCCACCAAGCTCCCCTCGATAACGAATTGTTGCTCAAAGACGAGCTTTTCCTAGAAGCTAGCGCCTTAGACATTGAATCTCAAACAGAGATATTTGCCTTGTCTGATGAAATGAAAAGCTTAGTAGCCACAGAAATTAGACCGGAGCGCAAGCCCCATAAAAAAGCTAAAAAACTACTAACACATATCTTCGACTCTAATAATGTAGGCTTGGCTTATCAAAGCCATGCCAACCTAACCGCGATAGAAACTTTTAACAGCCAAAGAGCGAATTGCATGTCGCTAACAATCATGGCTTTTGCGCTAGCGGAGGCTTCTGGTTTAGACGCATCTTTTCAAGACGTGCAGATCCCAGAATATTGGGTGCGCAATGGTGAATATAATTTATTAACCGGACATGTGAATCTAAAAATTCACAATGTTAAAAACCCTTCTGTACAAACAGTATGGGGGAGTAAAAACCTTGAAATAGACTTCGACCCGTTCATTCGCAAAAAGAATTTCCCTAAACATAAAATAGACAAGAATACTGTCACAGCGATGTTCTACAACAATAAAGGTGCTCAAAGCTTAGTAGCCAGAGAATACAGTCAGGCTTATCGCTACTTTAAAACTGCTGTTTTAGTGGCGCCCAAGTATGGCGCTAGTTGGGGCAATTTAGGCATTCTTTATCGCTTTACCGGACATAACGAGTTAGCGGAAGACGCATACCGCCAGGCACTATTAGTAGATCCTAGAAGCCTGAATACCATGAATAACTTGGCATTACTGTTAGAGCGCCAAAAACGTTATGATGAATCAAGACAAATAGACAGCGCGATAATTAAGCAACGTATAAAAAATCCATACTACCATGCATTGCTTGCAGACGAAGCTTTCTACAATGGTAACCCTGAAAGTGCCGAAAGACACTATAACCGAGCCATTAAAATTAATGGTAAAATACACGAGCTGTATTACGGTCTGGCCAAAGTCCTTAATGCTCAGGGGAAACATAAGCAAGCTAAAAGGGCGCTTAAAAAGGCGATTAACATTAATAAGTTGCCTGATATAGAACGCCAGTACATTGCTAAGCTTAATTTAATGCCTAAATAAGTTCACTTGCTCAATACTTGAAAAATCACAGACTAAGACTAGGCTTCTAAGCTAAACTTTTATTCTTAATTTAGTTATCTCACTTTAATAGTTTGAGTAAGTATGATTTGGAATAAAAGTATTTACTTAACCAACTAGTCAAATATGGTAGACTACGCCTTTCAAAACGCGAATTGATGTTAATTAGGCAGAGGTACGATCCGCAATGGATAAGAAATATATTTCCGCACAAGAATTATTAGAAGATTCTTTCAAGCTTGCCGCTAAAGTTTATGAAGATGGTTTCCGCCCTGAATTTATCGTAGGTATTTGGCGTGGTGGTGCACCAATTGGTATTGCAGTACAAGAATTTTATGACTTCAAAAAAGTAGAGACTGATCACATTGCTGTTAGAACGTCTTCTTACTACGGCATCGATCAGCAAAGTAAAGAAATTAAAGTTCACGGCTTACATTACATCATTGAAAACGCGAATGCTGATGATGGTTTACTTATCGTAGATGATGTTTTTGACTCTGGCCGCAGTATCGATGCGTTAATTAAGCAATTAAAAGTGCTTATGCGTAATAACATGCCAAACGATGTTCGCGTTGCATGTCCTTGGTATAAACCAAAGAACTCAAAAGTTGATATCGTGCCTGATTACTACGTACACGAATCTGACGAATGGTTAGTTTTCCCGCATGAGTTATCTGGTCTTACGGCAGAAGAAATTGCGAGTGGTAAAACAGATTTAACCAACATCAAAGAATTATTTATTTAATAAATTAATCAAAATGAAAAAAAGGGGCGTCATGCTCCTTTTTTGTTTCCGCAAAAATAAATAACACTAAAAACTAAAACAATAAAACTCGTCTCATGATTATTCAACGTACAGGGCAAGATCATACTTTGACTTGCGTAACTAGTAGAATTTGTGATCAAATCTGGCTTTTTAGGCTAGCTCATGTCATTTATCACTCACTTCAATAGTCTCAAAGATACTCGCTCTCACATCAATAAAAAGCATGACCTGCTAGATATCGTATTTTTAACTGTTGTCGCCATTGTCTCAGGTGCAGAAGGCTGGAAAGATGTTAAACAGTTTGGCGATAGCAAGCTTGACTGGCTTCGTAAATTCAGGAAATTTGAGGCTGGCATTCCTGTAGATGACACCATTGCTCGTATCATCAGTGCATTAGAGCCTTCTGCCTTGTTAAGCTGCTTTATGAGTTGGGTAAATGAAGTAAGAGAGCAACAAGGTCAATCAATTATCGCTTTTGATGGTAAAACTCT
>JAKVCY010000096.1 GCA_022448425.1 Thalassotalea sp. | reverse complement strand
TTTTTAATCCCTGTTTAATTGCTTGTTATATGCAAATTACACAACACTATCACCTTTACTATTTTGATTAATATCGTTTTTTAATACCAAAATGACAAGGTAAACCAAACCTAGTGGAGGGATAAATGATAGTAAAACACCAATTAAAGTGGCTATTTTAGGTGTGTTAGTTTTACGTTTTCCTAAATAATAGCTTAAGATGCCAATAACAATTACAGAGATAAATACTATCTCTCCAACTAGTGTTGCATTGATATTCATGCTCAATCTTCCTTTTGCATATAACGAGCCTGTAGAATTACTCGTTTTAAATTAATATTTTATAATCGGAATACTCTACTGATATTAAATCGTTTTAACAATCAAAAACGTTTACGTTTTTGCTGATTTTTATTTTTTTAGCACTAGATCGTAAATAATGAGGGGTTTATAAGTAAAAAGGCCGTATTCAAATGATATATGGAGTGTTTTCGTGGGTTTAATCTTTAATGTAGGCTATTTCTGAGTTTTTCTATGTTATGAACTAAACAATACATTTGCCACTGCGCATTCACTTTTTCTTGTCCTCGCAATGTGAATTTATTCATGCCCTTATTTACCGTGATATTGCCAAAAATAGGCTCTATTGCACCTAACCTTTTACTGTATTGTCGTCGACCGATTGGACTGTCTATTTTAATCCGCATCTTATCTGTATATGAAGGTTTTTTTAATTCTCTGTCATTTAAAAATTGGACTTGTCTTCCTGTTTTATTTGGTTTTTTTCTCATACATTGCCTCTGTAAAGGGCAACTTTTACAATCTTTTAAATAACCCACAAATCGTGTATAAATTCGATCTGCACTTTTGAGGTTATCGCCGCTACACCACATTTCATTCCCTGCTGGGCAACGACAACTTTGTGTACTTTTATCATAATGAAAATCCTGACTGGTAAATAATCTTGGCTTGCCTTTACTGCGTTTTAATCGCCGTTTTTCTTTTTCTGTATGGTACGTTTCACTCACTTTAAATAACGGATTTCGACTTCTAAATTTCGTATCTGCGATATAACTATCTAAGCCAGTAGTCGCTAAATATTTTAAGTTTTCTTCACTGTGAAACCCGCTATCTGCTGTGAACTTTGCTTCTGATAAGGTATTCGGTGTGCCTAACGCTTTGAGTTGTTCTTCTAGCTGAGTTATCGCTGGCTTTAAGGTTTGTTGCTCACCCACCGAGCCCCAAGTTTGGGCTTGTAGAATGATTTGATGTTTATCATCATTGATTGCAATCCCATTGTAGCCTTGGATTGTGCCTTTTGATGTCGTCATTTTTGCACTATCAGGGTCAGTTATATTGCTTTTAACTGGCTTGCCTTTACTACCAAGTTTTTCTTTTTTTGTTGCCAAGTAATCAGCTATTTTGGCGGCGCTTTTATCAAGCTTTTCTTTTTGTTTTAAATCATGAATCACTTCATCTTCAGGCATATCATCTTGTGATTGATGGCGGGCTAAAATACGTTTACTGGCCTTTTCTAATTTTATTTGTTTACGTTCTAGTTCTTCAAACGTACCGCTCCATTCTTTACTCGCATTTGACTTTATCTTACAGCCATCAATGGCAAACATGTTACGGCCAATCAAATCTTCTTCATCACATATCATCAATATTTGTGTAAATAATGGTGCAATTTGTTCACTCATCTTTGCCACAAAACTTGCTATTGATGTGTAATGTGGTTGCACGTCACCCGATAAACTCATAAAAGTAATATTGGTTTCACACGCTTGTGCGATGCGGCGACTCGACACTAAACCATGGGCATAACCGAGTAATATAATCTTTAACATCACCGTTGGCGGATACGCTGCTGCACCGCGTTTATCATTTTGATACCACGCATCAAAGCCTGATAAGTCAAGACGGTTATCTACAATGTGAGATAGTGCAAATTCAAATGTGCCAGGTAATATTTGTCGAGAAAAATCGATTGGGATGAACTTATTTTGACAAGATAAATCAGGTTTATAATTTGCCATTCTGATGTTCAGTAGTTGAATAATATCTATTAGATCACATCAAAGATCTGGTATCAAGCTTAAAAAACAAACAAGTAGCAAAAACTAAAAAAGACACTAAAAGTGTCTTTTTCTATAAATTCTACAGCCTCAACAACAAAGTCATCGGCATAACGGCAATAGGCAACGGCTGGCTTCCACTGCCTGTTTTCATCCAAGGCAATCTTGCGTTTGTCTTGAATGGTGCTATTCCAGTACCATCGATCTTTACGCGCTTTCTTGCTTAGGTAACACTCATCCAGATAATGATCAAACTCATTAAGCATGATGTTTGACAATAATGGTGAAATTACGCCACCTTGCGGCACTCCTTCA
>JAKVCY010000095.1 GCA_022448425.1 Thalassotalea sp. | reverse complement strand
GCTGGCTGGCATGATTCAAAACGTAATGGTCGCGTTGGGTGGGAGCGGTTATGGGAAGGATGGTTTACACTGCAAACCATCCTTGAAGGTTATGAGCTAGCCAAGTCTCTTGATCTAGAAATGTGATCAAGAGACAGGCATCTGCAGCCTTTTTTCATCATGCTATTAGCTCACTCGCTTACTCAGCCAGTGATGCTAAAAAGTTCAAGCTCGGCGCGAAAAACGCAACACCTGTTTGTGCTTCAGTAAATCGTAAAATATGGTCGAAATGGCCATCACCATCACCTTGAATCATACTTTGCAGCATTAATTTGAAAGGTTCAGGAGAGTGGCAATAAGACACAAAGAAAAGCCCCTGCACCTTCATATCACCATAAGGCATACTTTGACGTAATATCTCAATGCTCTTACCGTCATCATCCTTTAATGAAGTGCGCTTGGTGTGAGCAGTTAACGGCTTATCTTCACCTTTGTACTCTACATTTTCGACTTTGGTACGGCCAAAGACATCTTCTTGAGATTTCTCCGACATCATATTCCAAAGCTTCAAATTGTGACGATAACGCTGAATGTGTAGGTAGCTACCACCAGCGAAGTTCAGATCATCGTCTTCTTTTACAAGAGCTACTTCACGTCTATGTTGACCCTGTGGATTCTCGGTACCATCGACAAAACCAGTTAAGTCACGGCCGTCCAAGTAACGGAAAGCGCGCGTTTGTTCGATAAGCTCGACACTATCACCTAATAACTCACACACTTTACCTGCAACAATGTGGTTAACATCAGAACGGTCGCTACGAATCTCAATGTATAAGTCACCGCTAGTTGCCGGAGCGATACGGTCATCACTCTGCATCATTGGAAACGATGTTAAGTGCTTAGGGCGCTGTTCAGGACAAAGCTCGTCCCAGTAGTTGGCACCAATAGCGACAACACCATTCAAGTTTGCTTCAGAAAATCGATCAGCGTAGTGATCTAGCATCGCAGGAATACGTGATAACGCCTGACGGATAAACTGCTTTTTATCATCAAACGCATTAAACAATAAGTACGTGCCATGCAAATTAGGCTCTGCACATACACCAAATTGCTCTCTTGCCATAGATAAAACCAAAAAACCGATAAGAATTAATCAATTGTACACAAAATTTACTTGCGTGGGCGGGTAATGGATCAAACTTTTTAAAATAAAGATGACCCCATAAAAAAAGGCAGCCTTTCTGCTGCCTTTATTCAATTGATTCACTTCAATTAATTAGTTGCGAGTGAACTCAGGGTAAGCTTCTAAACCACAATCTGATTTATCAACACCTTCGTACTCTTCTTCTTCGCTAACACGGATGCCCATAATAGCTTTAAGTGCAAACCATACGATGAAGCTAGTAACGAATACCCAAACGAAGATTGTTGCTGCACCAATTAACTGACCAGAGAAAGTTGCGCCAGGGTTTGTAACAGGTACTAATAATAGACCGAATAAACCTACAACACCGTGAACAGAAATAGCACCTACTGGATCGTCAATCTTAATTTTGTCTAAACCAATGATTGAGAATACAACGATTACACCACCTAAAGCACCGAAAATAGTTGCTTGTAACGCTGTTGGTGTAGAAGGTTCAGCAGTGATTAAAACTAGACCCGCTAGTGCACCATTCAATGCCATTGTTAAGTCAGCTTTCTTGAATAAGATTTTTGCCAGGATTAATGCTGCTACTGCACCACCAGCAGCTGCTGCGTTAGTGTTTAGGAAAACCATTGCAACTGCATGTGAGTTACCGATATCACCAAGCTTTAATACAGAACCGCCGTTGAAGCCGAACCAACCCATCCATAAAATGAATGTACCTAACGTTGCTAATGGTAAGTTTGCACCAGGAATCGCGTTAACTTTGCCGTCAGCAGTGTATTTGCCTTTGCGAGCACCAAGCAATAACACACCAGCTAAAGCCGCTGCTGCACCAGCCATGTGAACAATACCTGAACCTGCGAAGTCAGAGAAGCCTAAGTCGCCAAGTGTGTACATACCAAAAACAGCGTTGCCGCCCCAAGTCCAGCTACCTTCCATTGGGTAAATGAAACCTGTTAATACAACAGCAAATGCTAGGAATGCCCAAAGCTTCATTCGCTCTGCTACCGCACCTGAAACAATTGACATTGCAGTAGCAACGAAAACAACTTGAAAGAAGAAATCTGAAGCTGAAGAGTAAATAGCGCCACCAGTGAAGCCATCTTCACGAGCTGCGAAGTCTTTTAATACTGCATCGGCATCGACTGTTTCGATACCTGATAAGAAAACGCCACCACCGTACATAATGTTGTAACCAACAATTAAGTACATAATGCAAGAAATAGAGTATAACGCGATGTTTTTCGTTAGAATTTCTGTTGTGTTTTTAGAACGAACTAAACCAGCTTCTAGCATAGAAAAACCAGCAGCCATCCACATAACCAATGCACCACAAACTAAGAAGTAGAATGTGTCCATTGCGTATTGAAGGTGAAAAATATTTTGTTCCATGGTTATCGTCTCCTACAGCGCTGCAACATCGTTTTCGCCAGTACGGATACGCACAGCTCGTTCTAGGTTATAGACAAAGATTTTACCGTCGCCGATCTTGCCCGTGTATGCCGCTTTAGTGATTGCTTCTACTAAGCGCTCAACTACATCGTCATTAACTGCGATTTCTAATTTAACTTTCGGCAAAAAATCTACTTGGTACTCAGCGCCGCGATATAGTTCTGTGTGACCTTTTTGACGACCGAAACCTTTTACTTCACTGACTGTTAGACCTTCTACCCCAATTTCTGAGATAGCTTCTCTAACGTCATCAAGCTTGAATGGCTTAATGATAGCGTTTACTAACTTCATATTAATTCCCCTATTGTTATTTGCTAATAACTAAACAATCGCTATGCCAAACATTAATTTTTGATAAATTTCAGAAAGTTAATACTAAATGTTAAATTTTCATTAACATTTATGCACAATGATGGTGCATTAGTTTTTTGTCCACGATCACTGATGGTGCGTAGTGCTGAGCTTGCGCTATATTGGGTAAAATCTGATATTATAAGAGCGGTTTTTGTGCTAATTTTTTAATAGTTTCGGGTGCTTAGTTCTGTATTTTGACGTAGTAATTTACGTCTGCTTAGAAACTATAAGTTCACCTATTCATCATCTCCACAAGACAAAGGCGAATAGCTCCAATGAGAACACACCTTCGTAAAATGAGTCACCACGACAATTTTATTTATCTCACTTTTGCTTTAACGCTTTTGCTTTTCAGTACAGCGATTGCCCAGCAATTCTTTGATGAATCGGCACAGCGGTTTGTTCAATCAACGACGGTAATCACACTGATCGTTGCAGTTTGGGGCGTGAAAAAAGAAGACTTTTTATTATCGAGGGCCGCGATATTTCCCATCGCGATTATTCTGACCTCGCAACTTGGTTATTTTCTCGAGCTTTATGTTTTAGATTTTATCCATCTCATACTCATGCTAGTCTTTTTTATCAGTACGACTTACCAAACAACCAAACAAGTCATTTTGGCAGGGAAGGTAAACAGCAATACGATTCTCGGTGCCATTTGTCTATACATGTTACTTGGTTTAATTTGGGCGCTTATCTATACGCTAGCCCAGTTGTATTTCGGTGACGCGTTCAAGGGACTAAATTCAACGAGTGAATGGTATTTGGTATTCCCAGATTTAGTGTATTTTTCATTCGTTACCCTGACAACACTTGGGTTTGGCGACGTTGTCCCTAACTTACCAATGACACGATTTTTAGTTTATTTCCAAGCTATCGTCGGTCAATTTTATCTGGCTGTACTGGTCGCGAGTTTAGTGGGCTCGCGTATGAGCTCACTGCATGAACACAAAAACCAAGGCCTTTTTCATCAGCAAGATACGAGTCACTCAAGTGAGTCTGAACATAAAAAAAACTAACGAAACAGGGACAAAATGAAGCGTTAGTAAATTATCATTGCGGTCGGCTTTAAAATAGAGAGAATACTCAGCCTTTCCATATCACAATAACTGTTCGCCGCTTTTAAAATATCGTTATCTAGTCCCAATTCTTGGAGTTCAGCATCGCTGATCCAGTCCTTAATTAGTGTCTTGTTATAGAAGCTATTTTGCAGCATAACGCGCTTGGCAAGATACAGCATTTTCGCTTCTGGAGGTTGGGACAAGATGTTATCACTATCTTGACCTCTTATTGGCTCGACTAGTGAAAAAGGCAGTTTCCATTGCTTGAGCAACTCTGCAGTACAATCGGCAAACGTAAAACCAAGTATTGACTGCTGGGCAACCCAAGGCTTTTCTGCTTCACTCAATGCAACACAGTCATCAAGCTTGTTGCTATCGAACTGCTTTACGACGAGTTCTCCCAAGTTGTGTAACAAACCCAAAATAAACATACGCTCAGCATTTGGTACTTTACATACTTCACCTAAGTATTTGATCAACAAAGCTGCGTCAACACTGGCTTCCCAGTAGCGCTCTAAATAGTCAGCATCAGCGTCTATCGCTTTAAAAGCATCTGAGGTGAAATAAGCGATAACTAGGTTGTACACTTCCGTGATACCTAACACCAGCAAAGCTTTGGAAATAGTATCGATTTTACCGGGGTAGTTAAAAAAGGAGCTGTTAGCAAGTTTGAGAATTGTACTGGCCAAGGCCGGATCTATCATGATGACTTCAGCAATATCATCAATAGTCGATGTTTCATCATCAATGAGTTCTTTAATTCGAACAAATGAGTCCGAAAGAACAAATACGTCATTGGCTTTTTGTGCATATTCCAATGCAGTCATAACCTTTCACCCCTAACACTCGCGATGATAGCTTGTTAGTTATACCAATTTAATGCAATTGGTATTATTCCTTTACTTACATAAGCTAAACATGAAAACTTGCGTTTTTGTCTATAACTAGTTTGCCAAAGTACCTTACCTTCTGAGTAGGTAATAGTGACTAACCTTCTACAGATTTAGTATAGATGCTTCCCTAGAAAGCGGTTAAAAATATTAAGAAAATTCAGCGCTTATTTGATAAGACCCAAACTTTCGCATATTTATCACACCGCTGTCGAAAATAAGATATTGCCCTTTAATCCCCAGCAGCGTGCCCGATATAATAGGCTGCTTGTCGAAGTTAAACGAACTTATCTTGGTTAAATACTCTGAAGCAGGGAAGTGTAGGTCAACAACCTCTTCATCTAATTGTTCAACAGCGTCCGCACCAAATTTTAAGCGAATATCTTCAAGGCGCTCACTAATTTGTGGAATAAGCTCTTGAGCTTTTTGCTTTAAGTCTATCGGTTCGGCATTACCTTTTAACATGGCTCGCCAATTAGAGCGTGTTGATCTTTGCTGTACATATCCTAATCAACCCACATCGGTAACCACATAAGTGCAAAAGCCAGTGCCACCACACTGT
>JAKVCY010000094.1 GCA_022448425.1 Thalassotalea sp. | reverse complement strand
TCAAGTCACTGAGAAGTACGTGGAAGTACTTGCAGCCCAACAAAGAGTTATATTGGCAGAAAATGCTTTGAGCTTAGCACAAGAAACGTTAGAGATTGTATCTCAGCGTAACCGCGCAGGTGCTACTCCTGAGGCTGAAGTGAAACGCTCAAAAGCAGTTATTGCTCAGGCTAACCTCACCCTTCAATCTGAACAAAAGCGCTTGGAATATTTGAAGCTCTCATTAGCAGCCTACTGGGGGGAAAACTCTGTAACCTTCTCTGAAGTACAAGGGGATCTTTTTCAGTTTGGCAATGATAGTGACTTTAACAGCCTTTTTGCGAAGTTAGAGAAGAACCCTGCTATTCAAATCTATGCAAGTGAACAGCGACTAAAAGAGGCTGAAATACAGTTAGCTAAAACAGAGTCAACGGCCAATATCAAATGGTCTGTTGGTGTTAGGCGCTCTCAAGAAGCCAATGATACGGCACTGGTCGCTGGCTTTAGCTTACCTTTGTTTGCTGAAAAGCGAAATTCTGGTGCAATCGCTAGTGCGCTAGCAGAGCGTGACCAAGTTGCCATAGAGAAAGAGGCGACTAAGTTGAGGTTTAGAAATCACTTACTACGAGCATACTCCAATAGAAAACAAGCCATATTAACAGCTAATTCATTAAAGCAGTCGGTTATCCCAATGCTTGAAGATGCACTGGAAGATACTCAAGACGCCTATCAAAAAGGTCGATATGGATATCTTGATTATGTATCGGCTAGACAAGAGCTGTTAAATGCTCGGCGAACCCTCATTGATGCGGCATCTGCTGCCCTAATTTATGGCGCAGAGATAGAAAAACTAACAAACGAAGCGCTGTCACTCTAAAAAAAGCATCACTTTAAGCTTAATAACAATTTATTGATTCAGTTATTAACTGAATCGTTTAGGAATTAAAAATGAAAAACTATTTACTCGCACTATTGATTTTTATTGGGTATTTGTCACCCATTCAAAGTGTTTTCGCTAGTGAAGATGAACATGAAGGCGAAGAAGGCATAAGCAAAATCGACAATAACATGGCAAAAAAGGTTGGTGTTGAAACAGCCTATTTAGCTTCAAAAACGTTGAACCAAACTATCCCTGTATACGGCTCTACGACGATAGGCGCTGAACAATTATTTCAAGTTGGCGCTAGATATAACGGCGTTATAAAGACAATTAACTCCACTGTTGGTGATACGGTAAAAAAAGGCGATCTATTAGCCGTTATTGAATCTAATGAGAGCTTAAATACTTATAAAATAACATCGCCTGTTTCTGGGACTGTTTTACAGCGAAATGGAAATATTGGCGGTATCACGCAAAACACTAGCTTGTTTGAAATCGTCAATTTTGACACCTTGTGGGCTGAATTTAAGGTGTTTACCAGCCAATATAATCAAATTAAAGTCGGTCAACCTGTTGATATTGAGCATGGTGAACAGGCATTCAACTCAACCATCACCAATATAATTCCAGCTAAAGATCAGTCTTATGTTTTAGCACGTGTACGTTTAAACAACACTGAGTTAAAGCTAACGTCAGGTCAATTATTAAAAGGCAACGTCAAAATAAATCAATTCAAGGTGGATTTAGCCGTTGAGAAAGTTGCTATCCAAGAACTGGGGGGACAATTAGGTGTATTTGTTAAAGAAGATGAAGAGTACGAATTTGCACCGCTTGTATTAGGACGTTCAGATAAGAACTATATCGAGGTTATTGGTGGCCTCAGTAAAGACACTGAATATGTAAACAAAAACAGTTATCTGATAAAAGCAGATATATTGAAATCTGAAGTAGAAGACGACGATTAGGAGACGCAATATGATTGAATCAATTTTGCGTCTTGCAATAAATAGGCGCTACTTAGTATTAAGCTTGCTGATGGTAATCATCGGCGTTGGTATGTGGAGTTATCAAAAACTTCCCATTGATGCTGTTCCAGATATAACAAACGTGCAGGTACAAATAAACACTTCTGCCCCCGGTTATTCACCTTTGGAAGCGGAACAAAGGGTGACCTTTCCTGTAGAAACAGCCTTAGCCGGATTGCCAAAGCTGTCTCACACCCGCTCCCTGTCAAGATATGGATTATCTCAAGTAACCGTTATCTTTGAAGAGGGAACCGATATTTATTTTGCTCGCAACTTAATCAATGCAAGATTAGCTGCGATAAAAGGCGTTATTCCCTCTGGCTTAGAGCCAGAAATGGGTCCTATTTCGACAGGGCTTGGCGAAATATTTATGTATACCGTACAAGCTTCTCCTGACGCTAAAATGCCTAATGGAGAGCCTTATACCGCTATTGCCTTAAGAGAAATACAAGACTGGATCATTAAACCGCAATTGGCTCAAGTTAAAGGCGTCATTGAGGTCAACAGTATCGGCGGCTACAACAAGCAATATCACATAACGCCTAAACCCGAAAAATTACTTTTTCATCAGGTAACCTTTGAAGAAATATCTGATGCATTACGTAAAAACAATGACAACCGTGGCGCAGGTTATATCGAACAAAACGGACAGCAAGTTTTAGTACGCTCCATTGGGCAACTAGCGACAATAGATGAGATCCTCAATGTCATCATCAAAAAGAACGATGGTATTCCTGTAAAAATAAGTGATGTTGCCAATGTTGCTATAGGCAAAGAACTTAGAACAGGGGCTGCTACTCGTAATGGCATTGAGACAGTGCTTGGTACAACCATGATGCTGATTGGTGAGAATTCTCGCACCGTTGCTTTAGAAGTGGAACATAAGCTCAGCGAAATACAAAAATCTCTGCCAAAGGGCATTACCGCAGAGCCTGTTTACGACAGAACAACGTTAGTAGATAAAGCGATTGCAACCGTTACCAAAAACCTCGTTGAAGGTGCGCTTTTAGTTATTGTTGTGTTATTTATTCTACTTGGAAATTTACGTGCAGCTCTCATTACCGCTGCTGTTATCCCTATTTCCATGTTAATGACAATCACAGGTATGGTGCAAGCAGGAGTATCTGCCAATTTAATGAGTCTCGGCGCATTGGACTTTGGCTTGATAGTGGACGGGGCTGTAATCATCGTTGAAAACTCTGTCCGTAGGTTAGCACAGGCCCAACACAACGGTCATAGGCAAGACTTAAGAGAACGCCTAAATACCGTTTTTGAAGCCACTTCAGAAGTGATACGTCCAAGCTTGTTTGGTGTGGCAATTATCACTGTTGTTTACATCCCCATTTTCACGCTAACTGGCGTTGAAGGGAAAATGTTCCACCCTATGGCGGCAACTGTCGTTATGGCGTTAATTTCCGCAATGATCCTTTCAGTTACACTGGTTCCTGCTGCTGTAGCTGTGTTTATGAAAGGTAAAATCAGCGAAAAAGAAAGTGTAGTTATTCGTTCAACCAAGTCTATTTATGAACCATTGTTAAAAATGGCGATGAAATTTCGTTGGATTATTGTTTCATTCTCAACGCTGTTAATGGGGTATAGCCTTTGGTTAGCAACTACGCTTGGGACAGAATTTGTTCCTCAATTAAATGAAGGTGATATTGCACTACAGGCATTAAGAATTCCATCGACTGGCCTAGAGCAATCAGTAGAAATGCAAGAAGTACTTGAGCAACGTATTAAAGCGTTTCCTGAAGTTGATAAAGTATTCTCGCGCATCGGCACACCAGAAGTAGCAACTGACCCAATGCCACCGAGTATTGCTGATATCTTTGTTATTTTAAAACCACGTAAAGATTGGGCCGAACCTTCAAAGCCAAAGAGTGAATTAGTTGAAGAAATGGAAGAGGTACTGAAAAACATTCCGGGCAACAACTATGAATTCACTCAGCCTATTCAAATGCGTTTCAATGAATTGATTTCTGGCGTTAGAGCTGATGTCGGCATCAAAATATTTGGTGATGATTTGGATCGGTTATTACTCACCGCAAAAGATATTCTAAATATAGTGAAAACCGTGGACGGTGCTGCTGATGCCCGAATGGAACAGGTCACAGGTGTTCCATCTTTATCAGTAATTCCTAAACGAGAAGCGCTTGGTAGGTATGGTTTGAGCGTTACCGAACTGCAAGACTGGGTTGCTACTGCAATTGGCGGTGAATCTGCGGGGATCATTTATGAAGGAGACAGACGATTTGAGTTAGTTGTTCGTCTACCGGAGCAAATAAGAACGGATATCGATAGCTTGAAGCATCTGCCGCTTCCACTTGAGAATGGTAACTATGTGCCACTTGAAGAAGTTGCAGAGCTTAAATCTGAGTCTTTACCTGCTCAAATTAGCCGTGAGAGAGGTAAAAGAAGAGTTGTGGTTACCGTCAATGTTCGTGGTAGAGATTTAGGCGGTTTTGTCAAAGAAGTGAAAGCTAAAATTAATCAGGAAGGAGAAATTCCAGCAGGATACTGGCTTGATTATGGCGGAACCTTTGAACAGCTAGAGTCAGCGAGTAAAAGATTAAGCTTAGTTGTGCCGATCACACTAATTGTTATCTTAGGTATTTTGGTTATTGCATTTGGTTCATTAAAAGATGCATTGATCATTTTCAGTGGTGTACCGTTAGCATTAACTGGGGGCGTAATTTCTCTTTATTTAAGAGACATGCCTTTATCTATTTCGGCAGGTGTCGGCTTCATAGCATTGTCAGGTGTTGCCGTATTAAATGGCTTGGTTATGTTGGCTTTTATTCGAGATCTTTGGCATGAAAAAGGCGACCTTTACGTAGCGATCATTGAAGGTGCCATCATTCGTTTAAGACCTATTTTAATGACGGCACTGGTCGCAAGTTTAGGTTTTATTCCAATGGCGTTAAACACTGGAATTGGTGCAGAAGTGCAACGACCACTAGCAACAGTTGTTATCGGCGGTATTGTATCTTCTACAATTTTAACTTTGTTTGTATTGCCTATTTTATATCAATGGGCGCATGGCGCTGAGAGTAGTAAACAGCAATCTGACGAAATTTAAAAACAAAAAAGCAGCTTAATTACTAGGTTATGCCTAATTAAGCTGCTTTTTATATTGTATGCCCAACATTTTATTGATAAAGCTTACTGCGCTTCATCCCGACAATTTTCATTTAAAAACTCAAACTCTATCGTTGTATGCGATAAATGATAGGAAGATAATTTAGCTGCAACTTCTTGTTTAAGCCTAATTAATTCTTTAACGTCAAAGTTGTCACTCAGCTCAAGGTGCGCTGTTAAAACGTGACTTTCACCATCTAGTGACCAAAAGTGCATGTGGTGGATACCATTAACTTCAGGAAATTCCATTAGTGATAGTTTAATACGCTTTTGAGTCTCTTTATCGGGTGCAGCTTGAAGAAATAAAACGAGTGTTGATTTCAGGTTTTTGAAAACATTAAACAAGATGAACAGCGTGAACCCTATTGATAAAAGGGGATCTAATATCGGCAGTTCAGCGAACAACAGTACGATAGAGACTATAAGAACGGCAACCCATCCAAGTACATCTTCAAGAAGGTGCCATGTCAGCACTTTCTCATTTAATGTTTCACCCGCTTTTAATTTTAATACAGCATATCCGTTAACGGCAACGCCGAGTATCGCTAGCCCTAACATCCCCTCGACTACAGGCATTTCAGGATTGGACAGCCTTGGAATTGCTTCAAATAAAATCCAAATTGAGCCAATGATTAAA
>JAKVCY010000093.1 GCA_022448425.1 Thalassotalea sp. | reverse complement strand
GCTTAATGAAATTACTTGGCTTAAAAGTAAAACAACGAGTAGCTTACAAAGTGACGACTATGCGTAAGCATAGTCATGCGGTTGCTGATAACTTGCTTAAGCGTAAGTTTAATCCAGCTAGCGCTAACCAAGCGTGGGCAGGCGATATTACTTACTTGAGAACGCACCAAGGCTGGATGTATTTAGCTGTGGTCATGGATTTACATTCTCGCCGCATTACTGGTTGGGCGCTAAGTAAGCGTATGACAGTTGATTTAACGATGAGAGCGATGCAAATGGTAATCAATCTACGTCAGCCTCAAACAGGCTTAATATTTCACAGCGATAGAGGCTCTCAATATACCAGCAAGCGTTATCAAGCACTGTTATGGAGTAACCGAATAACGCCATCAATGAGTGGCTGTAGCGCTTCTTTAGATAATGCTGTGGTTGAACGATTCTTCGGTAGTTTGAAAAATGAATGGCTATTAAATGTTTATCACTTAACCAGAGAAAGCATGAAAATCGATGTTGAAAAATACATCAAATACTACAACTCAGTTCGGTTGCATACGACCTTAAATGACATGTCACCAATTGAATTTGACAGTGTAAGGAAAAAGTGTGCGGCCTAGCTTGACCAGATCAGTCGTTCAAAATCACTTGAGCTTTGGCAAAGATATATCGTACTTCACCATCAGGTCTGATGATTCTGAACTCTTAATCAAACGGTTTGCGCGCTTTGATACTTAGCTGAAAGTCATTAACCGCATCGTTAATATCATCGGGGTGAACTAGCTTTTCCCAGTCATCATAGTGGCCAGTAAATACATTCTCATCTAATCCAAATATGTCGAATATATCGTCATCCCTGAGCAGCTTATTCTAACTTAGCTCTAGCTCCCATATGCCTATTTGAGCCGCTTTTTTTGCGAGCAAAAGACGCTTTTGTGTGTCTCTGAGGCTTTGGTCAATCAGATTGTATTTTGTTACGTCTATAGAAGAGCCAAGCAATAGAATTGGTTCGTCGGCGTTATTCTTGTGCACAGATGCTTTGGAAAGAATAAAACGAACGTCACCTGTCGCGGTTTTTATTTTGTGGATATATTCGAGTTGTTGCGTAGATTGAAGGTCTTCGAGATAGATTCGCTTCATTTCTGCTAAGTCACTGGGAACAATTGTACTTAGCCAATATTTAAAAACGTTCTTTTGGTCGCTAACGTTTGGATCACATGCGTAAATATCGCACATCAAATAGTGCGTCGTTATATCGAACTGCCATGTGCCTATGCCAACGCCAGCGAGTGCATCGAAAAATGTATTCATACGTCCTGTACTACTACATAGCATTTGGAATCTACTTTCCTAGTCGAGAGGTGCGACGCCATTGCTCCAATTAATGCTCAGTTTGGTATATGTAGTGCAAGTAGCACGTATCTAATTGCACATGTCTAATACCAAAAGCTCGTTTGAATGGCCTTCAAGCCGTTGGTATCGTATTCCATTACCATCACTTGAAAAATAATTGAATTTCTAATGTTGGCGCTAATTTCTGAGAAAAAACGGTAAAGTGACAAAAAGTTTGCAGTTTATGTATGCCCTAATATGCCCAAACGAATGAGCTAAACTAATTGCTTGGCCTTACATGTCTCGCTAGCAAACGTTGCGCTTCTACCTTCACAATCGGCTTGTTAAGCCACGACCACAACAATTGCTGTGCATCCTTGTAGCTTTTTTTGATATCGACAATGGGTGCAGGGTAGGTTTCTCCAATAGAAACGCCGTACATCATTTGTTCCATCGATGATAGTTGCCATGGAGTGTGAATGAGCTCTGATGGCACTTCATTTAGTTCTGGTATCCAAGCTCTAACAAAATCACCTTTAGGATCTTTCTCTTCTCCCTGCTTAACCGGGTTATATATTCGAATTGTGTTTATGCCGGTAATGCCTGCCTGCATTTGAAATTGACTGTAATGAATGCCCGGCTCAAAATCCAGAAACAGGCTGGCAAGGTGTTTAACACCCAAACGCCAGTCGATGGCTAAGTGGTGACATAAAAAACTCACTAACATTGCACGCATTCTAAAGTTGATATAACCGGTAGCATGTAAACAGCGCATACAAGCGTCTACCATGGGATAGCCTGTCTGGCCACTTTTCCAAGCAGCCAGATGCTGTTGTTGTATATTCCCCGAAGACCTTGGCAAATCTTGGTAACCGATATTAACGGGCTCAAACTCCATTCGAGATTCACTTTCAAATTTTTGAATAAAGTGACAATGCCAGTGCAATCTTGAGCTCAACGCTATCAATGAGCGACGCCAACCGGGCACTTGCCAGTGTTGCAATAGGAATTGATAAACTTGTCGAAGACTGAGGTTTCCCCAAGCAAGGTATGTGGATAGCCGAGAGCAGTGGTGTTGACTCAAGCTAGGGCTTGAGAGTGAATAAGCATAGCTCTTTCCGCGTTGTTCAAAAAAGGAGGCTAGCGTGCGCCAAGCTTCGCTTTCGCCACCTTGTTGGAACAAGGCCTTTGTGGAACATTTGCCTATGTTGTTATCAACAGGAAGCCAATGCTGCAGAATCACTTCGTTATTAAGGCACTGTGCCCCTTCAATAGCGAGTGGATATTGGCACCAATTGATTTGTGACAAATCACAATCTTGTGTAGGTGATCGCATAACGCTGTCCCAATGTTTATCCCATTCAAAACGATTCGTTAATCCTCTAATGACCGCGGCATAATTTGATTCTTGCCACTTTACATCGTTCTGTACACACCATTTTTTGACAGCTATATCACGTGCAAAGGTATTTGCAAGTCCGACTTCTTGATGAGAAAACATTGCGCCAATTCCATGCAATTCGTTGAGCTGATTAAGGCGCGTTGTTAGGTCGCCTTGTGTTATCCACAACGCTGAAGTTGGTACTTTTTTTCCTATGTCTGCGAGAGATTGTGAGACGAAACGCCAGTGACGCTCTTCGTAATGTGGGTCGTCTAGTTGAATATCTTCAAAGCAGTAGAAAAGTACAACAGGCAACCCCGTCCTAGCAGCTAGGACAAGCGGTTCGTGGTCACTTAACCTGAGGTCTCGTTTTAGCCAAACTAATGCAATACTCACTAATGTCTCTCAATATCTTTAAACGGTTTAGTCCTGAAATGGGGGCTGAAGAAAACAGGGTAGGACTTAAACTGAATCTACTGAAAGAGGAGCGTTTAGGATCACTTCTTGTCTGCTGCTGGTATTAGCTGCATGACTTGGTGTGTTTTGATAAATAAGCCTATGGTGAATTGAAACAGCCCCACCCATAAAAAAGGGGCTGCTTCGTTGAGAAAATATCGGTGTTTTTAGTGTTTAGCCATTGTTGCCTTGTCGCTCGGAATAATCACAGTGTCGATCACGTGGATTACACCATTTGAGGCTTTGATGTCTGTTTTTATGACATTAGCATTATCAACTTTAACCATGCCATTTGCTGCGCTAATGTCAATCTTGCCGCCCTGTACAGACTTCGCAGAGTCAATCTTAACGACTTGTTTTGCATAGATTTTACCTGGTACAACGTGGTAGGTAAGAATCGCAGTGAGTTTATCTTTATTTTCTGGTTTGAGTAGGTTCTCAACAGTTCCTGCTGGCAACTTCGAAAATGCTTCATTGGTCGGTGCAAATACAGTAAATGGGCCGTCACTCTTGAGTGTATCTACTAGTCCCGCGGCTTTTACGGCCGCTACTAGCGTGGAGAAGTCCTGATTGGATGCCGCAATATCTACAATATCTTTCTTATAACCATAGCCGCCTCCAGCAGAGGCAGTAAACGCAGCTAGCAATAACAACGGTGATACAACTTTAACAATAAACGCCTGAATAAATTTCATAATTAAATCCTGTCATAAGGTTTGTTTGTATGTAAAAAGTGGCGATATTAGCTTCCTGACAATAACGTCACCGTCGCGCGATGTTGAAGTTACGTGAGCGATTTAAAAATAGATTGATTTTTGTGCAGGGAGAAGCTGTAACATTTTATGTATTACTTTATAAGAGATTGATATTTAAGTTTTTATTGACTAGAAAAATTAGGTTTTTTAGGGCAAGAGATTAATTTTCCGAAGAATAAAGCAGTTTGAATATGCGCTATTCAATGATGTGGAACGTTTATCATAATAGGCAAAAAGAAAATTCTGCCTATTATTTGGGGTCTAAATTTGCCGGTTGTGACTAACTGCAAGCAGTGTCATCGCAAGATGTTTTTTGGCAAAGCTTAAAGTTCTGGAAATGGCTAAAGCCAATAAGCAATGTACCCATTGCTGTAAGTATTTTTTCAATGACTTCATTGTGGAAAATACCACCAAGTACTAGTGCCAATACTAGTAGCGTTAAACCGATACCACCTAGCATAACCACTTTTGTTTGTTTGTGGCGCTTACAGCCCATAGTAAGTGCATAAATACTGGTAGGAAAAACTGCTAAAACAAGCCATAAGTGAAAAGATTCATCTGTAAACGCCATAGCAGCAATGCTTGGAACTACCGCAATCAGCAATGGAACTGCTAAGCAATGTAGCAGACATAACATAGATAAGCTTATCGCCACCTTATCGGTAGCAACACTGGATAATTTCATAAATATCACCTAGGGAAGGCGCCCTTAATTAGCGCTTTGATAACATATTTATTCTGAGATATGTTATAACATAACACATCTCTGTTGTGACGTCATTAAGTCATGGCATGATCAGAATAAATTTATGAAGGTCATCAAATGGTAATCACAAGTAGTTAAGTTCATGTTGGGCGATTGGTGCTCACATTAGCTGCCAAAAGCCAGCTTAAACTCAAGTAATCAGTAATCAAGCAAACAGTAAATAGTCTAGTTTTATAGTGGTAAATAATAATATGAGTCGTTCTGAGCAAAACGAAAATTCTGTATCTCCTTCTGCTGTTGAGCAGCAAAGCCGCCAAGGTGTTTCTCGACGTAAATTTATGATTGGTGCGGGTGCACTGGCTTTCTCTGGGCTTGCTTCTAGTGTGCTAGGTAAGCAGGTATCACTTTCAGATATGCCTCTAAGTAAGGGATTTGGTCCATTAATCGCAGATTCAGAAAAGCTTCTAGATTTACCCGCAGGTTTTAGTTACAGCGTTATATCGTCGCTGGGTAATGCGATGTCTGATGGCTTTCATGTTCCCGATAGAGCCGATGGCATGGGATGTTTGCCATTAACTGAAAATACTGTAGCCCTTGTCCGAAATCATGAGCTACAGCCTAAGCATCTTAAAAATTCGCCTGAGTCTATTCAGCAACATAAAACAGCAAATACATATGGGCAGAATGCCGATGGAATAGCCTTACCTGGCGGTACTTCTACCATTATTTACAACGTTAAGAACAAACGCGTTGAAAAAGAGTTTTTAAGCTTAGTCGGTACCATTCGAAATTGTGCTGGTGGTATTACGCCATGGGGGACGTGGTTAAGCTGTGAAGAGTCTGTAACTAAAGTTGGCAGTGAATCAAATAAAGACCACGGTTATATTTTCGAAGTACCTGCAACAGCGAGAGGCGTTATTGAAGCCAAGCCGCTCATTGCTATGGGACGATTCAACCACGAAGCAGCCGCTGTAGATCCAAAAACCGGCATTGTGTATTTAACCGAAGATCGCGGTGACAGTCTGTTTTACCGTTTTATTCCAAACGTCTATGGTGAGCTAGATAAAGGTGGCCAATTACAGGCGCTTAAAATCAAAGGCATGGCTAAATTTGATTCGCGTAACTGGGATAAAAAACGTATGTCTCTTGGAGACTGGCATCAAGCTGAGTGGATCGATTTAGATCAGCCAGAAAGTCCTAATGATGACTTGCGTATCAGAGGATATGAAGCTGGAGCTACACTATTTGCCCGTGGTGAGGGGATTCATTGGGGCGACGATGAATTGTATTTTTGTTGTACCAACGGTGGTGAAAAGCAACTGGGACAAATTATGCGCTTTCAGCCAGACGCTAACGGTGTTGCTGGCGGACGATTACAGTTGTTCTTGGAAAGTGAAGATGAAACCTTATACAACTTCGGTGACAATTTAACAGTTACGCCATTTGGCCACTTGATTGTGTGTGAAGACCAGTACACAGACGTTGTTGATAATCATCTACGTGGTGTTACACCAGACGGTAAACTCTATAACTTCGCTAAATTGCGCGCGCAAACTGAGCTTGCTGGTGCTTGTTTTTCACCTGACGGCAAGACACTATTTGTAAATGTTTATTCCCCTACCAAAACATTAGCCATTACGGGCCCTTGGGATAGCTTTCGAGGCTAAGGTTTAGTTAGAGGTTTAAGTTAACAATAAGTTATCTGAGTGCGCTGTGTATGATGTGTATACGGCGCATAAACCGATCGTAAGCTCATACTTTCTCGTATTAATAGCTCATACAGTGTTATGTTTATTCACACAAAGTGTTGAACATATCGGTTCAGTTTTTAGTGAGGTATGTGTTGAGTAGAGCGAAAAAAGTCCCGTCATCAAGATTTTCAAGGTTGACCGCATTAGGCGGCTTTGCTGCTAGGGTGGCAGGCAATGCATTTGTTGATGGTGCTAAACAGCTGTCTAAAGGCAAATCTCCTAGCCTTAAGGACTTGGTACTTCAGCCAAAAAATGTCGAACATTTAGCTGACAAGCTTGCACAATTGCGTGGTGCAGCCATGAAAGTCGGTCAAATGTTATCGATGGATGCTGGCGATCTACTCCCTCCTGAACTTAGCATGTTGCTGGATAAGCTAAGATCTAATGCACAGCACATGCCTCATAAACAGCTACTGAGCGTTTTGGAATCTGCATGGGGAGAGCAATGGCTTGATAACTTTAGCCATTTTGAACTAACGCCTTTCGCCTCTGCATCGATTGGACAAGTTCATTTAGCTTACAGTGAAAAAGGCGAAAAGCTTGCTGTGAAAGTGCAATACCCAGGTGTTGCGAAGGCCATCAATAGCGATGTTGATAATGTCGCAACACTACTTAACTTATCAGGATTGTTACCTAAACACTTAGATATCGCCCCATTGCTGGAAGAAGCCAAGCTGCAATTGCTTGTTGAAGCTGACTACAAGGCTGAAGCGAGCTTTGTGAGCCGATATCAGCAGCATTTGGCGGACGATAGCTTCATTTTACCAACGGTTGATGAAAAGCTCAGTACTGAGCATATTCTCGTGATGAATTTTGTTGAAGGCGTGCCTGTTGAAACGATAGAGGGAGAACCTCAGGCGATTAGAGATGATGTTGTAACGCGTCTGATGGCATTGTTTTTTGAAGAACTATTCTCTTTCAAATTAATGCAAACAGATCCCAACTTCGCTAATTATCAATACCAAAAAGACAGTAAAAAAGTTGTATTACTGGACTTTGGCGCGACCCGAGATATCTCGGTGGAAATTAGCTTAGGTTACCAAAGGCTGATTAGCGCGGGTGTTAGACAAGACCAAGAAGCAATGGTGGCAGCAGCGCGAAGCATTGGTTTCTTTGCTGAAGAAATTTGTCCTAACTACCTTCAGCAAATACTCGATATCTTCGCACTTGCATGCGAGCCTTTATTGTACAATGGCGCCTATGACTTCGGCACAAGCGGTTTGGCGCAAAGAGTAAAACAACAAGGAATGGCGATTAACCGTCAGCAGGATCAATGGCATACACCACCGGTTGATGCCATTTTCATCCACCGCAAGCTAGCTGGCCTCTATTTACTGGCCGCAAAATTGAAGGCCAGAGTAGATGTGCAAAAGCTTTTTGCTCCGTATATCACGCAGTAATGTTTACCCATGATATTGTTCCAAGCGCAATCTAGCGAAGTAAGGCTCGCAAGTTATTAAGTGGCTCTACGGCAAAGCCTTCGTCGTAGAAGAAGATGATTTTACCATCTGCATCTAACAGCAATACACGTGCATTGTTGGGGTTTTCTGTGCCAGTCAAGTTAGTAACTTTATCAGCACCTTGATAAACCGTTATTACACCACCCCACAAATTTTTAGGTATACCAGCGCGCATGCCATTATTGATAAAGCGCTCAAACATGCGCGGAACCATACCTTCTATCGTCGGTATTTCGTAAGCCGTTACCGCTGTTTTTGTCATATCTAGCCCGATAAGCCAGCGATCAATATCAAATTGAGCATCTTGAACATAGCCAATTAAAAGAAGCCTTGCTTGCCCTTCAAGTTCGTTAGGGATAACAACTTTTTGCTCCCTCAAATTCTCTCCCAAAACCTCTGGGAACGTTTGATTGATTGGATTTTTATTGGCGATAGGGGAGGAACAAGCCGATAGCAAAGTAATGACTAGCAGCGTCAAAAAAGAACGTAACATACATTAATCCTATGAATTTTTTTGGTTTATTACGTTGCTAGTCGGTTACTCGGATTACTTATTTTTATTGTGCGCTATGCGCAGTGTGGAAGTAGCGTGTTAAATACTGAACGAGATTTTAGTAGGCGCTCAGAACTTTGATTAAAGCTCACAACCAGCGCGTTTAACTGGTCGCTACAGATAAATGCTTTTTCGTCTTTGCCTATACGGTCGCTTTCGCTAATACAAACGGCAATGTCGCCACCGAATTTTTCGAGCTTTTCTGCGGCATTCAGGCGAGTCGCTTTCAATAAATCCTGAGAGTATAAGCGCTTAACGCTACTCGTTTGCGTTTCAAAGTTTAATCTGTATTGCTTTGCGATATCTGCAACGACCGAGTTCAGTGTTACTCGTGGTGCCAATAGGCTGAGTTTACGTTGATAAGTCTTAAACCAGCGACTATTGGCTACAACATATGCTGCTGCGCGGTGGCATATCACATGGCTATGTTGCAGCATAACTTTGCTAATATCATCAAACGCCTTAATTAAGTGCTGAACCGTTACTTTCTGGCTGCTATTGGCATCGTGACCAGGAAAATCAAAAGTCACCGTTGGAATATCGTATTCGTGAAAACGTAGCATTAGGTACCAGTAATCAGATGCTGAACCAGACCAGTCATGTACTAACCCGACAGGCTCGCCTTGTCCACATTTGTAGACTTTTATTTTGCCGACTTTTGTTCGCACATCGTATCGCTTAATGTTTTTTGGCCACGTAAATCTTCCACTTTTTTGTGGAAGAGACCACAAATGACTCGACATTTGACCTGCAATGGAGGGAGAAACGGTTTGAACAGCGCGTGCCATATTGGCGAGTGACTTAGTGTATAAATTGGTAAACAAGATGAATTCTCTACTACTAACTATATGATTTGCGACCTACATTTGCTTTCGTCACATCACCACTAGTGACGAGAACATTAGCGCAAGCGTCTTAGGAAGAAATTACAAAAAGCAACGTTAACTAGAAAAGTACCAATAAAATGTGGAAGAAATATGGACGAAATGCAGAAGTTTGCTATGGTAAGGTCATACCAGTCTTAAGGTTCAGCCCATTTGTGGTTAACAGAATTAAAGAGGAATTAAGGATGAGCGCTAGTTTTAGTTTTAGTGGTAAAAATGTATTTGTTGTTGGTGGCACCAGTGGCATTAACCTAGGCATTGCCAATGGCTTTGCTCGTTGGGGAGCTAACGTCGCGGTTGCATCGAGAAAGCAGGAGAAGGTTGATGCTGCGGTAACACAGCTTTCAGCGGCTGGTGCGAAGTCGTTTGGCGTGACTTTTGACGTGAGAAACGCGGACGATGTCGCGCAGGGCTTTGCCAAAGTTGTTGAATTCTTTGGTGGGGATATTGATGTCTTAATTTCAGGTGCTGCTGGGAACTTTCCAGCCAGAGTTAATGACATGTCTGCCAATGCGATTCGTTCTGTTGTAGAAATTGATTTGCTGGGTACTTTTCATGTTATGCAGGCGAGCCATCAGTATCTGAGAAAACCAGGGGCAAGCGTGATCAATATTTCTGCGCCACAAGCATTTCTGCCCATGAGTCATCAAGCCCATGTGTGCTCTGCGAAAGCGGGTGTTGATATGGTGACGCGCACTTTAGCAATGGAGTGGGGGACTGATGGTATTCGTGTTAACTCAATCGTGCCAGGCCCTATTGCAGGGACCGAAGGGATGGATAGGCTGGCACCAACACCTAAGTTGAATCAAGCGGTCACTGACTCTGTACCTCTGGGGCGACAAGGCACCGTGAATGATATAGCGAATGCAGCTGCGATGTTGGCTAGCGAACAAGCCGGATATATTTCTGGGGCTATTTTGCCAGTAGATGGCGGTTGGAGCCAATCAGGTGCAACCACCATGATGGCTAAGCTGTCAGATATGCTTGATGCATCACCTAAATAAGACACAATTTTTAGGTGGATTATTAGGGCGTGTTGATCTTTCAGGGTTAAATTTTGTTCGAATTAAATGCATTTTTATCGCGGCACTTGTGATACGCATAGTTATTCTGCGCGCAGAGCAAGTACCGATTATTATGCTCCTGCATAATCTTAGTACCTGCATCCATGCAGGCATCAATGAGAAAAATGCATTTAGACGAATTCCTTTTACTACATACTTAGGGCAGCATTTATGATGCATTTCTACTGCGTTGCCCTACAAGAATGTAGGGTAAGGTGACTTTGCAGGAGCACAAAGTCTTTATCGCTTATTTATGTGGAATAACCACATGACATAAGCTCTGCCTTGTATAAAAACAATCATAAATTGCTGCAAAAACAACCTCGAAAGTTCAACACGCCCTAGTACTTAAGTTGACGATTTAGTCTCCTCCTTGTCATACTGCGTTATCACGGCGACAAGGGAGACTAAAATGTCTACACAAAATAATAACAGCCAAAATAGTTCAGAAAGTCATATAGATAGCGAGAATAATTATAATCTTGCTTACATCATTTTTATTTCAAGTGTTGCTGCTATTGGCGGTTTCCTTTTCGGCTTCGACTCTGGGGTTATCAACGGTACGGTAAGTGCCTTAAGCAATGCCTTCAATGCAGACGACGTGGCAACAGGATTCAATGTTGCTTCTGTGTTGTTAGGTTGCGCCGTAGGAGCTTTGTTCGCCGGACCTATGGCCGATAAAGTAGGTCGCCGTAAGATGATGATGGCGACGGCAATAGTATTCGCTGTGAGTGCCTTTGGTTCAGGAATCGCAGACTCTTCAACAGCTTTCATATTCTACCGCTTGTTAGGTGGTTTAGGTATTGGTGCTGCTTCTGTGCTGGCGCCAGCGTATATTTCTGAAGTTGCACCTGCTCACATTCGCGGTCGACTGGCGACGCTTCAACAATTAGCCATTGTACTTGGGCTGTTTGCTGCATTTCTAAGTAATTATCTGATTGCCAGTGTTGCTGGTGGTGCTGAGCAAGTATTAATGTTAGATAATGCCGCTTGGCGCTGGATGTTCTGGGTCGAGCTGATTCCTGCGCTTCTGTTTTTGCTGGGGGTGCTGTTTATCCCAGAATCACCAAGATATCTTGTTGCTCAAGGTGAGCTAGCGCGTGCTGAAGCCGTTTTTGATAAAACGATTGGTGGTGATGTTAAGGCGCAAGTTAATGACGTTAAGGTATCTCTTCACGGTGATGCTAAACCGCAAATTCGCGATATTTTTATCGATGGTAGCAAGGCAATTCATCCTATTATCTGGGTGGGCATAGGCCTTTCAGTTTTTCAGCAGTTTGTTGGTATTAATGTCGTATTTTATTACGGTGCTGAGCTTTGGCAGGCAGCTGGCTTTGATGAATCACAATCGCTTCTAATTAATGTAATTGCAGGTACAACCAATATTGTTGCCACCGTCATTGCTATCATGTTGGTGGATAAGATTGGCCGTAAGCTCCTGCTATTGGTTGGTAGCACAGGTATGTGTGTGAGTTTATTTGCCCTTGCATTTATATTTGGAAACGCAGATATCGATAGCGTAGGTAAATTGCAGCTGACTGACAACATGGGAACACTGGCGCTGATTATGGCGAATGTCTTTGTGGTTTTCTTCGGTATTAGTTGGGGGCCTGTGGTGTGGGTACTGTTAGGGGAAATGTTTAACAACCGCATTAGGGCTGCTGCCCTAGCTGTAGCAGCGAGTGCTCAGTGGGTCGCGAATTTCCTTATTACAATGACCTTCCCAATTATGCTAACCGGCATTGGTTTAGCAGGCGCTTACGGGTTTTATGCCGTCTCTGCGTTAGTGAGTGCGATCTTTGTTTACTACTACGTTAAAGAAACGAAAGGAAAATCGTTAGAAGCAATGTGATGCTATCGCTGAGGCTATGTAAAACTTGCCAGTTTACAGAATGCTGACAAGCTTACTTAAACTTAAACCTTAACAAAAACTAAAAGTAAGAATAAAAATATGCCATCTGTTTATTACACCGGATTATTCGTTGTTACAGCGTTAATCTACCTTGCGAGTTTGAGTTTTGCCCCATATTCAGGTCAGCACTTACTCAAGGTCATGCCTATCATAGTATTGCTCATCATTGCTGTTCGTCATTTAGCACCGCAGAAACGTTTATTTGTCTCACTTGCAATCATTGCTAGCGGTATTGGTGACGTATTATTAGTATTTGAGTTTGAAAGCGCATTTATGATTGGTTTATTTAGCTTTCTTGTAGCTCACTTGATTTACGGTGTTGTGTTTTATCGCTTTGCAAATATTCAAGTTGAAGATGACAGTTTTAATGGTGTCTTGCCGGATGGTCAAGGGCGCAGACGCATAGCGTTTGGGATAGCGCTCTTCGCTGCTGCTATGGGATACCACATATTACCAAGTACCGGAGATTTGTTTTTGCCTGTTGCTTTCTACTTAATTGTGATTACGGGAATGGCAATTAGTGCGCTAATTTTTAATATGAACAAGCTAACGGTAATTGGTGCTTTAAGTTTTGTACTCTCTGACTCCATATTAGCCCAATCGCTATTCAAAACGCCGTTGCTGGCATCAACCTATTTGGTCATGGTCACCTATTATTTCGCTCAACTAATGATCTTACTCGGCTTGGTCAAAATAGCACTGCCTGAATCTCGCCAATATGAGCCAGATGCAGAATATACCTAGTTTCGCTCTGGCAGCCCTGCTCAATTTTCTGGCTGACAAGGGTGTTGAGCGAGATGTCTTGCTAGGCAAGTTGTCTATAGCTGAGAGCGATATCTGTTCTACCGATAAGAAATTTAGCGCTAGTAAATACGAGCGTATGATGCAGTTGGGACAACAGGCACTAGGTCAAGCTAATATAGGTTTTTTACATGGTAAATCGTCAGACGTTGGCCAATGGGGATTATTGGGGTTTATCGTTTTAGCGAGTGAAAATTTATGGCAAGCACTTGGCTATCAGCGACGCTATCAGTGCTTACTAGGCGCCCTTGGAGCAGCTTACCATGAAGTAGACGGTGACATAGTTACGATGCGCTGGCTGTCCTCACAAGAGGCTAGCGCTAATAGCATCGAGCAGGTTATTACAGCTTGGGTAGCGTTTGCCTTTACTCATACTATTTCCAATCAAAAGCCGGTTTCTGTTCATTTTGTTCATTCACCTTTGGCTGATGTTGCACAGTATAGAGAGTTTTTTGGATGTGATGTTCATTTCAATGCGCCGTTTAACGGCGTAGTGGTGAATCGTGCTTCACTAGAGTCGCCATTAATTAATCACAATGAGGAAGTACTGCAGGTGCTTTGCTGCCATGCAGAAAATCAACTAGCTGAGAAAAAAGCAGGGGCATCTTTGTCGGTAATTCGTCAGTACATTACTGAAGTCTTGCCAGATAAAGTACCTGAGCTTAGTGACGTCGCGCAGCATTTAGGGATGAGTACGCGTCAACTGCAACGGCACTTTCAAAAAGCTGAGACTAACTTAACGAGTTTACTGAATGACGTGCGTCGTTCTCTGGCTATTGCGTATTTGAGCCAGACAGACCTTAAGATCGCTTACATCGCCTCGGTGTTAGGGTATTCAGAGCAAAGTGCATTCCAGCGGGCATTCAAACGCTGGACGGGAAGTACGCCTCAGTCTTTCCGATTAACTCCCACTGTGATTCCACTTCACAAAAGCTAGCGCCGCGTCGAGTGGCAGTTAGCTCACATTGTCATTAAACGCCTACACTTGATGCTGGCCGCCGTGCTGCTCGTTAAACAGAGAGTATCGATGGTTGTAGCTAAGGAAAAGCATGGATATCACAGTGTAGAATAGTGCAAATATCATTGCCGGCTGAGAGCTTTCCAATGGTGCAAGCCATATCACAATAGAAGCTGTGCAGGTAAGTCTTATGGCTTCAAGCCAAAATGCAAAACGCTGCTTTTCCTGAAGGCATGCGATGGTATAAAGCGAATAGATAACGAATATGGCGAGAGAGACACCCGTCGCCAATGATAGTGTTGATAAGTTGAGCAGTAACCAAAAAGTAAAACCAATTGTGCTCACATGCTGAAGTAAAACATAGCACTTTTCTTTTTTGTTTAACTTAATATCGTATTTGACCAGCGTTTTTGTGGTTGCATATCCTCTGGGATTCGCTGCCGCCGCATCTTCGGGGCGCCAACCCGGCGGCATAAGCCATACTTTTAGCTTGTTTGACCAGCTTTTTGTATGCATCATGTCTTGCCACAAGTTGGTGTAAACTTGGAAATTAGCCCAAATGGGGTTCCAGCTTTTGAGTTGTTGGCTTACCCCATAAACGGTCGTAACATCACGTTTTTCCTCTTGGAATGAGCCAAAAATTTTGTCCCACAAAATAAATACGCCAGCGAAGTTCTTATCTATGTAGTCCCTATTCAAGCCATGATGCACTCTGTGGTGACTTGGCGTCACAAAAATAGCTTCAAACCAGCCTGGTAGCTTATCGATATGACGGGTATGAACCCAAAACTGATAGATTAAATTTAGTGATGCACAAGCAATGAGCAATGCTGGTGATACGCCTAAAAATGCAAGTGGCAAATACACAAAGCCAGCGAATAGAGCTGGCGTACTGGTTTGACGCAACGCTGTGGTTAAATTGTATTCTTCGCTAGAGTGATGCACAACATGTGAGCCCCACATAACGTTAATGCGATGACTTAATCTATGAACCCAATAGTAACCTAGGTCATAAAGAACAAAAGCGGTAATCGCGACAGCATAGCTACTGTTATCAAGTGTAAACATACGAAATTGTTCATAACAAACTACATAAATTGACAGCGGAATGAGCGCTTTTAGAATCCCGCTTGCTCTACTGAGTATGCCTAATTGAAGAGAACTAACGGCGTCGTTAAATCGGTAGTAACCAGTGCCACGCACTTTATCGGTGACAAGCTCAATAGCAATGAGTAAGAAAAAAAATGGAATAGCAGCAAGGATAAAGTTCATATAGTTAACCAACTGACAACATACGATAGGGTCTTGAACCCAATTTATATTAACTTACCTCAACTATAGGCAAATTTAGTTTTACTTTCATTGACACCATAGCGACACAGGTTGACTTTATGACTCCCTAATACCAATTGAAATAAATATTTAACCACTTCAGAGTTATGTAAGGGAAGTTAGAATAAAGCAAATTTATGCTGTTGTAGTTACTCACCAACGAGGAAATTTGTGAAATTGTCACTTTCCTGACAAGCCTTTTAATTCTCGCTGAATGATCAAATATTTAATTCAACTGGTATGAATAGGTTCGGTCTTGTTAAAATTTGAAAATCCACAGATAAATAACATACTGAGCTGTTTAGGGTTTGTTGCAACAAAACCAATACGACAGAACAAGTAGTACAGAGCCAATACAAGAAAATAGATATACGGGGAAACTATGAATAACATCAAATTAATTCGAAACCCATTTGCCGTTAAAGCGCTTGCGTTAAACTCTCTGGTAGAAGCTGAGTGTATTGCAGCTATTTAGTGATCTTAGACACCAAACATGTTGTACACATTAGCTTGGTAAGAACGAGTAAAACAAAGCACTCATCATAATAAAACACGCAGAAGGAATATGGGCAAATGCGTGAACAATTGATGCGAGAATTAGAGAATGGACAGTAGAGGTATGATGAAACACATTTTATTACCAGCGGCAATTGTGACGTTATTGGCAGGGCTAGTATTTTGGGGAAATGCTACTTATCAAAGTGAGAAAGAAAATAGTGCCATAAACGTGGTGTCAGCAGCTCAATACGCCCAGAGCACTAGCACGTCGGCGAAAGCTTATGATGATATGAACATTGCGAGTTTCGAAGCGTTTCAGCAAATACTTGCGTCTAATCATGGCGAAGTCATCTACCTAGATTTTTGGGCCTCGTGGTGTATTCCTTGTCGAGAGTCATTTCCCTGGATGAACGAAATGCAATTAAAGTATCAAAGTTCAGGTTTAAAGATTATCACTGTAAATCTTGATGTTGATCGCAAAAATGCTGAAGAGTTTTTGGCACAATATCCCCCAGAGTTTGACGTATTATTCGATCCCAAGGGGCAAGTAGCACGTCATTATGATGTACCTGGCATGCCGAGTAGTATGGTCTTTAATCGCGACGGGAAATTGATCGAGCGCCATGTCGGTTTTAACAAGGAAAAACAACAGGCATATCAGTTACAACTAGAAACTTTACTCAAGGAATGACTCAAGTGAATAATCCCTTTTATATTGCTGGTAAGCAGCTACATTTAATGCAATAGTTATGATGAGCGTGTTGCTCTTTGCGGTTCTAATTTAATCTCTTTGAACGCGCTTTTATCGAGGCTCTTGATATGCAGCCTAGTCATCTAAGCAAATATAAAGTAACGAAGAGAAAAGTGTGCTCAAATGAACCATACGGCAGCGCTTGATTGGTTTTCCTACGGTGTTATCTGCTCACTTGCATGGAGTAATCATGCTACGGAGCCTCTGCCTAGTATGAAACCCAATCAAACTACTGTCAAAACGAACTGAAAAGAACAACACGCTCTTAAACTCTGATATCAATATAAATGTACTTTCAACGGACTGGGTTAGATGTTTAGTACACATAACCTTATTGAAAACTTTAGTCGTCGCTATGTAATAGCATTAGTGCTCATCGCCGTGCTCATTACTAGCGCCTTGCTTGTGCTACAAAAACAGAATCAAGTTCAAGAGAATAACGCCGAAGTTATCAACCGTGCTGGTGAGCAGCGTATGCTCTCACAAAAAATCTCCAAATTGATGTTAGAGTTGCGACTTGCTCGTGAGACTGAAAGTGACCTAGACGGTGTCGTGCGTCGTTTGGCTGAAGCTGCAAGCCGTATGTCTGATAATCAACGTTATCTTATATCCCAGCTTCCCTACTACGAAGATGGAGCTATGGTTGCCATCAATGACTTGTACTTTGGTGACACGATGCTCAATCGCCAAGTAGATGACTACATAGCTCTAGCGCAAGAATATACCGAACAGCCCAATATTTTTGTCGCCGGCGCGGAGCTTAATAACTCGCTTTCATCAGAGAAGCTGCTCAAGCAACTAGATCACGTTGTGAAACTTTTTGAAAAAGGGGCATCTCGAGAAGTCGCTTTTTCACAGCAGATGGCAACCGTCATTTGGGCGCTGTTGATGCTCGTGGTAGTGCTTGTTGCACTTTATTTATTCAGGCCGCTTGGCATTAATTTAGCGCGTAGTTACAGTGAAATTGTTAACGAGCGCAATCGCATCGCTGAATTCCAAATGGCGATTAACAAGCATTCCCTAGTCGTTCAGCTTGATAGAAAACGCCGTATAACCTTCTGCAACAAACAGTATTTATCGCATTTTGGCTACGATGAAGAAGAGCTATTTGGACGATCTATTGAAACTTTACTTGCCGATGAAAAAGATAGTTTTTGGTTTCAGTGTAACCAGGAGATAGCCCAAGGTGGTGTTTGGCGCGGTGAAGTGTGTAATAAAGCGAAAAGTGGTCGAGTGTACTGGTTGCATACTACTATTGTACCGCTTAAAAACGATGATGACGTTATTGAGAGCTTCATCGTCATTCAAAATGACATTACAGAGCGCAAGCAAACCGAGTTTGCATTAAAGCAATTGCATGAAATTACTGCAGATTACAGTCTACCACTAACAGAGAAAATCAATCGATTATTAGACTTAGGCAGCGATTTATTTCACTTACCGTTCGGTATTGTCAGTGAAGTAACAGGTGATCAATATGTGATCGCATATGTGCATTCACCTAATGGTGAACTCTCTCCAGGTGATAGCTTTAATTTGAGAGATACTTATTGTACCCATACTTTGATGGCTGACGGTCCTATTGCATTTCACAACGCTGGCAACAGTGCTATTGCCAAGCATCCATGCTACGAAATCTTCAAGCTAGAAAGCTATATCGGTGCTCCACTGTTGGTCGATGGTAAAGCCATTGGTACCGTTAATTTTGCCAGCCCTGATATTTATGCACAGCCATTTAACGATAGCGACATGGAGCTAATTCGACTCATTGCACAATGGATTGGTTTCGAGCTCATGCGCCAGAAACAGCAGAGTCAGGTGCGCTCGCAGCAACTGCTAATGGAGCAAATGAGTCAGTTGGCGCGCATTGGAGCTTGGGAGGTTGATTTAACAACGCAATCTGTTCAATGGTCTTCGATGACGAAGCAGATACACGAAGTGCCAGCAGATTATGAGCCAGACTTAAACACTGGCATTAATTTCTATAAAGAAGGTGCAAGTCGGGATCGCATTTCAGAAGTTGTTGAGCGAGCAATTAAAACCGGTGAACACTACCACGAAGAGCTTGAACTTGTCACAGCCAAGGGAAATGAGATTTGGGTTGCTGCGAAAGGTGTTGCGGTATTCCAAGGCGGAGAATGTGTCAAACTTTATGGTTCATTCCAAGATATTACAGAGCGGGTTAAGTCTCAGCGTCAACTGGCCAATAGCAATGAAAGCTTAGCGCTTATTATGCAATCAACAGCGGTTGGTATTTGGGATTGGGACGTAGATAGCGACACCATAGAAGTTAATGAGCGTTTTGCTGAAGTTATTGGATATACGCAATCTGAACTGGGCCCCCTGAAACGCGAAGCGACTCGAGATTTTGCACACCCTGAAGATTTGAAAAAATCAGATGAGATATTGCGTCAACACTGGCAGGGAGAAGTTGATAACTACAGTTGCGAATTGAGACTTAGACACAAGCGAGGTCACTGGGTTTGGGTTTTACGCACCGGTAAGGTCGTCGATTGGTATGATTCAGGCGTACCTAAACGGATGATAGGCATTCACTTAGATGTCAGTGAACAAAAAGCAGCAGAGCTGGAAATTCAAGATAAGAATAGACGCATGGGCCTGGCAGCAGATGCCGCTCAAATGGGAATTTGGGAATACGATGTGATGACACAAACCCTAGATTGGGATAAATGGATGTATCGTATTTACGGCGTTGAAAACGCCCACTTTGAGGAGGTTTACCCTGTTTGGCTGCAAAGTTTACACCCGGAAGATAAAGGTCGTGTCAGTCGCATATTTCAACACTCAATTACCACTGGCGAAAAATTTGAAACGCAGTTTAGGATCCGTTGGCCTAATGGAGAAGTTAGACATATAAAGGCGTACGCTATTACCTTATTCGATGAACTGCAAGGTGTGACTAATGTCGTGGGCGTCAACTATGACATTACGGTGCGTGTAGAAAACGAAGCCGAGTTAACTGCAGCTAAAATTCAAGCAGAATCTGCTGCGAAAGCTAAGAATGAATTTCTTGCCAGTATGAGCCATGAAATAAGAACGCCAATGAATGGTGTGTTAGGTATGCTTGAACTACTCGAGGATGAACCACTAACGGCAGAGCAGCATCATCGCTTATCCTTGGCGCAGAGTAGTGCAAATTCGCTTCTTAATCTCATTAATGACATCCTCGATTTCTCTAAAGTTGATGCAGATAAGCTCGATATCGAATCGATTCCATTTGGTTTACGTAAGATGATGGGGGAGCTAGTTGAGTCACTAGCACCACAAGCACAGCGTAAAGGACTGGAGATCGTCCTAGACACAGTCGCCGTGGGCGAAAGCCAGGTGTTAGGTGACCCTAGCCGAATAAGGCAAATACTCAGTAACTTAACAAGTAATGCCATCAAGTTTACCCAAGAAGGTGAAGTTGTCGTTAGTGCGCTGTTAAAAGCGGATGGCGACGACGGTTGGCGTTTAAAGCTAAAGGTAAGTGATACTGGTATTGGCATTCCTAAAGATAAACAAGCAGATTTATTTGATAGTTTTAGCCAAGTAGATTCCTCAACAACACGTCATTATGGCGGTACTGGATTGGGTCTAGCGATTGTTAAAAAGCTCTGTCAACGGATGGACGGTGACGTTAGTGTCATCAGTGAAGAGGGGGAAGGTAGCCACTTTATCTGTGATATAGCTGTCAAGCGCACCAACCAGACTAATACCTTTATGCCTCAGGCAGATGTTAGCCAGCTAACAGTCTTAGTTGTTGACGATAACGCGACAAACCGCGATATTCTTGCCAAACAATTAGCAAAATGGGGAGCCCGAGTCAGTAAAGCTGATAGCGGCCCAAATGCCATAACAACGTGTGAGCAGCGTGAAGCGCTCGGCAAACCTCCTTTTGATATTGCTATTATCGATATGCAAATGCCGGAAATGAATGGCGAGCAGTTAGCGCTAAAACTCAATGAAGTACCAGCATTTTCATCAATGAAATTTATCATGATGACGTCGATGCAGACGAAAGGTGATGGCAAACGTTTTGCTGAATTAGGGTTTAGTGGCTATTTCCCTAAACCTGCAACCACCGCTGATTTATATGCTGCGCTCAACATTATTGCTGATGATGGTGAAGCGTTGCGACAAGCCTACCCCTTGGTCACTCAGCACTACATCAAAGAGATTCGCCAACCATCTGAAGGTGGGGAGGGTAAAACGTTCAACCTAGAAAGCCTCTGTGTGCTGCTCGTTGAAGATAGTCGCGTTAATCAAATGGTCGCCAAAGGTGTACTTCAGAAGTTAGGATTGCAATGTGATATTGCAGTTAACGGCGTTGACGCCATTGAAAAGCTTAAACAGCATGAGCAACCATATGATGTGTTATTGATGGATGTTCAAATGCCTAAGATGGATGGTTATCAAGCGACGAAACATATACGGCAAGGCGATGCTGGTGCAGTTCACCAAGATGTCATTATTATTGCCATGACGGCGAATGCCATGGCTGGCGATAGAGAAAAGTGCATCGAAGCTGGCATGAATGATTATTTGACTAAGCCTATCAATACAGAACTGTTAAAAGAGCGTTTAAGTTTTTATTTTCAGTAAGTCATCCACCTAATTCATCTGATCTTTTTGTTACTCGTAGCGCAATTACCCTTAAGGCTCTAGCTTTATATCGACGAATAATCTCAATTAAACGAAACATTCCGCCGATAACGTTTTTAGAGTGTCGACATTGAAGGCGTTTACGTAATGAATGCGTTTTCGAACACCTGACGTTGTAGTGTTCGCCTGCATGGGCTACCAACGATACATCTCATTTATCACACGATCGAGGTCACACATGACTAAAGCTATTTCACGATGTGTGCGCATGGATAATTGGATCTTTGAAATAAAGATGGTTCGCGCATTAAAAGTAGATAGCTATGGAAAGCCTTACGAAGCAATTGCTCAGTTAAACATTAATGGTGACTTCGGTTACCTAGACGGTGCTTTACCTGCGCATCAAGACTCATTTTCTCAAGAAGATATCGAAACCTTTATCAAGATAAGCAAGGCCTTGAATCTTCAGAGCTTAAAGTCCGGTGAGCAATCGATAGCCTTGGATACAGAAAAAAGCGAAGACAAAACTCGCTCTGCTGAGCCTTCAAGTTCGAGAAATGTTAAAAAGATTGCATAAATGTCAATATATTGATCTTGTTCATAGATATTTCTTAAGCTTTTAGCCATAAGGCTTCTAGCAAAAATTAATAACTAATTGTTAATAAAAGTAATTATCTTGACATCTTTTGTAACATATTAGCGCGCCAAACTGGGGAGCATTTCTTCGACAAGCCCCCAGCTTTCTTTCAAAATCTATATCCCGATATTGTATGCAATGTTAAGAAACAAACGGGATTTCTCGCCTCTGTAGATTCACCTGCTATAGTTGAATGAACGGCGTTGTAATAAGTAACGCCTTGAAGTAACAGCTTAATTGTAGAGTGGCCTAAACATAGCTAAAAGAAGCACAACCAAAGTGCTAGCGGCGTATGCATTGCAAAGAGCAAGGTCCTTTGCCCTGAGATTACAAATCCATGGCAACAAAGTGACACCGCTAACACATTGTATGGTCGAATGTTGACCTTCTACTACCAGCCTGTGTGATGTAAGCACTTGATCGGTTGGTGAAACACAACGGATTTGGATTAACAACAGTTAACGTATTTATGGCTAATTTAAACAGCACCGGTAGGGAAGTGACTTTCCCAGAAGAAGAGCAGTTAGTTTCAATTACAGACACTCGAGGCGTTATTACCTACGCCAATAACATTTTTTGTAAAGTCGCTGGATATACGCAAGAAGAACTCATTGGCAAACCTCACAATATGGTACGCCATCCAGACATGCCAAAAGCTGCATTCGCTGATCTTTGGGAAAAGCTAAAAAGCGGAAATTCTTGGCGTGGTTTCGTTAAAAACCGATGTAAGAATGGAGATTATTACTGGGTTGATGCGTTCGTTACTCCACTTTATGAAAATGGTATTGTGACGGGCTACCAATCGGTAAGAACTAAACCAGAAAGAGCGCATGTTGAAAGCGCGTCTGAGCTTTATGACGCCATTAATCAAGGAAAGTCGGTCAGCGACTTTCACAATAATCGCTCGTTAAAGTTAGGCTTGGCCGCTACAGCAACCGTGCTAGCAGCTCTGGCGGTAGGTATGTTAACTGGCAGTGTCTTAGCGGGACTCGTGCCGCTCTTACTTGTCGCTGCCATAGTGGCCATTTTCTCCGAAGAGCTGATTATCTTGCCTGGCTATGCGAAGGGAATCAAAGAGCGTTTTGATAGCCCAACGCGTTACGTAGTTAGTGGCAGAGGGCAAATTGGCGTTATTGACTACCCAAGGCAGCTACTGCGTGCCAAAGTGCGTACTATTTTGGGCCGAGGTAATGATTCAGGTCGTAATCTAAAACATGTTGCAGATGAGTTGCAGCATTCTGCTCGCAAGTCTTTTGAAGGCATCATGGAAGAAAACTCTCATTTAGAGCAGTTAGCTACTGCAATTACTGAAATGAGTACAACAATTGAGGAAGTTAGCCGAAACACCACGGGTGCTTACGATAAAGTTAAAGAAGTTCAGGATACCTGTAACAATGCTATTACGGATGTTAACTCTAGTCAGTCGAAGATTAGTGTGCTTGCTTCTGAAGTTGAAAATGCAGCTGAAACCGCTAACACATTAGTCTCAGATGCTGACGAAATAGCGACAATTATGGCAGAAATTGAAGGTATTGCTGACCAAACTAACTTGTTGGCACTAAATGCTGCAATCGAGGCGGCACGTGCTGGTGAGCAAGGTCGAGGTTTTGCGGTTGTAGCTGATGAAGTAAGAACATTGGCTGCGCGCACTCAGTCTGCAACTGAGCAAATTCAAGGTTCAGTGAGAGGTTTACAGTCTACACTTGAATCATGGAGTAAGTTAATGCTTACTAGTCGTGACAATGCCGAACAATGTAATACTGAGTCTACTCAAGCGAAAGCATCTATGGATGAAGTCATCGAGCTGATGAATCAGCTAGGTGATGTTACGGGTCAAATATCGACGGCTTCTGAACAGCAAAGCGTTGTTGCCAATCAGATAACGCAAAGTGTTCATGTGATTAGCGGGATAGCTAATGACAATTTAGAAATTGCTCGTTTGGTAGAAACCAATGGCGATAAAGTCTTTGAAAACGTTGAAGATATTGAAAGACTGAGCACTACATTCAAGTAGTGTTCACCACTCAATTGACTTACGAAGCTTGACGGCTATTGGTCAGTATAAGCAAAGTGGTGGTGAACCCTACCGTGGTAAATATCTAAAGTCGCCAAAACGCTTCTAAAGTAGCAACTAGTGCTTATTACACCAACGGTTCTCTCTCAACCCTCCGGGTTATTGTTTTTGGATAACGCACGTCTTGTCAGGAAGACTAGCAATATATCAAGTAAAGATGTCTCAACTTATTACGTCATTCTACAACGCGAACTCAAGCGCTGAGCGATTTCATTACGCGTTATCACAAATACACCGGAAACTAGGTTGTCACCAAAGCTTGCTTGGAAACCTCATTGGTGACACTGAAATTTCTTCACTAGTTAATCTAAAGGCCGATGAATTAATCGCAAATCTATCTTTTCGAACCTGTGCTGCTTTAGATGAGATTGTCGCGGCGTTTAACAATTGCGAACTCTTTAGCGGCGAGCAGATATTCTCCGCACTTTTCAGTCAAGAAGAAGCAGACATTAACCTTGCAAGCGTTTATGGAATTCTACTAGGGCCAGCTCAGAGTAAACCTATTGCTGTTTTAATCTGTGCATTTAAACCTCCACGAGAATTAGCCCAAGAAGAACAGGTGTGGTTGCAAGAGTTTGCTTGTTTAATTTCCACGGAACTATGTAATCAAGTGGCACAAGCTGAGAATCGCCAGCTTATTAACCAACTCTCCTCTGGCGGTGCATTGGCAAAACTATGTGTTGTTAACTGGTTTCCCGAGCGCAACTCGTTAAGTTGTAGCGCATATACGTTCGATATGTTCGGCTTGTCGAAAAGTGATGTGCCAACGATTGATAGCTTACTTGAAAATGTTAACCCCAACGATGTCAATCGAGTCAAAGAAACTATTCAAGGGCAGACTGATGCTGACCTTACTCATAGCTTTGAATTGGCTTTCGGTTTAGTCCTGCCCAATGGACAAACTAAGTCTATAAACCTACTAGGTGAGCATGTTCGTGACGAAGTTACAGGTGAACACAGCGTTCGTATGAGTATTCAAGATGTCACGGAGCAATTCATGTTGACACGTGAACTTGAACTATCGGGTATTGTGTTTGAGCATACAACTGAAGCCATCATTATCACAGATAGCAATAACCAAATAATATTGGTTAATGGGGCACTTCAGCGGCTTACTGGCTATGACAAAGCAGAGTTGTTGGGAAAAACTCCTGAAGTGTTTAGTTCGGGTAAACATGGCAGCTCTTTCTATAAAAACATGTGGTTTTGTCTTGAAAACTACGGTGTTTGGCGAGGTGAAATTTATAACAAACGCAAGAATGGAGAGATATTTCCGGAAGAGCTATCTGTTACGGTAGTACGTGATCAATACGGTAATATTAGCAACTATGTCGCAGTTTTTAGGGATATTAGTGAATGGAAAGAAACGGAGCGCAGATTAACTTTCTATGCAAACAAAGATTCAATGACAGGTTTGACGAATCGTCGCGCCTTCATTGAACAAGTAGACCATGAAATTGACTATGCAAAACGGTTTAATTCGTTATTTTCCGTACTATTCGTTCACATTGACCAGTACAACGAAATACATGATGTCTATGGTCACGAAACAGCAGACAGTATTGTTATAGCGATTAGTGAACGCCTTGCTGGTTTGTCTGATGCCAACGATATTCTTAGTAGCTATGGAAGTGACGTGTTCGCGTTTCTGCTACCCCAACAAAGTGCAGATAAAGCTCGTTTGATTGCACTCAAAGTTCAGCAAGAATTTGAGCAGCCGCTGGTTGTGAATGACCTTATTTTTGACATCAGGGGGAGTATGGGCATTGCTCAATACCCCGACAGTGCTGAGTCCGCATCTGTGTTATTGCGTAATGCTAACTATGCAATGCAGCAAGCAAAAGAGGCTAGCCAAGAGAAGATACGTATTCACGATAGTGAATTGCAGCAAGCTTATTTACGTAGGCTGAGTATTCGTGACAAGTTGAAAGTGGCGATAGAAGAAAAGCAGTTGTTCGTCTGCTATCAACCTATTATTTGCGCTAAAGTGCAGCGGATTGAAAAATTTGAAGCCTTGGTGAGATGGATAGATACCGAGTTAGGTTTCGTATCACCCGCGGAGTTTGTTACTGTTGCTGAAGAGTTTGGCTTAATATCAGCATTGGGGCAATTTGTACTGGAACAAGCTTGTCTCGATTTAGCAAAACTACATCACCTTGGTTATCAACATGTGAGTGTTGCTATAAATCGCTCTATCAATGAATTTCGAACTGATTGCAATCAGGTAGAGTTAGTAAAAGCGGCAATATCGCAAACTGGAGTGCCAGCTGAGAAGGTGGTTATCGAAATTACTGAGTCGGTCGCAATGTCATCTAATTTTCACATAAAGTCAGCGCTTGCTGCACTTAGAGATTATGGTGTCAAAATTGCGCTCGATGATTTTTGTACTGGATTCTCATCCCTAAGCAACTTAATCGACTATACCGCAGATATCATTAAAATTGATAAGTCCTTTGTTGACCAAATACTCACAAAGAACAACCATAGTATTTTAACGCAACTGTTGGTTGATTTAGCTGATAGGTTAGGGATGCAAGTTGTGGCTGAAGGCGTTGAAGAGCAAGCTCAGCTGGAGAGGTTAAGAGAGTTTGGTTGCCAACTTATTCAAGGGTACTTTTATAGTCCAGCGGTACCAATAGAAATGTGTATTGACTTACTTAACGGTGAAACACCGCTCGCGCAACTACTATAGTGGACTTCACAAATAGCCCACTTCAGAAAAGTAAAGTTCGCTAAGCAATATTCATTGCTAGGTTGACTGAGCTGTTTGCGTCATTAGAAGCGAAAAGCTGCTACCTTTGCCAAGCTCACTCTCCACCGTTAAGTCGCTATTGAGTAATTGGCTGAGCCGCTTACTAATCGCTAATCCCAAACCCGCATGTCTGTGTTGCTCTCCTTGAGCGTTACTGGCGCGGTATCTAGCATCAAAAATGTAGGCAATATCTTTTGATGTATGCCAGAGCCGGTATCTTGTAAGCTTAACTTAAGTTTGTTGACCACCTTAGTAAGTACTAAAGTAATTTTTACACTTTCTGGCCTGTGGCGGATTGCGTTTTCGATCAGATTAGTCAAAATACGTTCAAGTTTTGCTATATCCGAATAAATCATCAGCTGACAATTTGCTGGGTCGAGGCTGAGGCTGATATGTTTTTGTCTCGCTCTGAGCGGAAACTTCGCCACCGATGATGACGTATAAATAGCCTTGTAATTGTTAACCGTTGAACACAGGTGCAGCAGAAAATATTTTCTTACGGCTGAAGTGTCTTGGGTCATCGTCGAATACAGGAACACTGTCAGGTGCTGAAATTAGTGGGTTGATTGGTACCAGAACGACCGATTTACGTTTGATTTTATCTGGCTTAGCAGAGTAAGTGAGTATGTTACCCTTGGGGTCAAGGTAAGTAAAATTCGAATGCTGGCCCTAGTAACATTAGGGTATGAAAAAGATTTTCCAATGCGGGTTTATCATAGGCGCCACTTTGCAAAAGAGGGTTATCGTCGGCTAGGTGTTTAGCCAATTCGATATGCAATTGTTGCTCTGCCTTGAACTGAGAGTATTGTGCAAGTGAATTACTCCACCAAAAAAACAAATATCCCAATATGGCAAAACAAATAGTGATTGCGAGCCGTTGATAACGTGAATTTGTCATTGGTATGTGCCAGCCGAATTAAGTTTATAGCCAATGCCCCAGACCGTTTGAATAATGCGAGGTTGGGTAACGTCTTGCTCTAGTTTGTTTCGAAGCCGATTGATATGTGAATTCACGGTGTGCTCGCAACCACAATGGTGATAACCCCATACTGAATCCAATAACTGGCTTCGAGAAAACACTTGATCTGGGTGCTTACCTAAAAAGCTTAGTAACTCAAACTCTGTCGAGGTTAAATCAATGTTGTTTTCTTTGTAGGTTACGCGATGGCATTGATGATCAACCAGTAACGCACCTATGCTTGTTACTGTATTTCGATGCTGTTCAGCTTTAGTTAGTGCTTGCATACTATGTACTCGCCTTAACTGTGCTCTTATTCGTGCTTGTAATTCTCGTGTGTTAAATGGCTTGGTAAGGTAATCATCTGTGCCTAGCTCTAAACCAAGAACTCTATCGGTTTCAGCACTGCGCGACGTTAACATGATTATCGCTTGTAAGGGCTTAACCCTAGCTCATTAATATGTACTTGAATTAATTCAGCGATATCGGGTTCGTCTTCAATAATTAAAATATTATCTGTCATAACTCCCTGGCCGAAGTCGGCCAGGGCCGACAGCTTATTTTGTTCGGGTTACTGTTAGCTTCAGCGTTGGGTTATCAAAGCGGTGTGCTTGTGTTAACACTGA
>JAKVCY010000092.1 GCA_022448425.1 Thalassotalea sp. | reverse complement strand
CATATCGCTTGGGGTTTTACGAATGCAAATTTAGACAATGTAGATTGGATTGAGCTAGGCGAATCGACGGCCACAAGTACGGTAACAGAGCGTATTCCTTTACCTGATGGTGAGCACACATTTGAGTTTGAAGTAAGCTCGTATGGGCCAGTGAAAGAACTCAATGGCAAGCGCTATGCACTTAATTGGGTAGCGCATCATCCGTTTGCTGCGAACTTGGGAATAATAAATTTCGGCAATGCAAAAAATGTCCAAGCAGCGATAAAGATAGGCCAACGCATTGCTATTCCCACGCAAAACCTCGTGATTGTTGATGAAAGCGGCAATGCGGCTTGGCTTCCTGGCGGCGCGGTTATGGAAAGGCAACAGGCTTCATTCACCGCTATAAAAGAACAAGAAGCTGTAAACACACCACCAAAGCGCGCATCAAAGCTTCCCATGGTTTTAAACCCCGATATGGGAAGAATATGGACTGCAAATGCCAGAGTAATTTCGGCTGATGACTTCAAAATCTGGGGTGACGGTGGTTATGCGCTAGGTGCTCGCGGACAACAAATAAGAGACCGTTTATTTGAAAAAGACACCTTTACTGAGACTGACTTTTACGCCATCCAGTTAGATAATCATGCCCGCTTTCTTATTCCTTGGCAGCACCTTTTGTATGGGCTGCTCAATATGCAAAACATTGAATTTAAACCCGACCTCGCTTATCTAAACACATGGGACGAATGCGCATGTGAAGATTCGGTTGGCTACACGTTAGTTAAGCACTTTAGGCAGGAGGTGGTACAAACCCTGTTTGGAGGCGTACTTTCAACGTTAGACCAACAAGGTGTAAACAGCCGTACACTCTTACGTGGCATCGAACCTGCTGTGTGGCAACTTATTCATAGCCAACCTGATTCTTGGCTACCTAACGATACTGAAAGTTTCGACGAATTACTTGTAGACGCCTACAGGCGCGCCAAACACAAGCTGTTAGACAAGTATTCACCAGTAGAGGCTAATATGGAAACATTAGCCTGGGGCAAGGTGAACGCACTTTCTGTTAAACATCCATTTGCGGATCAAATTCCTCTAGTTGGTGATATGTTAAATATGCAACAAGTAGAAGGTTTTGGTGATACATACATGCCTGCTGTACAAGCACCTAGTTTTGGTGCCTCTGAGCGACTATTTGTCAGCCCTGGCCATTTAGAAGATGCCATTTTAACGCTACCTGGCGGACAATCTGGACACCCGCTTTCAGAATTTTACGCGTCTGGATTTAACGACTACGCAACGCACGCTGCTACCCCTCTGCTGCCCAGCCAGCCGATACACAGCCGAACATTTTACAAAAAAGAGGTTGAATGACACCTGCAATCACTTTGCTTACTAAAAAGCGTATCGCCCACAGCGTTTTAAAATATGAACACGACGCAAATGCGGCGTCATACGGGCTAGAGGCGGTTGAAAAGCTTGACCTTAATGCGGATACCGTTTTTAAAACATTGGTAGTGAGTACAGATAATAACAAACTTGCCGTAGCCGTGGTCCCTG
>JAKVCY010000091.1 GCA_022448425.1 Thalassotalea sp. | reverse complement strand
TTAGCTGGCTGGCATGATTCAAAACGTAATGGTCGCGTTGGGTGGGAGCGGTTATGGGAAGGATGGTTTACACTGCAAACCATCCTTGAAGGTTATGAGCTAGCCAAGTCTCTTGATCTAGAAATGTGATCAAGAGACAGCGTCAATACGAGCCTTTTTTGTATCCATAAAATTAACTAGCTAATTTTACTGACATTATCACTTTCGTTTGATCTGAATTAACTGTAGGATGAGATAATATGAGATCAGATTTACGCAAGCCGCCTCAAGCAAATACAGACAAGAAATAACGAGAGAGTAAGGACTTTATTCAATGGATCTTTTTTTAGCAGGGCTATTAATTTTTGCCTTCGCCGTGTTTTGGTTTATTCCAATTGCTATTGTTTTAAAGTCTTCCCGCATAGAAGGAAATACCAAAACCCTTTGGTTAGTTGTTGTCATTTGTTTTTCTTGGATTGCTTGCCTTACATATCTGTTCATCACGCCTAAACCACAAAAAGCGCCTGCCACTTCAAAATAGCATTTATTGTTTTCACGGTTAATGCAATTCGGTACTCGGCTTGTTCACAATCAAGCAAGAGTCGCGTAAGCTAGCACACGTCATTCCAATAACACAGAACTAAGTATGCATATCTGGGTCGATGCCGACGCCTGCCCTGTGGCAATAAAAGAAATTCTATATAGAGCTGCCGAACGCACGCAAATTCCACTGACACTCGTTGCCAACCATGCTTTGAGAACGCCAAATTCAAAATATATTAATAGTCTGCAAGTAAGTGCTGGTTTCGATGTCGCCGACAACGAAATTGTTAAACGAGTAGCCGCTAATGACCTCGTGATCACAAGTGACATCCCACTAGCTGATGAAGTCATTACGAAAAATGCACACGCGTTAAGTAGTCGTGGCGAATTGTTCACAAAACAGAATATAAAATCTCGCCTCAATATACGCGACTTCTTCGACACGTTAAGAAGCAGTGGTGTGCAAACAGTTGGGCCGCCACCGCTCAGTCAAAGTGATAAGAAACAATTTGCCGATCACTTAGATAAAATTCTAGCCAAAGCTGGCAATCAATAATCATTGCACCTATCGCTATAACATCACAAGGAAGTTTATATGCACTGCCAACTCGTCGACAACCAAACAAACCTCGTATCAATCGTGTCGGTTTTGCGACAATTAAGGCCTCAGTTTTCAGCTGATGAGCTAACAGAAAAAATCAATAAGCTGCATGCTCAGGGTTACCAGTTGGCCTATGCAGGCATTGGCGATGACGTTTATTGCGTTGCAGGTTTTGTTATTGGTGAGAAGTTGGCTTGGGGGAAATACTTATATGTAGACGACCTAGTCACAGATGAGAAATTCAGAAGCACTGGAGCAGGAACAGCATTACTTTCATGGCTAAAAAACTACGCACGCGACAATCAATGTGAGCAACTGCACTTAGATTCAGGCGTTCAGCGTTTCGCTGCACATCGATTTTATTTACGTGAAGGTTTTAACATCGCCAGTCACCATTTTTCACATATGCTCTAAAAATGATCTCGTCTAGCGATGAATCTTGCCCTTGGTATTGTGCTCAACAGGAGTTTTCGGTACCCCTCATTTAAGGCTCAATACCACTGTATTTGTGCCGAACGAACGGATTAAAAATAAGGTTAATCTTTAATTCACAGCGTGTTAGATTAATAAAATTGGATCATAACGATAATAATAAGCGACGTTAATTAGCTGTGAAGCATATAACACTAACCCTTTGCTTTTTATTGATTTGCTTTAGCCACTGGGCGAAAGCAGACGAAAGCGTTATTACCTTCACCATTGCAAAACCGGTACGGGCCTACCCTCCCTATCACTGGCAAGGTGAATCCAAAACTGAAGGACTTATTCCTGAGATTATTGAGGCTATGGTAAAGCGCTCAGAAAATCTCACGGTCAAATATATTAATGTCCCTTGGAAGCGCATGTTTGAGCTTACTAGAGCTGGCGAGGTTAATACCATCATGCCGATAAACCGCAACACTGAACGAGAAGCGTATTTAAGTTTTGTTGCGGAACCGCTTATTAATGAGCGCATGAACTTTATTTCCAGTACAGCCTTTAACATTGAATTCGATGGCGATATCAACAAGCTTGCTCAACATCAAGTGGCAGGTATCGCAGGTTACTATTATGGCGAAGCCTACAACGCTGCTAACTTTGAAACCATCGAACTGCCCAATGAAGAAACTCAAGTTAGAATGCTGACGGCTGGACGTTTTCCGCTTGCTTTGATGGACGCTAATGTATTGCCTCACTATTTGAACAAAGCTGGCGAAGCACCTGAGTATGAGATTAAGGTATTGCAGCCGCCAATTTATGAATCAGAGCTACATCTGGCTTTTTCACAAAACAGTAAACACGCCTATTTAACTGAAACCTTAGTTGAACATTTATTGAATCTTAAGCAAAGTCCAGAGTATCAAGCTATCTTAGCTAGACACCTCTCTTGCCCTACAATGAAATAAAATACTCTAGGGCAAGGTCATAACATAAAGTCGAAATATTACCGATTAAGAATAATTACAACGAAATAATAAAGAGTGCATTATGAATGAACACGACTGCAAGCCACTAGACGACTTCATCGAATATCCACCAAGTGAAATGCTTGCTCGCTCAGAATCATTTTACCAAGACATCAAACGACGCCACAGTATCCGTAAGTTCAGCGACCGTCCAGTCGATAAAAGTATTATTGAAAACTGTATTAAAGCAGCTGGCACAGCGCCAAGTGGTGCTAATCATCAGCCATGGCAGTTTGTTGCTATTCAATCTCCGGACATTAAGCAACGAGTGCGTGAGCAAGCTGAGAACCACGAACGAGGTTTTTACAGTGGTCGCGCAGGTCAAGAATGGCTAGACGCACTGAAACCTCTGGGGACAGACGCGGAAAAACCTTATTTAGAGATTGCGCCATGGTTGATCGCCATTTTTAGTGAGAAAAAAGGTGGTATTACTGCAGAAGAAAAAAACACTAATTACTACGTACATGAATCTGTCGGTATTGCTACGGGCATTTTGATTACGGCACTGCATAATGCCGGTTTAGCGACTTTAACGCATACGCCTAAGCCAATGTCATTTTTAAACAAGATATGTGGCAAGACAGACAATGAGCGTGCCTATATGTTGTTGATTACTGGCTACCCTGCCAAAGATGCAACGATTCCAGCTCATGCTCAGGTAAAGAAATCTATCGATGATATCGCTAGCTTTTTATAAATAGCTAGCTAGAGTCTATCGAGCCATACTGGAGACTCTTTTTTATTAGAAACTTAAGTGCTCGAATTCGCTTTTTGCATAGGCTTCAAGCTTTGGGAAGAACTCAAAAAACGCTTGCTGATAGACAGTAAGCAAAGGTTCTACTTCTTCAAACGCATTTAATAGGTCATTTTCAAAGCGAATTCGACGGCTTACACCATCAATTGCTGTACCAACCGCTGAAGGTTTTAGATAACTCTCTAACCAATTCCCTGCCACCATCCGAGTCGTCATTAACTGCATGGATTCTGGCATGATGTCTTGGTGTGATAAAAGCTCTTGATAGCGACGGCTAGCGAAGTTACCAAGACTTTGTTGTGAAAAACTTCCCCAGTACTTGGCAAGTAAGTGATCAAATACGATATCAGCGATAATGCCGGAGAAGCGCTTTCGCTTTAACGACAGCTGCTGTTTTAATGCTTTTACTTCAGGCTGCTGATCGGTAAAACGATCAATTTTTCGGTGAAGCATCACACCAAATGCAACATTGTCAGGCAGGTGGTCCAGTTGGCTCCCTTTGACAAAGTCCCCCATTAAATTTCCAACTCTGACCTGTGCATCATCAGGTGATAAAAAAAGGTGTGCGAGATAGTTCATCGTTTAGTAATTGGCTTAATACTTTGTTTACTGCTTAACTCAATACTTAACTCATATCGAGTTCAATCTGCGTACAACCTTTAGCGCAACTCACATTCGCAGGGGCGTCGGCACTAACAAGAGCGAATTGAATAGGCTGCTGACATTCTTTACACAACACCGTTTTACCCGCCAATACCCTTTTAATGATGGACTTATGATCGCCGAAGGACTGTTTAGCGTCTTTTTGCAACTGACTAAGACAGGATAAATCCATGATAAACGCCTTAGTTGAGCGGGCTACAGTACCAACCATCATACTTACCGCCAAATGCTGGGCAGTGCTCGCTCAGTAGCGCTTGGTAGGCGATGATGTTGTCATAACTAAGTGGCATAATCGGATAAGCAGTAATCTCCCACGGTAGTTCATCATTACCTTGGTAAGGCGAAAAAGAGAGCTTCTGACCATTTTCAAGCAACAAGTGACCAAACTTTAAAGCTTGCTCTTGGCTAGGAAAAATAACAGAAAACTCCACTTCGGTCTCAAGCGATAGGTCCGCCCCCTGCTCTGCTAGTTGCCAAAGTGCGTTGCCCACTTCATCTTCTGGAAATTGCGCTAAATCTCTCATGGGTATTATTAAACCTCTAAATACTTTATTGATATTCGCTCGACGGCGCATATCAACTGAAACTTCATGTTATTATGGCGCAATAATGCCAGATTTAGCTTAGCTTTGTCGCGATTATTTATTGTGACCAAGGTCATATGGCTATATTAAATCGAATTACGAGAACCAATGCGTCGCTTTGAATTTCATCACCTCCAACAATCGGAACCTGACACGGCCATTAGCATATTAAAAACTCATACCTCACTATCGATTAGTGAGTTAAAGGCAGCTGTCAGTAAAGGCGCTCTCTGGCACGAAAAGGGAAAATCCGTTCAGCGCCTAAGACGCGTAAAAAAGCAGATAAATACAGGGGAAACACTTCATTTTTACTATGATGCAAAAGTGTTGTCCCAAATCTCGCCTGAAGCCAAGTTAATCGACGATTGTGCGGACTACAGCGTTTGGTTCAAACCTAATGGCATGTTGTCACAAGGCTCAAAATGGAGCGACCACTGTACTATTACGCGATGGGCGCAAACTCATCTGCCTGGCGATAGAGCTTGTTTTCTAGTTCATAGATTGGACCGCGCCACTAGCGGTATTATTCTCGTCGCCCATACGAAAAGCGCCACTAAAGCGTTTGGGAAATTGTTCGAGCGTCATGATTTAACCAAGTGCTATCAAGCAATCGTTCACCAGCCTTATGCTCAACAACATAGTCCTTCCTCTCTTCGTAGCAACCAATCCACTGACTCAGCGCCTTTTGTGGTGACTACCGAAGTTGATGGTAAATCTGCCCATAGTGAATTTTCTTTGATTGAATGTGATGAAGAAAACGGATTGGCAAAATATCAGATTTATATAAAAACAGGCAGGAAGCACCAAATTCGAAAACATGCAGCTTCCCTAAACATGCCGATCGTTGGGGATCGTCTATACGGATTGGGGGCACGTGATAATAAGCAAGATAAAGAAAATCTAAAAGCCCAGCCAGATATGCAACTGTGTGCGGTAAAGCTAGGCTTTACTTGCCCTATCACCGGCGACGAAAAACATTACCAATTATCAGAGGAAATGACGCCAGACTTAACAGTTATTTCAAATCAACTTCGATAAATAATACCAATTGAATCAAATATTTAATTGGTATTAGCTGCAATAGTTGAACAACTCATCAGAAAGTAGAGAAAGGCTATCACCCACTATCTCATCTTGACTAAACTCAGCAAGCAGTGCGAGGCCAACTTCTCTCTGTTCAGTAGTTAATGCTTTGTATGGCAACCTAAAGTTGTGATCGACAGCACCAGTCATCATGAGTGCTGTGTTAATCGCAATTGGATTAGGCTCACAGAACAGCCAACTCATTAACGGTTGCAGTCTTTCATTAAGTGCAGGACTATTGTCATCCATTAGCGCCCTCATCAGCTCAGGCACGATATTCGACGTTACAGAAATCACGCCATGCGAACCATGCTGATGTTTACCATCAAAACACTCGTCATCATTACCTGACCAACACGCAACGCCCTGGGCTTCGTACTGTGCAATACGCTCGTTACCTGCACATTCTTTTACGCCGATAAAGTTTTCATGATCAGCCAGTTGTAGCATCAAATCTGGCGTAATATCTTGCCCGGTGCGTCCAGGCACGTTGTAAACAAAGGCAGGTCCCATTGCCAAAGCTTGCTTTAAATGCTCGACGACACCGTCTGCAGAAGTACGGCCGTAATAAGGGTTGATGTGTAATGCCGCATCCATACCTGAAGCAAAACCGGTTTCACTGGCTTTAATCGCCTCTCTGGTATTGTTACTTCCGGTATTACCGATTATTTGAATTTGACTACCAAAATGATAAGCACTGTGAGCAATAAGCATTAAATGCTCTTCCCAGCTTAGCAAGTGGCCTTCGCCAGTTGTGCCACCCACAATAATTCCATCGACACCTGCCGCAATTTGACGCTCAACGAGTTTGTCATAATCAGCTAAATCAACATCGCCATTGGCTTTAAATGGCGTCTTGATTGCCGTAATCAGGCTGGCTTGCATTATGTCTTTTTTCATTGCCTTACTCGTATCTCTAATATCAGTTTGGTTGGTTAAAATTTAGCAATGACCGATATTATCAATAACGCGTTTGAGGATAAAGGATTCTTTAGTTACAACATGTTGATATTCAAAGACATCAAGGGTTAGCTTTAGGACTCGATAGGCATGGTAATTATTGGCAAGGTTAAGATCGGCAGCATACATTTTTTCATCAATGACTTCATTTTTGGTCATTGTGAAATGTATATCTCCTACAAGCCCCCATTCACCCAGCTCAATGACTTGTTCAATTAACTCTCCCCCATGAGACATCGTCATAAAACAAAATTCAAAACTACCATCATTGAAAAACTCTGCATGTTCAGCAAAGGGATTACCATCGGCATCGACATCATTTCTTACCCATTGGCCGATTAGTTGCTCTCTATCGTAGATTTTCAATTATATAATTCCCACTATTTGCTATGGCTCTGATAAATAATATTTTGCTTTTACCTCATCAACAAGCGCTTTGTTTTGAGTCAAGAACTGATTGAGTTTGGTGATTATTTCGGGGTATCTGATAGACGAAAAATGATATGAGTACTGTTCGTGAAAAATGCCCTCGGCTAGAACTACTTCGCCCTCTTTGTTTAGTTTTATCAAATTAGCGTTGATAACATTTAGATCGATATTGGTTACAATGGAATTACCAGTTAACAAGTGCCGAACAATTGCCAACGGCGTGGATTCTTCGTAAAGCGTCACTTTATTTTTACTAATTTCTCTCATCAATAACGTTGGGTGTAACCCCCTAATCGTTACTATCGAATCGACATCTCTCCGATCGATGTCCTTACTTTTTCTCAGTACATAAGTACCGGCAGTCAGGCTAATAATAGGTTCAGAGCACGTGTTCCCTAGCTTATTCGATTGATCGCTTCGCCACCTGAAATTATCTGGAAATTTGAAATCTATATTGTGTTCTAAATACCATTTATCGAATCGTTTGACTGGCAGAGGCACAAATTTAAATTTGATCTGATGAAATTCAAAGAAGGTTTGCAACAACTCTTGAGCAAAATTGGGACGAATAGGACCGCTTTTATTGAAACTAAATAGCGGGTAGTAATCGACATCTTCTACGCCAACTAAATAAATTTTGTCGTCTGCTGACGCAAAATTTATAAACGTTGAAAGAAAAAGCCTACTAAGCCGATTGATAATAAAATCGCATAGTGCTAGCTGTTCAATGAGTGATTGAAAGCTAACACTATGCTGCCATTAAAATGGGATGTTATTTCTTCAAAACTTTAATGCTACCGTTGACACTTTCTAATTTAAGCTTGGTATCAGCACTACCGACACTGCCCTTTAAGTGGCGACCAGCAAATAAGTTCTCTTTAGCCATTAAGCCATAGTCTGTTTTAATACTGCCATGCATAGTTTCAGCATCTACTTTGATATTAGCTTCATCAGGTAAATAGATATTGATGCTACCGTTTACTGTGTCAGCATCGATGCGATTTACATTTGCTAAATCATCGTAGGTTAATTTGATGCTACCGTTAACAGAGTTGAACTGGCCAGTACCGTTTAGGCCTGTTGCTTCTATCGCGCCATTAATCAACTCAGCATCAACTTCACCTGATATACCTTCCATTAATAAGCCACCATTAACTAAATCAACTTCAGTACTGGTTACATTGGCGGGCAGTTTAATCGTGTACTCAACACCGCCAGAATTATTTTTCCCCCAATGGTTTTGCTCGTATTCAGTACTAACAGTGACTTCGTTACCAGTTTGATTCGTTACAATTTCGATACGTTCTAAGGCAGCTTCATCCTTTGCAGTTAATGTTACAATCATTTCGATACGATCACCATTTGTGCTCTCAATATCAATTGAGCCGTTGGTGTTTTCAATAGAAAAAGAAGCGCCAGAGCCAACCTCAAAAAACTTCTCAATTGTTTTAGTTTCTTCTGCTAATACACTTGTCGTTGTTAAAGCGCTAAACGCCATTAAGCCAATTAATTTATTCATTTTAATATCCTGATTATTTGGTATAAGTATTTGATATGATTTCGTCGTTTGCTTATATGACGACAAGGTCGTTTGAAAAGGTTTAAATCGACTAGGAAAATTTATGATAAATATTCAATTACTACTAACAGGCAACGAATTAATGTCAGGTGACATAGTTGACAGTAATTCCGCAATGATTGCGCAAGAGCTTGTTTTACTTGGGCTATCAGTAAGACGAAAAGTTGCCGTGTCAGATGATTTTGACGATCTCGTCGATGAAATATCCCAAATGAGTAAAAAGGCTGACATATTAATTGTTAATGGTGGTCTTGGACCTACAGTAGACGATCTAACCGCCCAAGCTCTCGCGAAAGTCAGTAACACAGAAATTAAAGAACACCCTGTCGCGCTAGCTCACCTAAAAGCTTGGTGTGAAAAACGTAATTACCCATTGAACGGGCCAAACCTAAAACAAGCGATGCTTCCCGAAGGCTGCACTATCGTGACCAACTCAACAGGTAGCGCACCAGGCTTTATGCTCTCACTTAATGACTGCGACATCTATTGCACGCCTGGCGTTCCTCGTGAACTGGCGACCATGTTAAAAGACGAAATACTCCCGCGTATTGAAAATAAGTTCCCTAATTTAAGCCACCACCACGTGTCTCGATTCCACGTTTTCGGTATCGGGGAGTCGACTTTACAAAAGTTAGTAGACGAAGAATTGCCAGATTGGCCAGAAGACATTGATTTAGGCTTTAGAGCATCTATGCCATTACTGGAAATCAAACTCACTACTAAAAGTCAGCATGCACAAGCTATAAAGCAAGAGTGGATAGATAAGATCCACCACCTATTAGGCGATCACTTAGTTGGCGAGATAAATAATAAGGACCGTTCTTTCGGCGACTATTTGCAAGAACTCTTACTAGAACGCAAAGAAAAAGTAACCTTTGCTGAGTCTTGTACAGGCGGTATATTAGCGTCATCTGTTACCAAGGTTGCAGGTTCTTCAAAAGTATTCGACGGGAGCTTTGTCACCTACTCTAATGAAATGAAGCACCAATTAATTGGCGTTCGAGAATACACTCTTGTTCAACATGGTGCGGTTTCTGAACAAACAGTAACAGAAATGGCAAATGGTGCACTTCGAAAAACACATGCCAATTGGGTTGTTGCTGTTTCAGGTATTGCAGGCCCTAGTGGTGGTACAGAGGAAAAACCAGTTGGTACCGTTTGGCTTGCATGGGGAAGCTCCGCCGCTTTGAAAACTTGTTGCTTGTTAATACCAGCAGCAAGACATCATTTCCAACATTACGTCACCGCTATTGGTCTAGATTTAATCAGGCGTGAACTTATCGAAAGTGCGGAAACGCCGAAATATTTAATTGAAAGATCATTTACGCCAAAAAAAGTGCAATAAATACAATAAACAACCTCGTTGCATTTGCGTGTTGGCGCAAAAATTAATATATTCACAGTATGTACAAATTGTGGACTTGTCAGTCGTATTCCACAACATAAAAATCATGGAGAAAAACTGTGGTAGAAAAAAATTATATTACCAGCGGTAGAAACACCATCATCCATAAAGTCAGAAAGATAGACTTAATCATTTTGAACGGTAGTCACCAAACGGTAGAAGTCAACCACAGAGGAATCGCTCCTTACAACGGTATTGTTCCTCGAAAAAAATCTGAAGCAAAAAAAGCTTACCAAGAAGTTATTGATCTAAGCTCAATCGAAATTTTCGGTGAAGAGAAAAAGCTACTATTCGTACAAGCACTTGATAACAAAGAATACAAGATTGACTACACGAAAGAAGGGACAACTAACTTCATCAAAGTACACCAAGATAGCTATTTCTAAATAACTTTATTTGCAGTGAGATAGGTAGCTTACATGACAAAAGCAAGTTTATTGGAAAATAACGGTAACGACATAGACCTACTTTTGGAGCCAGTCAAAGGTGGCGATGCCATCGACGAAAAATTTATCCGAAGCCTAATCGCCTCTTCTGAGTACAATGATTGTTTTGTGGAGGAGGCAAATATTAAGAATGCTATTGCTGAACTTAATAGCGTGCTTAAACCCCTACAAAACGGTCAACCTGGTAGAGAAATTCGATACCAGCTCCTTACCCGCAAAGATGCAACTGTAAACATTAGTATCAACCAAGACGAAATGTCTGCTGAAGCTGAGATTACAACAGCCATGGGCGGTGCGCCAATAACTGCCCAAGCAATTCTTGATGAAGCAAGGCGCAATGGTGTTAAAAAAGGTTTCAGCAAGGAAAGTTTGATTAAAGCAGCCAAAATGGCAGCACGCGCAGAGTCTGGTGTTACAGTAAAAGTAGCTATAGCGCAGGGCAAAGAACCCATCAATGGCCGAGATGCACGTATAAAGCTGCTCGTACAAAGCGCCCAAGAACGTATACTCAGACCAAAAGAACGCGAAGACGGCACCGTCGACATGAGAGACCTTGGTGCGATTATTTGCGTAAAAGAAGGCGATCCTCTAGCCAAGAAAATTCCTGCTACCCTAGGTAAGAAAGGTTTTACTGTTACCGCAAAGCCCTTAGAACCAGTTCCTGGGGAAGACGTCCATATTGCGGTCGGCAATGGCACAGCGATAAGCCCCAAGAATGCCGATGTATTAATTTCAACGAAAGTTGGCCTACCCAAAATTATTGAAAACGGTATGGAAGTTGACGAAGTCTATCAGACCAAAAATGTTGATGTCAGTACGGGCCATATCGATTTTCAAGGCAGTGTATTGATTGATGGTGACGTTGGTGAAGGTATGAAGGTCGTTGCTAGCGGTGAGATAACAATCGGTGGTTTTGTGGAATCTGCGATACTCGAAGCCGGCGGAGACATTACCATCAGTAGCGGTATTATCGGAAAGAAACAAGATCTCGAAAGCGCCGAATCAGATATTAATCAATTCAATATGACCGCCAATGTGCAAGCACAAGGCAATATTTTTGCAAAGTACTGCCAGTATGCCGATATAACATGTAGCGGTAACATTCGTATTGAAAACCAACTTATGCATAGCCTAATCACCGTTGGCGGGACTTTGTGGGTAGGCACAGAAGATGCTGCAAATGGTAAGCTTATTGGTGGGCTAATTAATGCAAGCTCATCTATTCATGCAGGTATTGTCGGCGCCACAGCCGGAAGCAAAACGCTGATCAATTTTGACGCTCACATCGCAAGCTTATCAGCAAGACTTGACGACATTGAGCAAAGAATCGCTGTCGAGGACGAAAAAACGAAGGAGTTACAGGCAGCAAAGAATAAAATTAAGCAACTGCCACCTAGCCCTAAAACAAAAGCAGTTCTGCAAAAAGTTGTTACTACTTATCAGTTTCATGCCAAACGAATGGGTGAGATACTGAGCGAGCGAGAGCAAACGGAAAAAGAAATGTTGCAGTACATGATGTCTGTTTACATCGAAGCAACTGAAAAGCTTTACCAAAGAGTAGAAATGAAGATTGGCGATTTTGTTGAGCGCACAAAAAGGGAGTATCCGGCCAGTAAAATGATTTACAAAGAACGTAAAGTCATTATCGATCCAATCATCAATTAAGATACGAGCATCCCTTGAAAAAAAGAAAACTTGTCACTGCGTTAGCACTCACCTCTTCGCTAGCACCAGTATTCGCATATGCGGAGCCATGTAACGTCAACTTTAATTACGGTGTGATTATCGATCAGAAGCACATTCGTATTCTCGATCATGACCAAACCTATGTTCAAATTAATAACGATGAACAGTTATTTATTCGTGGCCGTGAAGTTGCTTTGAATGAAGATCAAACAGCATTAGTTAATGAATATAGTTCAGGTATTAGAAGCCAAGTCCCACAGATTGTATCTATTGCGATTGAAGGAGTAGAGATTGGTTTAAAAGCAGTAAACAAAGTGATAGGCGGCTTAACTGGCGAAAACAGTGCCACACATAGACGACTTCAAGAAAACTTCGATGAGATGCAAATGCGCCTTCGTAAGAAGTTTAATCATAGTGATGAGAGCTATTACATAGCGCCTCAAGACTTCGACGATTTTGACGAGATTTTCGCTGGAGAGTTCGAGCAAGAGATTGAAGCCATTGTGTCTGAATCTATCGGAACCATATTAATGGCAGTAGGAGAAGCAATGACCAATCGCGACGAAGAAACAATAGAGCAACGTGTTAACACCTTCGATGATAAGATCGAAACTCTTGGTAATGATCTAAAACTAGAGATAGGCACCAAAGCAAATCAATTGGAAAAACGTGCAGAACAATTTTGTTCAGCACTGACTCATTTAGACGCGGTTGAAGGAAAAATGCAGGCTACCATCAGCCAATTAAATGGATATAACTTAATATCGTCAGAAAAGCGCGCTTACGAGTAAAGTTCGCTTCCCAAATTGGTTGATCAATGGTAAGTTATCGTAGTTAATGAAAAGGAAGCTCATGCTTCCTTTTTACATTATCTTAAAAACAAAATTAGTTGAAATAGCCACAGTGGTATAAATTGGCACAATGTTTTGCCTTTTTTATAAAAGCTAGCGTCCTCAGCAATAACTTCGGTTAGACAGCGTGCGTAGCATTCACTCTCAAAAGGCTTAGTTTACTAAAGAGCACATACAGGAAACCCAATGAGCAGAAGAAGAAAAGTTGAAGAAGGCCAAGAAGCTGATGTAGATATGACGCCGATGCTAGATATCGTATTTATCTTGCTAATCTTCTTTATCGTTACTACCTCTTTCGTAAAAGAAATGGGCTTAGAAGTAACGAAACCAAAATCAAATAAATCTCAAGCAAACAATGATCCTTCGATCGTAGTAAGCATTTCAGATACTGGTATTGTTAGCTTCAATGGCAAGCGCGTAGATATCGAGCGTCTTCCAGCACGTATCGAAAACTTCCTTGCTGAGAATATGACATCAACTGCAATTATCTTACCTTCATCAGACACTAAACATGTTGATGTAGTTGCAGTAATTGACCAAGTTAAATTATTCGACGAACTTACCATCGCTTTCGGTAAGTCTAAAAGCTAGAGTTAGTAACACTAATACCTAGTTTTACCTCTCGCTGAAAATGCTCTAGTTTTTACTAGAGCATTTTTTTATGCCTAAAGAAAATTCGGTCATAGCGTTATCACCCCGTTAAAGGATGTGTTGGTAGTCATATTCTATGTGCCTTGCCTTACCATGTAATTATCATGCAGCAGGCCATACCTCTCCTTGTTTTCCTTGCTATAAAGAGAAAATAGTCGTTCAACTTACACACACCCAACTTGATATCACTGATCGCCCCTCTAGTAGCACTATTGCCCTTAAAACGTCAGAAAAGTGTTAACCGTTACATCAGCCGAAAGAAGACATAAAACCTTTTATACAAATGCTAAGGAAGCACTTGCTGCCAAATGAAACCTTAGCTAAACAGGTATGTAAAGGTGCCGCTTTGCCCTCTTCATCTAAAGTAAACAACAAAAATAATTACGCTTACAGCCGTTAAATTAGTTTGTTGTTTAATATGGTCTATCAAGAGAAAAACTAGCACTTTGTATTTAGGCATAAGGCGTTGCTCTAACGGAATACGTTAGGTATGTGATGATTGGCTACGAGTTAAGCACCTTTTTTATTCTAAGGCGTCATTTATTAAGCACCAAAATTAAACACCGATTTTTTGAACGCCCAAACGCAAAAAAGGCTATCCTTTCGGATAGCCTTTTTCTTAATTAGGTGCCTAGCAATGACCTACTCTCACATGGGACCTCCCACACTACCATCGGCGCAGTTGCATTTCACTTCTGAGTTCGGCATGGGGTCAGGTGGTTCTACAACGCTATTGTCGCTAGGCGAATTTTATCCAGGGATGTATTAATGTCGAGTTGGCATGGATGCCAAGGAGCGACTACTATCCACTGTCACAATATTGGAAAGCGATAATCACTTAATTCAGCATACGAGTACGTGACTCATATTTAATGACGTGTCAGTCTTACAACTTTAAAACCACTTGGGTGTTGTATGGTTAAGCCTCACGGGCAATTAGTATC
>JAKVCY010000090.1 GCA_022448425.1 Thalassotalea sp. | reverse complement strand
CACTTTCAAAACATGCAGTTTGCTTATTTAGTGTGTCCCATTCCGCTTCTAAGTCGCTTGGGATACAATGGCGTTTTGCAATAATTTTGTCTTTTATTTGCAACACTTTCCCGATTAATAATTGCGCATCTGTTGGCATAAAAATATCTCCTGTATAGCTTTTTGTGTTTAAGTTACTGTTTATCAAAGGTATTAATTGTTTACTTTGATAGGCGTAATGTAAATTCAGCAACATCTCAACACACACTCATAATGAGTGTTGCAGCAAAGATGCCAACTCTTACTAGATGATGACTTAGAACACGCCAAATGTGCCTAAATGCGGATCGCGACTGTTGAGGCTCACTAAAGCGAGAAAAAGAGAGCGAGAAAGCTAAAACGAAAAATAGCGAAGCCGACTGACGGATAGCGAAAGGCCCGAGCGATTTTAGTGCATGCCGTGTATAACGCCTTGAAATCTCGGGCTACGAAATATCAGAACCATGCAGCTCATTAAGATCTAATGTGTTGGTTTAGTGGGACTGGTAGAAGTGGCTTTTTAAAAAAATAATAAACCACGTATTAACAAGATAAACCCAAGTGCTATTTATAAGCGTAGCGCTTGGGTTTGTCTTTGATTTTCTTGACCTGACAATAGCAGAAGTGTGGCGTCCAAATTACCAGATTAAGTAAGATAGCGGTAATAAGGCTAAATACAATCGACGAAGGCGTTAGTGGAACAGAGGGGCTGAAATTATCAAACACGCGCTTTAGCGTGCCATACTGGGAAGGCGAGGCCATAAACGCAAGCTTTTCGAAGTAATGACCATGCTCTAGCTTCCTCGTGCCTTGCTCTAAAGTAGTGATCTGCGCAAAACGCGACGCTTTCGTCGACGCGCTCTCTCGCACAACTGGCTCACTGTTTTTCTGTAAGCTTTCTAGCATAGCTTCAACTGAAGAAAAGCCATGCTGCTTGGCAAGCGCTGATGAGCTAGACACCTCATCTCTTAGCGCGTCGTAATAGCCGTTGAGGTATTGACGATAGTGGTCTGCCAAAATGGGGACTTGTAGTGTAATGATAAACAAAACTGCAAACACAACTTTATCTAAAACACGTACTATCATTCAAATCTCGCTGTAAACACTCTATATCAATAATCCAATTGGTGACCCGCTTGAATATTCACTTTTTGGGAAAACTTACTTCCACCTGCTGACCTTTAAACGGTCATTTTTTCAAAAAGCCACCGCTCCTCCAAAAGTAAGCATTAAGCGTAACAATCTCTCGCACTAATTCAAGGCTGTGTAAATCGCATGGGTCAGCTTACTTAACTGCTCGGAAGATATAATGTACGGAGGCATAATGTATACCAGTTTCCCGAATGGCCGTATCCAGACGCCATGTTTCACAAAATGGCGTTGAATTTCGGCAACATTGACGGGATTTACCGTCTCGACTACCCCTATCGCACCTAACACCCTTACGTCAGCGACTCGCGGCAAGTCTGCACATTTTGCCAATTCGGTTTGTAATTGTTTCTCAATGGCAGGAACTTGTTGCTGCCAATGATTTTCGTTAATTAGCGAAAGACTGGCATTGGCCACCGCACAGGCTAACGGGTTACCCATGTATGTGGGGCCGTGCATAAATACGCCGGGCTCCCCTTGGCAAACTCCTAAAGCCACATCTTCGGTACACAAGGTCGCGGCC
>JAKVCY010000009.1 GCA_022448425.1 Thalassotalea sp. | reverse complement strand
TCTTAGGTCTCCCTGAGAAGTGGATGCGAATTTTAGACACTTTCGAAAAAGGATCAAGCACTATTTTAAACTTTTTGTTTGTTTGCTCAAATAACGTACTAAACGCGGTTTTATTGGCTAAATCAGCCGGTCTCATCTGATCATTGGTGAAAAAAGGCGCTAAATAACGTGCTAGATGATCTTTAAGCTAACAATAGGTAAATACTAACTTTCTCTGTCTTCAGAATTTAAAAAGCGATTCTTTAGATTAATCATCCCAATTTACAGCCAAATAGTTGAACTTTTATATAAGATCGCGGCTTTTAGTACCGTAGTCGTATAACTTTGTATTGCACTCTTTATTAAGCTGGGTAACATAGCTTTGTATTTATACGATTTTTTACAATAATAATTAGGTATATTTTATGAAGTCTTCTCAACTTATCACGGCGGTGTCGCTCGCTATTGTTGCTGGCGTAGTCGGTTATTTAGTTTCGAGTCCCCTAAATCTTGATGGAAACACTACTGCAATCTCAGCTGCACTTGGTGCTTTGTTTGCAAACATTGCAGCGGTTGTATTAACAGGTAAAGGTGCACAAGAAGGTAACGGTGAAATTAAAACACTTTATGTGGGCAATTTACCTTACCGAGCAAACGAAGCAGCAGTTCGCACTTTATTCTCTTCACATGGCATTGTTCACTCAGTGCGTTTAATGAAAGACAAGCATACGGGTAAACGAAGAGGTTTCGGTTTCGTTGAAATGGCAGCTAGTGATTCAGATGCTGCAATCTCTGCGTTGAATGATTCAGAATTTCAGCAACGGACATTGAAAGTAAGGGAAGCAAAAGAGCGCCCTGAGAAAACAGATAACGCAGAATAAGCGTGAAGTATTTACAAGAAAGCCCAGCATTTGCTGGGCTTTTTTGTTTGGGCTACTTATGCGTTTTCACGAGCAATCGCACGATATGCAATATCCGTTCTAAACTCTACTTTATCCCAAGAGATTTGATTCAGTAACTCATAAGCGGCTTTTTGTGCTTCAGTTACTGAATGACCTAGTGCTGTTGCGCATAAAACGCGACCACCAGCCGTGACAACTTGGCCATCTTTCAATGCAGTACCTGCATGGAACGTTTTAGCTGCTTCATTGGTATTAGTTTCTAGACCAGAAATTACATCACCTTTGTTGTAGCTACCAGGGTATCCACCAGCAGCCAGAACAACGCCTACTGCAGCGCGAGGATCAAAGCTAATTTCTTTACCAGCTAGTTCGCCTTTAGTTGCGGAAATACACAATTCAACTAGGTCTGATTGCAAGCGCATCATAATAGGCTGTGTTTCAGGATCACCAAAACGACAGTTGTATTCAATCACTTTTGGCGTGCCATCTTCAGCGATCATTAAACCTGCATATAAGAAACCTGTATATGGTGCATCTTCTTTAGCCATACCTTCAACAGTTGGCATGATCACTTCATTCATTATGCGGTCATGAATGTCTGCTGTAACCACTGGTGCTGGAGAGTAAGCTCCCATTCCACCTGTGTTTGGGCCTTTATCTTCGTTGTATGCACGTTTGTGATCTTGGCTAGTCGCAAATGGCAGTACATTCTTACCGTCAACCATTACAATGAAACTGGCTTCTTCACCTGTTAGAAATTCTTCGATAACTACACGGTGACCAGCATCGCCAAACGCGTTGCCTGCCAACATATCTTTGATCGCGTCTTCAGCTTCTTCCAATGTCATCGCAACAATAACACCTTTGCCCGCTGCTAGGCCGTCAGCCTTAACAACAATAGGCGCGCCTTGTTCACGAACATAAGCTAAAGCAGGTTCAATTTCAGTAAAATTAGCGTAAGCCGCTGTTGGAATATCATGACGTGCTAAGAAATCTTTAGTGAATACCTTTGAGCCCTCAAGCTGTGCAGCTTTTGCTGATGGGCCGAAAATAGCTAAACCTTCTGCTTGGAATGCGTCTACAACACCATCAACTAATGGTTGCTCTGGCCCGACAATGGTTAGCTCGATATTATTTTCTTTAGCAAACGTAACTAAGGTTGAAATTTCACCTACTGAGATTGCAACATTCTCAAGTTTGTCTTCAGTTGCAGTTCCCGCATTACCTGGTGCAACAAATACTATTTCAACTTGTGAAGATTGGGCAACTTTCCATGCTAGTGCATGTTCACGACCACCACTGCCTATGACTAATACGTTCATTAATTACTTTTCCTAACTAAAATAATAAGAAAGAGCATTACCATGCAGTAACTGCTCTTTCTTGTGGTTTATTTAACTTACTTAACAAATTTAAGCGTCATGCGATCGCTTTCACCAATTGCTAAGTATTTTTCTTTGTCTTCATCTTTAAGCGCTAATACTGGTGGTAATGTCCACACACCTCTTGGGTGATCAGCAGTATCTTTAGGGTTTGCATTTACTTCGCTAGATGCCGCTAATTTAAAACCAGCTTTTTCTGCTAATTCAATTGTTAATGCTTCTGGGAAGTAACCACTACGCTTGTTCTCTTCAAAGTTTTGGCTAGCAGGCATTCTGTGCTCAACAACACCTAACACACCACCTTTTTTCAATGCTTTGTGTGCATCTTTGAACATTTGAAGTACACCGTCCTCACCCCAGTTATGAAGGTTACGGAAGGTTAATACCAAATCTGCAGTTCCGGCAGGTGCAATATTTGAAGCTTGGCGTGGTGTAAAGTCAGTAAGTTTTACCTCACTGAATACCTCATTGCTTGCCATCTTTTCTTCTAAACGACGACGTGACTTACTACCGTAGCTATCGTCACCTTTATCCGGGTAGTGAGCACCGTAGAAAGTACCTTGGCCTTTTACCGCAGGAGCCAAGATCTCAGTGTACCAACCACCACCGGGGGCCATTTCAACAACGGTCATTGTTGGTTCGAAGCCAAAGAAAGCTAATGTTTCTTTAGGGTGACGGTGAACATCGCGAGCTTTGTTCTTATCGCTGCGGTGATCGCCGCCGATTACTTTAACTAAAGCAAAGTTGTTTTTTGCAGGCTGTTCGGCATGTTTGTGGCTGTCGTGAGCTAACGCGTTTGCTGATGCAAATGACATCGTTAACATCGATGCAGTAAGAAGTGTTTTTATTTTTTTCATTGCTCTTCCATAACTAAATAAATGTGGGTTTAAACTGAACCGATAAAGTTATAGCAGAATTCCCAACAAGATTCAGTGCAGACGCCAGCCACTTGTCGATAGAAAGTAGCAATTTAACCGATAATTTTGTTAGCGAATATGAATTCACCGCCTTACCGCTTGAAATCAATTGCCAATGCTAACGACAAGTTAATTTATACGTCATTGAAAATGGTTAGTCTGATTATGAAGTAAATATTGTTACTTCAATCAAACTAACCTTTAACAATATTGCTAAATTAGTGACGGAAGTGACGCATGCCTGTGAAGACCATCGCCATGCCGTGCTCATCGGCTGCAGCGATAACTTCTTCATCACGCATTGAGCCACCCGGTTGAATTACCGCTGTAATGCCCGCTTCAGCAGCAGCATCAATACCATCACGGAATGGAAAGAATGCATCAGATGCCATTACAGAGCCAGCAACCTCTAGGTTTTCATCTGCCGCTTTAATACCTGCAACTTTCGCAGAGTATACTCGGCTCATTTGACCTGCCCCGACACCGATAGTCATTGAGTTTTTCACATAAACGATCGCGTTTGATTTAACGTACTTCGCTACTTTCCAGCAGAACTTAAGGTCGCCCATTTCTTCTTCAGTTGGCTGACGCTTAGTTACAACCTTTAATTCATCATCGCTAACACGACCTTGGTCGCGATCTTGAATTAATAAGCCGCCATTAACACGTTTGAAGTCGAAACCTGTTGTTTGTTTACCCCATTGACCACAGCTCAATACACGTACATTCGGTTTAGCTGCCAAGATTTGTGCAGCACCTTCTGACACTGATGGCGCAATAATCACTTCAACGAACTGACGAGAGATAATAGCTTCGGCTGTATCTGCATCTAACTCGCGGTTAAACGCGATAATGCCACCAAATGCTGATGTAGGATCTGTTGTGTATGCACTTTCATAAGCAGCGATGATGCTTTCACCGATCGCTACACCACAAGGGTTAGCGTGCTTAACGATAACACATGCAGGTTCTTCAAATTCTTTAACGCACTCTAATGCAGCATCTGTATCTGCAATGTTGTTGTACGATAATGCTTTACCTTGCAACTGAGTTGCCGTTGAAACTGACGCTTCTTGTGGATCTGCTTCAACATAGAAAGCAGCGTCTTGATGAGAATTTTCACCGTAACGTAAGTCTTGTACTTTAACAAATTGACTATTGAACGTGCGTGGGAATTTCTTCTTGTTGTCGAAATCAGCCTCACCTTCTTCGCCATGTGCAGGTAGCATTTGGCCGAAGTAGTTAGCAATCATACCGTCGTAGCTTGCAGTGTGTTCGTAAGCAGCAATCGCTAAATTGAAGCGAGTTTTGTACGTTAATGAACCTTCGTTTGCGTCCATTTCCGCTAACACACGATCGTAATCATGTGCGTTAACGATAATTGTAACGTCTTTGTGATTTTTCGCAGCGGCACGAACCATTGTAGGACCACCGATATCGATATTTTCAATCGCATCTTCTAGGCTACAATCTTCTTTAGCTACAGTGTTTGCAAATGGGTAAAGGTTAACAACAACCATATCAATCGCGTCGATATTGTTTTCACTCATTACCGCTTCGTCAGTACCGCGACGCGCTAAAATACCACCATGAACTTTAGGGTGAAGCGTTTTTACACGACCATCCATAATTTCTGGGTGACCTGTGTAGTCAGACACTTCTGTCACGTTAATGCCGTTTTCAGCAAGTAACTTTGCGGTGCCACCTGTTGATAAGATATCAACACCTTTTTGCGCAAGTGCGCGAGCGAATTCAACAATACCAGTTTTATCAGAAACACTTAACAGTGCGCGTTTGATTGGGCGTGGGGTATTCATTGCTATTTTGATTACCTATTTATTGATTAATTTGGTCTGGCCTATGACATATATCCATGGCATTACTGCGTTGTCAGTATCGCTCCTGCGATTAGTATGGCGACTTAAAACTTGACTATATGGTTCAGTTTCTCAAAGCCTAAAAACAAAGAAAGCACCCTAAGGTGCTTTCGGTTGCAGGCTTAGCCTGCGTGGCATTAGTTCATGCCGTATTTCTTTAACTTCTTACGTAAAGTACCACGGTTGATACCTAGTAAGTTAGCTGCACGTGTTTGGTTGCCACGTGTGTATTGCATTACTTCTTCTAACATTGGCGCTTCGATTTCTGAAAGCACTAATTCGTACATATCATCAACGTCGTTACCATTTAATTGTGATAAGTAGTTTTTAATTGCAATTTTTGCTTGCGTGCGAAGTGGAGACGCTTTTGATTGCTGTTGCTGAACTTCAGTAACGTTAGTAATGAATGGAGAAGAAATATTTTGTTCAAACATAAAGTTTAAGCTCTTATCTAGTTAAGTTATCAAAATACACGCTTAATGACTCAAGCTGCTCGCTGGTTGACTCGAGTGCATTAAAACTTGATCGAAATGCTTTACCTTGTTCATGCGTTTGCATGTACCAAGAAACATGTTTACGGGCTATTCTCAGCCCCATAAAGTCACCGTAAAATTGGTGCAATTCTTTTACATGCTCAATTAATATTGAGCGAACTTCATCCAATGAAGGTGGATCCATTAGTTGTCCTGTTCTTAGAAAATGATTAATTTCTCTAAAAATCCAAGGACGACCTTGTGCGCCTCGACCAACCATGACGGCATCTGCTCCAGTGATATCTAATACTTCTTTTGCTTTCTGCGCAGAAGTAATATCACCATTGGCGACGACCGGAATTGAAATTGCCTGTTTGATTGCCTTAATGGTTTGATACTCAGCGTTTCCTTTATAGAAATCGCAACGAGTTCGACCATGAACAGCTAACGACTGAATGCCGTTGTGATCAGCAATTTTTGCTATCTCAATCCCATTTCTTGTGTTTTCACACCAACCCGTTCTGATTTTTAACGTCACAGGCACATCCACAGCATTGACAACTGACTTAACAATTTGTTCAACCTGCGAAGGCTCTTTAAGCAACGCGGAACCGGCTAGCTTCTTGTTGACTTTCTTTGCAGGGCAACCCATATTGATATCAATAATTTGTGCACCGCTTTCAACATTCACTTGAGCTGCAAATGCCATCTCTTCTGGATCGGAACCTGCAATCTGTACAGAACGAATACGCGCTTCAGCGCTGTGTACCATTCGTAACTTTGATTTTTCGGTATTCCAAACTTTTGGATTGGCTGACACCATTTCAGATACCGCGAGACCAGCGCCCATCTGACAACATAACTGCCTAAATGGCTTGTCTGTAACTCCCGCCATAGGGGCAAGTATTACATTACTCGCTAACTGGTATTCACCTATCTTCACTGTTGTTTTTTTGAGCTCTTGGTCAAAAGGGCGCACAGTTTACGTGTTTTTTTGGGGATTGAAAAGGATATAAATTGAACAAATTCGTATTTTTTTTGATTTTTTTATATTGACTTTTTATTAATTTTTAATGGGCACAGAAAATGAGCAGGCAAACTCATTTTCTGCTTGACTTTTACTGACAAATTACTGGTCTAATCTTGCTTGCGAAGCCCAGAAAGCCTGACCCACTCGTCCTGAACTTGAATCGGGTCCATATCACACCATTGACCATAAATCGTCTGTAATTCTGGTGCTTGGTTTTCCAATACACCAGATAATGCTAACAAACCATTTGGTGCTACGAATTCAATAATCGTCGGTGCAAGCTCTTTCAACGGCCCTGCCAATATATTCGCAACAACAACGTCCGCTTGAAGACTTGGCTGATCTTTAGGTAGATAGAGTTCAAGGCGACCTTCACAGCCATTACGCTTAGCATTTTCCTTACTCGCCTGTAACGCTTGAGGGTCGATATCAATACCAATCACTTTCTCTGCACCAAGCTTTAGTGCGGCTAACGATAAAATGCCTGAGCCACAACCAAAATCAACGACTGTCTTACCTTGAAGGTCTAGTCCGTCAAGCCAAGTTAAACATAATGCAGTCGTTGGGTGGGTACCAGTGCCGAATGCGAGACCAGGGTCGAGCATAACATTAACGGCATTTTCGTCAGGCACTTCAAGCCAGCTAGGACATATCCACAAACGCTCACCAAACTTGAGTGGATGGAAGTTGTCCATCCACTCTCTTTCCCAATCTTTGTCTTCAAGTTGCTCAAGTTTATATGCCATATCACCTTTATCTGGATGAATAGACTTTAAATAACCGATGACTTTATCCATGTCATGTGCAGCATCATACAAGCCCATAACAATCGTATTCGACCAATAAATAACTTCATCACCTGGCAACGGTTCATATATTGGTGTGTCTTTTGCGTCTATAAAAGTAACCGCTTGCGCACCACTAGCACTTAGCCAGTCGCTATATTTTTCTGCAGTTTCTTCATTTGCTTGCAGGCGTAATTGGATCCAAGGCATTTATAGGATTCTCTATTAATAGTTCTTAACGCTAAGTTTAACATTGCAGGCTATCATGTGACTACGGGTGTTTAGCTATCTTATGTTCTCGAAAAAGTATCGAACACTGAATACAGCCATAGAATAAAGAAGAAAAAGAAAGAATAGATAAAACTTAAAAAGCACTGGAAAATGGACCTTAAAACCGACAATATCAAACAATCAAAAACGCACTGCACTTAATAGAATGAAATACTTTCCAATTTTTCTCGACGCCCGTGGTATTAACGCCTTGGTAATAGGTGGTGGTGAAGTAGCTGCAAGAAAGATCGAGCTGTTATTAAAGTCGACTCAGCAGATTACCGTAATGAGTGCCAAAGTCGGTATTACGGTGCAAAGGCTCATCAAGGAAAACAATCTAACGTGGTTGGCACATAATTATCAGACAGGCCATATGACAAACATGACAATGGTTATTGCAGCTACCGATGACGAAGCGGTAAATGCAGATGTGCAAAAAGAGGCAGATCAATTAAATTTACTGGTAAATGTAGTTGACCAACCAGAGCTTTGTAACTACATCACTCCTTCAATCATTGACCGCACACCGATGATAGTTGCAATTTCCAGTTCAGGTAGTGCGCCAATACTAGTAAGAATGCTGCGTGAACAAATCGAGAAAATTATGCCTAGAGGTTACGGAAAGTTAGCAGACTTCTCTCTTAAGTTCCGCGATCACGTAAAAGCTCGTGTGAAAGGGCTAACCAATAGACGTACGTTTTGGGAGCAAACGTTAAGAGGCAGTATCGGGGAGAATATCCTCAACGGAAGTGTCACACAAGCCGAAAAACAATTATTTGCCAATTTAAAGCAAGAAATTTTGCCCCCGTCAGGAAGTATTACCTTTATCCATACAATGGCAGGCAACCCTGATCACCTAACCTTGGCAGCACATAAAGCCCTACAATTTGCCGATGCCGTTTTTTACGATCAAGAAGTAAATACTGAATTGCTGGAATACGTGCGACGCGATGCCGAAAAATACCCACAAACAGTTGCTTCGTCTATTGCCGTCAACTATCAACACGCTATTGAACTCGCAGAAATGGGCAACCAAGTAATTTACTTTTTAGACGGTTATGAACCATTACCTACCAACCAAGCTTTATCTGACAGCTTAGTCTTCAAACAAACTTTAGTTTGCGGTAGCTAGCCTTTGAGTCAAAGTGTATAAATTATACAGTTTTAGACAAAAAGGTGATTGACTTGCCAATTTGTATATTATTGTTACTATACCCGTAAATTAATCATTCTAACGATTTTATCGACAATTGCTGAATCAAAAATATGAATGACAAAGCATTTGCCAAGCCCATATGCCTTGGCTTCAGCAGACATAATAAATAGACATAGAATAATCACAGAGTAGTTTAGCTTATTTCTCCTATTGAAATGGCACTGAGCTGTATTAGTCCTAGCAATATCACAGGGTTGAAGATGAGTGTTACGGTAATATCAATTGCAATACTTTTGGCAATTATTGCATTTTACTTGCTAATAAATGTGGCCAAGCTGCTAAATAACAAATTGAACCAAGCAATTAAGCTAGTCAATCGTCCGATCGCTTTCTCTTACTTTATCATCTGTTGTTTAGGCTACATTCCACTTTACTATTTTGCCGAATTCGAACGTAAACAAGCCGTTGCTGAACAGTATGGTTATAGCTCTTTTGACAAATACCAAGCAGAGCTCAATCAAGCCGATAGTTTTGGATTGCCTCTTCAAGCATACCAACGTGAAATGAAGAAAGTGAGAGACTTAGGTCTTACTAACTATCAAGATTATGTGAAATTGTTAGAGGCTCAAGACTATGGTTATGAAGACTTTGAAAGTTATCAAAACGACGTCAATCTAGCTCAACAATACGGGTTGCCTCTTTATATCTACCGAGATGCTAAAGAGGATGCTAAAGAGCATAACTTCTCAAATTTCGACGACTACCTTGTTGACCGAGAGAAGCGTCAAATCGCGATTCGCATGGAAAATATCGCCGCGTTAGAAGGCGACTTTAACATTGACACTGTGCCACTGAGCGTCGATCGTGGCTTACTGCTTTCATCAATCGACAACTGTAAGATATCGAAGATACCGGATTTCGATTACCCACAGTCGAATACTTTAGCACCAAGACGAGACGCGCTTGTTGGTTACTTCTTTCCTGAAACAGACAATAACAATAACTTCGGCTTAAGCTTCTATTCTGTGAATTCTGGTTTAAAGCCAGGTCTAAATCGACGTGCGATAACAAAGCATGAGATGAAGTGTCAGGATGGCCGCTACAACCTTTGGTTTTTAAACCAAGACAATGCGCTCGCTTTTTATGAGAAGACCATTCAACTTCCCAACGTGCGTCAACACGCGCAAGCTGTTAGCCGTGTAACACAAATCTTAACTGAGAAGTGTGACAGTGATATTAGCGTAGGATTAGAGGCAATCTTTGAAGAGAACGGAAGTCGCAAGATCAAAAACATGTATTGCAAAAACTTCCAAGATTACATCATCGCTACAATCGTTGAAGGTGCGGTCATCAACGATGTACGACAGGAAGCTGATATCCACATTGGCTACCTAAGCGAGCGCCAATGGAGCAAGTACATCAATGCGATACACGCAAGTAAGGGCAAGAAGCAAACGGGCTCTTTCACCCAGAATGTTCGCAATAAAGATAAACGTCTAGAAACCAGAATTTAAAAAGCCACCTCTTCGTTAAGTGCTACTCAGTCTGGGCAACCCTGCCTACTAGCACTTAACATGAACGCTAAGAACCGCCTCTTCAGAAAGCACTCTCGCTTTTTCCACTTAAACTACATAGAACACACCTTTTACTTCCAAGGAAGCGGCATGCGCATAGACTCAGCGCTGTAGTTGTGTCCACACATTTCATCGTAGACACTCTGGTGTTCAAGCCAGATATTCTCGTAGTCACTTGCTTGAAAATGTTCTTTTATTTGCCCAATACTATCGAACCGCAAAGGCGAATTATTTCTTCCTCTTACAACATGTGAAGACTCACCCTCGCACTGCTCCACCAAATAGATATTACCTTCAAACGACTTGATTAATAAATCCATTGCAATCTCCCTAACGTGAAAACAACTGTTCATTTTTTATACGAAAAGGTGCAGCAAAAAGCTCACATTGTTCTGTTTATCCCCGCTGTGGTAGACTGGCGAAAAAAGCCCATTAGCTAAAATTATGAATTTAGAAGATTTAATTAACCAAGCTCAACAAGTGTGCGAAAAACGTGGCGCACGCTTAACTAAAACGCGCGGAGAGGTATTAAAGCTACTAGCCAAACATGACGGTGCTGTTGGTGCATACGATCTACTCGCGGAGTTGCAGAAATTAGATCCTGCAGCGAAACCAGCGACAATTTACCGCTCGCTAGACTTTCTAAGTAAGCAAGGCTTTGTTCACAAAATTGAGTCGATAAATGCATTCGTGATGTGCCATCACATCAGTGATTGTAAGCATCCTGTTCAGTTATTGATTTGTGACAACTGTGGCCATGTTGAAGAAATTCAGTCAGAGAATTTAGACTTAGCGCTAAGAGCAATGGCAGATGCTAGTGGCTTTGCAATAGATCACCAAATTGTTGAGGCACATGGTAAATGTCAGAAATGCCAATAGGTAGGGAATTTATCGCGTCAACACAGCGTTCACAACGTTAAGCTTATACGATTACGCAAAATCGTTTTAATCATTATCCGACAACAAGAAACAAGTTATTTTGAGTGTTTATTGGTAAAAGTCTACTTACTCGTCGATAATTACGTAAAACGCATTGATGCTGCTCTACGAATTTAGTGATTCAGTTATCAAGCATTATTAGTTTAGCTTTACAACGCATTAATCTTATTACTAACAATAACTAGTGCGAAATCAAAAAATTATGCTAAATTAGATCCATATCCAAGCACTTTAGAAACATAAGGTCCGGTATTTTCCATGAATGTAGAGTTTATTAATCCTTTTTTATCTTCCATGTTGAATGTAATGTCTACTATGGCGATGATGGAATTAACTCCGGAAAAGCCAAAATTAAAGCAAGGCGAAATAGCCAAAGGTGATGTATCCGGTTTGATTGGTATGGTAAGCGAGCAAGCAAAAGGTTCTCTATCAATCACATTTGAAGGCTCACTTGCTATTGCCACCATGAAAAATATGGTTGGTGAAGGTCCAGACGAAATAAACGAAGAAATCACAGATCTTGTTGGTGAAATCACCAATATGGTAACGGGCGGCGCGAAGCGCATGCTAAGTGAGAAAGGTTTCGAATTTGATATGGCTACTCCAATGGTTGTTTCAGGTGAGAACCACACGATTAACCACAAAGCAGAAGGTCCAATCGTTATCATTCCGCTTAACTCTGAGCACGGTAAAGCTTTTATCGAATTTAGTTTTGACTAGCCGATACCGGAAGACAACCTACACTTTCAAGAAAGCGCCCTATTGGGGCGCTTTTTTTATTGCCTTTCATTTATCAATATCCAGGGTGAATTCAACTCTTTGATTGAGCATTTCTGGTTAATATAACTGCACCACCTCCTTGGCTACCTGCAATATCATCTGGATTGTAAATAGGGCAACTGGTCAGAGACAAACATCCACAACCAATACAACTATCTAAAGAGTCCCTGAGAACTTCTAAATAACGGATTCTTTCATCGAGTTCCTGTTGCCAGCCTGACGCTAACTGCTGCCAGTCGTTTTTTGTCGGTGTACGATTATCGGGAAGCGCAGAAAACGCGCGCTTGATACTGTCTAAGCTAATACCCATCTTCTGTGCCGCTTTTATCACTGAAATTCTTCTGAGCACTTCAGCCTTATAGCGACGTTGATTACCAGCATTACGCCAACTACGAATCAAACCTAACTCTTCGTAATAGTGCAAAGTTGATACCTTAACGCCGCAACGTTTAGCCACTTTGCCGACCGTCCAGTTTGCTTCTTCCAACATAGTCTTCCCTTTATTTATCTGATTTCCCTATTGGCACATTCAAGCCCAACAAGAAGGCACCAAAAAAATCCAAAAAAGTTTAAAAAAAACCTTTACCTCAACCTTGCTTGAGGTTTTAGCATAATAAATATCAAAACAAAAGGAGAAGAAAATCATGATTGCAACACAACACATTCACGCTAACTCGGCAGATTCGAGTCAATCATTTATCGATCGCCCCAGAGTCCGTTTATGGCTGAACAAGCTTTGTCATATGCTCAGTGCCACGATGCACTTCAAATAATCAATAGCACTGCAATGTTCTACATTAATAAGTAGCAACATAAACATCTCAGCACTATGTTAATTTTTATCAGATATACGGAGTATCTATGTATTTAGAGCATGTAAATTTAGTAGTAAGCGATATCGAAGAGCAGCTTAAGTTTTATCAAGCGGTCTTTCCACATTGGAAAGTACGCTCAGAAGGTACTGGCGACTGGCATGGCAAGCCAAGAAGGTGGCTTCACTTTGGTGATGATTACCATTACATCGCTTTTAGTGATAATGGTGAAGGTGAAAATCGTGATTTAATAGGTCACCAAGTCGGTCTTGCGCATTTTGCCTATGTTACAGATAACCTTGATGCCGTAATTGCTAGACTGAACAATGCGGGTTTTCAAGTTCACAAAGCTGGTGCCGAAAATGACTATCGTAAAAATATTTATTTCCTTGACCCCGCTGGCTTTGAAATCGAATTTGTTCAATATCTAAGTGATATTCCTGAGGAAAGAAACAATGACGATTAGCACTAAAGCCTGTAGACCAAGTTCAAATAATGAGTTGAATATAATGGCCAAAAAGATAGGATGCATTTTATCAAAGCAGTGAATGAGTCAATTAAAAGAGACTAACTATGTGGCAACAAGTCGAATTTACCTTATCAGCTAAAAAACGAGGCTTTCATTTAATTACTGACGAGGTCACTAGACAGACACCAATAGTGAATATTCGCTGCGGTTTACTGCACTTATTTATTAAACATTCATCCGCTTCATTGACGATCAATGAAAATGCCGACCCAACAGTGCGCAGTGATATGGAAGCTCATTTCAATCAATTCGTGCCCGAAAATGCTCGCTATTATCAGCACACCTATGAAGGTGCAGATGATATGCCTGCTCATATAAAAGCGAGTACATTGGGTTCAAGTGTCACCATTCCAATTAGCGAAGGGCGTTTAAATTTGGGAACTTGGCAAGGAATTTATTTAGGTGAACATAGAGATTATGATGGCAGCCGAACGTTAGTAGCAACAATTCAGGGTGAATAAGAGAATTTGAATAGGTGACATTTAAGACGAGACGGTCATATTCACGCGACGCGTAATATTACATAGTAACTCATATGGAATTGTTGTTGCCCATTGAGCCACTTCCTCGATTGGTAAGCCCTGCCCCCAAAGCACCGCCACATCACCAATTTGGTCAACACTTTCTGCACCCAAATCAACTGTAATCATATCCATGGATACTCGTCCAACCAAGGCTACTCGGCGCCCATTGAGTAGCACTGGTGTGCCATTTTTGGCATGCCTTGGGTACCCGTCGCCGTAACCAATCGCAATAACACCAATATAAGTATCTTGCTCCGCTGTCCAAGCCGCACCATAACCTACAGATTCACCTTTTCGAATAAACCGTTTCGCTATAACGCTCGATTTCAATGTCATTACAGGTTGAATATCTAACCCAGTTTCGACTTTTTGCTCCGGCATCATAGGGTTTACGCCATATAACATTAGGCCTGGACGCAGCCATTGGTAATGACAGTCTTTCCAACCGACAATGCCCGCTGAGTTAGCCAAAGACTTTTCACCGCTATACGCTGATGTTAACTGCTCGAAAATAGCTAACTGGTGCTCTGTTGCCCTACTCGTCGTATCATCTGCACAACTTAAATGACTCATCAAGACAATATCTTTCTGGACATTATCAGACGATTGCAGGGCCTGATGGAAAGCTTGAAACTGTTCTGGTACTACACCCAAGCGGTGCATACCCGTGTCGACCTTAAGCCATACTTTAATCGGTGTATTCAGTTTTTCCGCTAACAGTGCTTCTAATTGCTCTTCATTGTGAATGACAGTTTGTAAGTTATTTACGTCGAGCACAGGCAATTCTTGTGGGCTAAAAAAACCTTCCATCAACACTATAGGTTTTATAACACCACAGGCCCTCAATGTGAGCGCTTCATCTAAACGTGCTACGCCAAAAGCATCTACACCTTGTTCTGCCAAAGCAACAGCTATGCGCTCTAAGCCGTGCCCATAAGCATTGGCTTTCAGAACTGCCATTACTTTGCTAGTTGGTGCGAGGCGCTTTACTTCTTCAACATTGTGATGCAAAGCTTGAAGATCGATTGCTGCCGTTGCTGTGCGAACAGACATACTATTAGTCTTCTTCTAAAACGTGTGGACCAGCGTAGTTATCGAACCGTGACCACTGACCATTAAACGTGAGCGGCACACGACCAATTGGACCATTACGTTGCTTACCGATGATAATTTCAGCCATGCCTTTGAATTCTGAATCGTCGTGGTAGACCTCGTCACGATAGATGAACATGATTAAGTCGGCATCTTGCTCAATCGACCCCGATTCACGTAGGTCAGAGTTTACTGGACGCTTATCAGATCTTTGCTCCAAGCTACGGTTTAGCTGTGACAGTGCAATTACTGGTACTTCGAGCTCTTTCGCCAACGCTTTTAATGAACGAGAAATTTCCGCAATTTCCAAGGTACGGTTATCGGCAAATTGAGGCGCTCGCATCAACTGAAGATAGTCGATCATAATCATACTGAGTCCGCCATTATCTCGAGCAATACGGCGAGCACGAGAACGCACTTCTGTTGGTGTTAAACCGGCGGCATCATCGATAAACATCTTACCTTTATCGATCAATAGACCCATTGTCGATGATAATCGAGCCCAATCTTCATCCCCTAGCTGACCAGTACGTATTTTGGTTTGGTCGATACGTCCCAACGAGGCTAACATCCTCATCATGATTTGTTCTGACGGCATCTCTAGCGAGAAAATTAAACAAGGTTTGTCTTGCTCCATCGCCGCGGCTTCACACAAGTTCATCGCAAATGTGGTTTTACCCATTGAAGGACGCGCAGCAACAATAATTAAGTCTGATGGCTGCAAGCCTGCCGTCATCTTATCGAGGTCAGAAAAACCGGTTGATACACCGGTCACCCCATCATGCGGCTGTTGGTAAAGCTTCTCGATACGATCGACCGTTTTCTCCAATACTGAGTGGATATTTTCCGGGCCTTCGGATTTATTCGCACGTGCCTCTGCGATCTGGAATACTTTAGTTTCAGCAAAGTCGAGTAAATCTGCACTGGTGCGCCCTTGCGAATCATACCCCGCTTCAGCAATTTCATTGGCAACACTAATCATTTCTCGCGTTACTGCACGCTCACGAACAATACTGGCATACGCTGTAATATTGGCAGCACTTGGCGTGTTTTTGATCATTTCAGCCAGATAAACAAAACCGCCGACATCATCCAACTTTTGTTCGTTTTCTAACGCTTGCGAAAGCGTAACAAGGTCAGCTGGTTCACCTTTTTCAACTAATACACTGATAGTTTCGAAAATAATGCGATGGCCGCGACTGTAGAAGTCTTGTGCAACAACCCGCTCACTCACGCGATCGAACGTTTCGTTGTCTAGCATTAAACCACCCAATACCGACTGTTCCGCCTCTAACGAATGAGGTGGTACTTTAAGTTCATCTAATTGCTTATCTTTTCTGTCACTTTTATTGAACTTGTTTGGCTTGCCATCGGCCATTTTTACTACCTTAAGTACGCAAAAAGTAGCGCGAAGCAGCGCTACTTAAAAAGAGGTTATCAGGACAGGCTATGCTAACAAATTAAACGCCAGCAGAAAATCGATAGTTAGCGGTGGGATACTTTTATTTCGCCAGAAACCACGTTACCTCGTACATAGGCTGAACCGTTACCAGCACTAAAGTTCAATTTTGAGCTTGGGCCATATTTAGCTTTCTGCACTTTATCATTGGTGATTCTATTCACTAAGTCGCCACCAGCACTGGCCGTCAATCTGAATTCTGCATTAATGTCTTCTTGGAATTCCAAAGCAATATCAGAGCTTACCCCTGACATTTTAATTTCACCATTGTTCATTAACGATAAGCTACCATCTACATCACCACTGACACTAGAAATGACGAGCTCTTCTACATCACCGAATTTAAAGTCCATGTCGCCTGATACCGCAGCTAAGTTAATTTCCTTAGCAGTAGATGTAGAGCGAAGGTTGCCGCTAACGGCTTTCAATCGCAAGCGCCCTGAAGAGTTTCGGTCATCAATTTCACCGTTCACTGCCGACAAACGTATTTTACCCGATAAATTGCGGCTATCGATGTCGCCACTTACCGTGCTTAAGTCGATGCTCTCAGTAAGGTTCTTCGCTTCGATGTCACCACTAACAGTTTTAATATCGACATTCCCGGTTAAATCCTTGACGTTAACATCACTAGAAACGCCTTCAAAATTCATGGTCAATGATGCTGGCATTTTCACAGTAAACACTGTCCCGCCATCATTATTTCGATAGTCATAGCCTTTGTCTTCGATGACCTTAGCCAATAGCGTGTTACCGCTTTTTTCAAAGACAAATCGATCTGCACTTTCACCCAACCTCCCTTTGATAGTCACTTCATCAGTATCACTGCCGATGATGGTCACTTTGCCTTTAAGGTTCTCGATATTGATTAGTGATAGCCCATCAGCCGACATACGTTCATCAATTGGCTCACCAGCCCAGCTTGACAAAACACACGCTACGGTTAATGTAGATAGCAATAATAGTTTGAAACTTTTCATAACACCCTCTAAATCGTTTGCCACTGAGGCCTATAGAGTCTTTTAATCAACTCTAATTCTTGTTGCTGAGTCCACTGCAGCAAATTCAATAAATCTGTATTGTTTTCATCGTCCTCCAATGCCGCGACAATTGACGCTCTGGCATTGGCTAGCTTGTCTAACTCAGCTTTCATACTCTCTGACAATTGCGCTGTATCTGGCTGACCGAAACTGGTCAGTAATAACTGTTTCTGCTGCGAGAAATCTTGTGTAATAGCAGCGACTAAACTCGGTTCTGGATTCGCATCAATACCACCAGAAGGGCTAAGAGATAGCCAAGTTACCAATACGGCCGCGACTAAAGATGCAGCCCAAGCCGTCGGCATAAATACTTTTGCACCCTGCTTCTGACTAGACTCAACTTCATTAGCCGAAGTTTGGTTAATGGCCTTTTCTATACCCGTCCATAGCTCTCGTTCTGGTGCTAGCTCTTTTGGAAGCTCATCAATTTTCGCTTGTAGCTGCTTGTCTGAAATGCTCATAATTACTCCTCCAGCCACTCTTTTAACAGGGTTTTAGCTCTATGGTATTGCGCTTTACTAGAGCCCACTGCCATATTCAACATTTTGCCAATTTCTTCATGGCGATAACCTTCAACAGCGAACAATACAAATACCAAACGCGCTCTTTCTGGTAATCGCATGATGTGTTTATCAAGCTCAGAAAGCTCCAATAAATCGTCCATATCTTCGCTACCTTCTTCGACCGTTTGGTCCTCGATACTAAATACCCGCTGTAACCAATTTTTGTGTTTTCGTAGGTGGCTCAACACTATGTTGCTTGCCACACTATGCAACCAAGTGCTGAACTTACTATTGCCTTGAAAGCTGCCAAGTTTTTGCCAAACTTGTACAAATACTTCCTGACATACGTCATCAGCACTAGATTTATCAGCAAGCATACGCCAGCAAATACCATAGACGCGTTTATGGTACATCTGATATAGCTTAAAGAAAGCTTGCTGATCACCCGACTGTGCCGCCGTGATTAGCTGTTGTTCTTCATCTTGTGCGAAGCGATCACTTGCTTCGATAACTTGATGTCTATCCAAAGAAAAATTCTCGTACGTCCTAGCTACAATTCACAGTATTCTGCGATAAAGTAATGAATTTGTAAGATTAGATGCAGTATGCCTAAAAAGGGTTTAAAAGAAATGTCATTTTTTATCGAAAACTATAAATTAGAGCTAAATCAGCATATTTCAGACACAAAAAAAGCGCCATATAGGCGCTTTTTCGCAAGAAACTTATTGAATAAAAAAGCTTACTTCTTGCCAAGCATACCGAAACGCTTGTTGAATTTGTCAACGCGACCACCAGTCTCAGCAGCTTTTTGCTTACCAGTGTAGAATGGGTGACATTCTGAACATACGTCTAAGTGTAGGTCTTTAGCTACAGTTGAACGTGTTTTGATAACACTACCACAAGAACAGTTTGCAGTAATTTCTACGTAATTCGGGTGAATACCTTCTTTCATGGGAAACCTCTGTATTAGGCCGTATCGCCACTTAGTCAATTGCTATTAATTGCTAAGCACCATACGAATTCAATTTAGTGGGCGCGCATTGTATTGGATCACGCCTTTAACTGCAATACTCAACAAGCGAAAAAGTGCTAAAAAATAAACAATTTTTAGTTTCATATGCAACTAATCAATTTAACTTACGTTACTGGCAACTTACGAGCATCAAAAATAATTCGTACTGTGACTTGGCAGTTGGCATTTCGCAGTTCACAATACGCTAAAATAACAAGTGTTCCTTCATTGTGAGTCAAAACTATATCGAAGTCGCATTACCCGTTCCAATGCGACAACTCTTTACCTACGAAGTACCTGAAAGCATGCAGTCTCCGGACCTTTGCCTTGGTGAGCGAGTTCTCGTACCTTTTGCCGGGCGTCAGCTTGTAGGTATCGTCGTAAACACTGCCGATAGTTGTGACATTGAGGAGAGCAAACTCAAACCCATCATTTCAAGAGTCACTGATAAATATCACTTACCCGCTGACCTACTGAAGTTTTTACAAACGTTAAGCCAATATTATCATCATCCCATTGGCGATATTTGTCAGCAAGCTCTGCCAGTATTATTGAGACAACTCGAGCAGCCAGATTTAAGTTTCCAAACGCGTTGGTTTGCTGAGGAAGGCTGCGACTTAACCGGAAAAATCAGTGCTACCGCGAAGAAGCAGCAAGCATTATTCGACACGATAGCAGGTCCTGAAGGACAAACACATGGCTGTAGTTGGCCGGAATTACGTACTCTGGGCTTTACCAAAGCGCAACTCAATGCTTTGGATAGCAAGGGGCTGATTACGGAACGAGAGATCATTCCTGAACCATTTACATGGCAAGCCAAATCACTTGTCGAAAGCGAGCGACTAACGTTATCTGCTGAACAAGCACTTGTAGTTGCAGCCGTTAACCAAAGTAAAAACCAATTCAGCTGCCATCTCGTCGACGGCATTACTGGTAGCGGTAAAACGGAAGTATACCTTCAAGCGATGGAACAAGTGCTTGAACAAAATAAGCAAGTGCTCGTTATCGTTCCGGAGATTGGCTTAACACCGCAAACATTGAGCCGCTTTGAGCAACGCTTCCATGTGCCTATCTATTTGCACCACTCAGGTTTAAATGACAAAGAGCGTCTCGATACATGGCGCGCCGCCTATCGGGGCCATGCCGCCATTGTTATTGGCACTCGTTCGGCAATATTTACTCCAGCCAATGATGTGGGGCTAATTATTGTTGATGAAGAGCATGACGCTTCCTTGAAACAGCAAGACAGCTTTCGTTATCACGGGAGAGATGCTGCTATTTTGCGTGCACGACAGCTGAATATTCCGATTGTCTTAGGTAGCGCAACACCTAGTTTAGAGTCTCTGCAAAACGCATTGTCAGGAAAATATCACTACCATCAACTCACGACGCGAGCTGGTAATAGTGTTCAAGCAAAGCTGAGCCTCGTTGACGTCAGTCAGCAACAGATGGAGCACGGTATATCAGGGACAGTTAAGCACGCGATAGCCCAAACACTTGCTCGTAAGGAACAAGTACTCGTATTTCTCAATCGCCGTGGCTTTGCACCAGCCATCAACTGTAAAGAGTGCAACTGGGTTGCTGACTGTAATCGCTGTAATAAGCCTTTCACCTATCACCAGCATGACCAATTGTTGGTTTGTCACCATTGCGGAAACCAAAAGCGTATTATTAAACAGTGTGAACAATGCGGCAGCGTGCGATTGTCACCTATAGGACAAGGTACCGAGCAACTTGAAACGCATCTTAGTGAGTGGTTTTCAGAGAATAGCGTGGTGCGCATTGACCGCGATTCAACTCGCAGAAAAGGCGAATTAACTAAACTATTACAAGCGATTGCCAATAAAGAACATGACATTCTGATTGGTACTCAAATGCTGGCAAAAGGACATCACTTTCCAGATGTCACGCTGGTTGTCATTCTCGATGTAGACGGCGCTTTATTTAGCTTCGATTTTCGTGCCGCAGAACAAATGGCACAACTACTCGTTCAAGTTTCGGGGCGTGCTGGCCGTGCTAGTAAGCCTGGCAAAGTACTTATCCAAACTCAATATCCTCAGCATCCGTTGCTTCAAGATTTGGTAAATAATGGTTACAAGCATTTTGCTCAACAAGCACTAGTGGAGAGACGATTAGCGCATTTACCGCCATTCGGTTATCAGGTACTGATTCGCGCAGAGGCAAATTACCCTTCTTATCCAGCCAAGTTCCTATCAAGCTTGAGTCAATTCGCTTTCGATGAAGTAGAATTAGCAGGACCTATGCCTGCTGCAATGGAGAAGAAAGCTGGCAAGTATCGCTATCACCTTATCGTACAAAGTGAATCTCGACCTAAATTACATACTGCGATGAGGCAAATCATCCAGTTATTGCAGCAGCATGAACTCACTAACAAAGTGCGTTGGACAGTAGATATCGACCCAGCAGACTTTAGCTGGTAGCGTCCATGAGGTGAGTAGCTCTGCTCCCTATTATGGTGTTTTTAATTTTATCGACATCGGGTAAAATAACCCCATGAGTTATTGTTTTTCATCCAGTCATGGCGCCACAAGATTACGTTTCACGTTCCAATAATAAGAAAAAGAGCCCTTATAAGCAGCAAGCTCCGGCATCCCAGTCAATGTCATTAAAATTTAAGCTAATCAGCTTACTTACGGTTTTGAGCATTGCAGGTGCAGGCTATTTTCTGTGGTTTTTAACGGGTGTCGAACCTGCCACACCGCAGCCATTTGTTACTCAGCCAAAGCCTACGCAAGACACAACTGAGATTCCTGAACCACCAGAAGATGATTGGGTTTTCTACGACAAACTCAAAGAGGGCCAAGATATTGAAGTTGGTCAGTATGAAGTTGAAAATAAGGGCCCATACAAAATGCAGTGTGGCTCGTTTAAAACGCGCCAACAAGCGGAATCAATGAAAGCGAAAATTGCGTTTTCCGGTCTAGTGGCGCAAGTCAAGCAAAGCTCTGGCACCAATGGTATCTGGTATAAGGTGATTCTTGGCCCATATGAGCGCAAGCGTAAAGCGGATGCCGATAAACGCAAACTGCGAAGCAACAACATCATGACTTGCGAAGTCTGGCTGTGGCGCTAGAACTAGGACCTAACCTGAATAGTTATTAGACTTCATCAAGGCGAATAAGCCTGATTAACCCTACAGATTCAGCTCAATTAAGAGTTAATTGAGCCTCTACCCTTGAATTTCATCGAACAACACCCACTTTCTACTACAGTTGTTTATGCTATATGGGCACTCAATGTCGGTATAGCCCAAGGTTTGAGGTGTAGTGTGACTACAATTGTTTCAGTAAGACGCAACGGTAAAGTTGCAATCGGTGGCGACGGCCAAGTATCACTTGGTAATACAGTAATGAAGGGCAACGCCCGTAAAGTGCGCCGTTTATACAATGACAAAGTACTTGCTGGCTTTGCTGGCGGTACTGCGGATGCATTTACGTTATTTGAACGCTTTGAAAGCAAATTAGAAATGCATCAGGGCCATCTTACTAAGTCAGCTGTTGAATTAGCCAAAGACTGGCGCAGTGATCGTGCGTTAAGAAAATTAGAAGCGATGTTAGTCGTTGCTGACGGAACAGCATCGCTGATCATCACAGGTAATGGCGATGTGGTGCAACCTGAGCACGATTTAATTGCCATTGGTAGCGGTGGTAACTATGCCCAAGCCGCTGCATTAGCATTATTAGAAAATACCGAGCTATCTGCTCGCGAAATTGTTGAGAAGTCGTTAACGATTGCTGGAGATATCTGTGTATTCACCAACCAGCAACACGTCATTGACGGACTTTAAGCAAGATTAGAAGTAAGGATTTTTTTATGTCGAATATGACACCACGTGAAATTGTTCACGAATTAGATAGCCATATCGTTGGTCAAGCAGATGCGAAACGTGCTGTAGCCATTGCCTTACGTAACCGCTGGCGTCGCATGCAGTTAAATGAAGAACTGCGCACTGAAGTAACACCAAAGAACATTTTGATGATCGGTCCAACAGGTGTAGGTAAAACTGAAATAGCACGCCGTTTAGCGAAATTAGCGAATGCACCTTTCATTAAAGTGGAAGCGACTAAATTCACAGAAGTGGGTTATGTTGGTAAAGAAGTAGAGACGATTATTCGCGATCTAACTGACATGGCCATCAAGATGACCAAAGAGCAGGAAATGGCGCGTGTTCAGCACTTAGCAGAAGAAGCCGCTGAAGAACGTATTCTTGACGTGCTTATCCCTAACCCTCGTGACACTTTTGGCAACGAAGAGACTAGTGATAACGCAAGTACTCGCCAAGTATTCCGCAAGAAGCTACGAGAAGGTAAGTTAGACGATAAAGAAATTGAAATCGATATCGCAGCGCCGCAAATGGGCGTTGAAATCATGGCTCCTCCTGGTATGGAAGACATGACTTCTCAGCTACAAAGCATGTTCCAAAACATGTCGGGCGAGAAAACTAACAAGCGCAAACTGAAAATCAAAGATGCGTTCAAGGCGCTTCAAGAAGAAGAAGCGGCGAAAATTGTTAATCAAGACGATATCAAAGCTAAAGCATTAGAAGCGGTTGAGCAAAACGGTATTGTCTTTGTTGATGAAATCGACAAGATTTGTAAACGTGGCGATTCTTCAGGTCCAGATGTATCACGTGAAGGCGTACAACGAGACTTGTTACCATTAGTTGAAGGCTCTACGGTAAGCACTAAGCATGGTATGGTGAAAACTGATCACATTTTGTTTATTGCATCAGGTGCATTCCAAATGGCGAAGCCTTCTGACTTAATTCCAGAGCTTCAAGGTCGTTTACCGATTCGCGTTGAGCTAAAAGCTTTAACCACTGAAGACTTTGTACGTATCTTGACTGAACCAAATGCTTCTCTAACGGAACAATACATTGCTTTAATGAAAACAGAAGGTGTTGATGTAGAGTTCACTGAAGATGGTATTCAGGCGATTGCAGCTGCTGCATGGCAGGTCAATGAATCAACTGAAAATATCGGTGCACGTCGCCTTCACACGATGATGGAGCGCTTAATGGAAGAAATTTCGTTTAGTGCTAACGATCGCAGTGGTGACAAAGTCGTTATCAACACTGACTATGTCAGCGATACACTTAACGACGTTGTACAAAACGAAGACTTAAGTCGCTTTATCCTTTAATTTTTATTGAAGTTCAACGATATATTATGCTCAAAATTAAAGCGTTCACATTCGATAATCAGCAAAATCAACTGCGGGTAAGCCTTGCCATTAATGACGAAAAGTTGACTGATACGTGGACCTTTAGTTTTGAATTTTTACGTGTGATTCCACTCCCTGTTCAACCTAACCAAGCAGGAAAAGAGCACGCTCAAAAGGTACCTGCTCACAAAAAAGATGTAAAACTCATATCAATTGAAAGCGTGGGTAAACATGGCCATCGCTTTGTATTTGACGACGAACATCACACCATTTACTCGCTTGACCAGCTAAGTTTGTTGCATCAACAAGCAGATATGCTTTGGCAACAATACTTAGACGCTCTCAGTGCCTCTGGGCATAGCCGAGAAGCAATGATTGATATAGTCCAACTATAAACTAATCAACACGGAAAGTTCGTTAGAACACTATCAGCATTGTCGGTATAATCGACTTAACCAGCCTAACCAACCCAATCAGTTTGGCGTCTTAAAACGCCCACCTTATTTGAATTAGCCTTCGCTTTGTTTGGTTTTATTGGCATACATCTCACGACCCGCTATCGCCAATAAATCTGTCGCGCTCAGGTTTTCGTCTCGAAATACCTTCATACCTGAAGAACACGTGATATTGATGGTTTTGTCTTCGATACTAAACGTCTGGGCAATTGCCGCCATGACTCGTTGCCTAACTTGTTCAGAGTAGTCGACGGCCTCTTCTAACGTATAGCCCACATTATCAAGTAGCAGCACAAACTCATCTCCCCCCACTCTCGAGGTCGTATCGAAATCACGTGTGCAACCTTCTAGCCGGCGAGCTGCTTCCACCAATACACGATCTCCAACTCTATGGCCGCATGTATCATTAACTGGTTTAAAATTATCTAAATCTAAATAAATAACTGCTGAGTAATAATGGTTCCTTTGCTCTCTGGCAATAGAAGTGTTGAGTTGTTCAAATAGAAATCGCCTATTTGCTATCTGTGTAAGTGGATCTTGGTTCGATTGCCGTCTTATCTCAACCTCAGTGTTTTTGCCTCTATGTAGGCATGAGTGGTGCCGTCACTGTGTTCAAAAAAAACGCCCTATTTGATTCATTGCCCGACAGCACATACCTATCAACAGACTCTAAACCTTTTACCGCTTCCTCTGTAAAGAATAGTTCATCACCTTGCCCTTTTAATTCGGGTAAAGAACAACCAAAAAGCGCCAGCGTCTTTTTATTTGCATAAATGTATTTACGGTTGGTGTCTTTGATATAGACATGTGAAGGCACATTATCGATGTGCCTTCTTGATATGCAGGGATAGTTCTTCAATACTCAATGTTTTGCTCGTTCCTAGTAAAGCATTGAATCGCTTCGCAGCACTGAGAGCTCAATACCTGCAAAGCACTAATACATCAGTCCATAATGAAAAATAGTACTACGGTGGTTCTTGTTACAAAGCTCACCGAATACCTACTGAATAACCAAAACCGATCTGTTGTGCTAAAGGCTATTTACACAACAAATCGATTAACTTCCTCAGCCAACACTGTAGCTTGCTGAGATAACTCTTCACTCATTTGCGCATTCTGCTGAATCAGTCCGCTAGATTGTTCAGCAACATCACGAATCGACACAATGTGCTTATTGACCTCAAGCGCCACCTGGCTTTGCTCTTGAATCGCGACGGCTATAGCTGCGTTCATTTCCATAATGGTTGATACATCCGCAGTAATCTCTTCAAGCATAACGCCCGCAGAATCTGCTGTTGTAGCACTTTCACTTCCTTGGTCTCTACATGCAGCCATATGCTGTACAATTTGCTGAGTTCGAGTTTGTAAGCCTGAGATAATACTTTCTATTTCTTGAGTTGAATCTTGTGTGCGGCTAGCCAAGGTGCGCACTTCATCAGCTACAACTGCAAAGCCCCGCCCTTGCTCACCAGCTCGCGCGGCTTCAATTGCTGCGTTAAGTGCCAACAGGTTAGTTTGCTCAGCAATCCCCCGAATAACATCTAGCACAGAACCGATGGTTTGACCGTCTTTCTCGAGTCCAAACACCACTTGCTCTGAGTCGATAAGATTATTCGATAGTAAACCAATTTGTCCTATGGTGGTGTCCACACCCTGTTTACCTTTTTGCGCATTTTCATTGGTTACCTCGGCTTTTCGAGCAGCTTCCTTGGTGTTTTCCGCGATACCATCAACAGTAGCTACCATCTCAGTTACAGCGGTAGCTACCATGTCTGTCTCTTGTATTTGGGACTCAACGCCTATGGTTGTGGTGTGAATATTTTGCGCGACGACTTGCGTTGCGTCATTCAATGTATGAACAGAGTGATTTACTTCTACAATAATGTTTCTAAAACTAGCTACCATATCGTCAAACACCGAGGCCATTTCTGCTAGTTCGTCATCGCCACTAGTATCAATTTCTATCGTCAGATCATTAGTTTTCGAAATGCTAAGCATTGTTGATTTCAGTTTTTCTATCGAACTAATAATGCTGCGATAGATGTAAACAGCAAATGAAACAGAAATAATCATAACAATTGCAAACACCGCGATGGCAAGTGTGTAAACAAAACTAGAATAACTTTCTACCGCAGCTTTACTTTCATTAACCAAAGTAGCTAGATATTGATTTACCTGTTGAATAGCAGCACGCATCTCACCCTGTAAGCCTTCGTCATGACTCAATCCTAGCGTGGTTTGCTCACTAACTAGATTTAGAAACGACCTTTCATAGGCATCCAATAAGCGAATGATCTCTTGCTGTTTATCCGCATCAAAACTGCTTTGGCTAACTTGCTCTACAAGATTCGCTTTATTATTTGTGAGGCGCGATACGTATTTATTGTCGAGACGCAACATGAAATCTTTTTCATTTCGTCTCAATTGAAGCATCCCGCTAAGTAATTGGTAGTCGTCTTTGCCAATCAGGGTTTCAACATCGTGGACCGCAGATCGCAACGCGCCGTAAAGGCCATCTTTCGGATTAAGACCAATCACTTGCTGCGACGCAACAAGCTGACTAAAAGATGTTTTGTATTGTTCGACAACTTGTCTGAGCTTTCTAACCTCATCAAGCTCCATTCCAGCTTTACTAAGGTCTTCGGTCATCGATGTAAGTGTTGTAGATAACTTTTGGTGGGTTGCGTTATATTTATCGAGATACTTAAGGTCCTTTCGCGCGATAAAATCCTTTTCACTTCGTCTCAATTGCAGAATACTCGATTCAACTTCGCCTATTTCTCTTGCGAGTCGAATGTTGGTTTGTAATGAGTTCACTGAGTAAACCAAAAGAACGAGTACCACAACCATGCTAACGATGAATGTAATCGTATTTAGAATTAACTTCGTTTTTATCTGCACAGATTCCCCCCTTTTAAGCCCGAGGCTTACACCACAACACCCAGTCACATGAAGCTTATGCAACAAGATATTTATCTAGCGTATCGGCATGATGGAAAAAAAACTTTAACAACATCCGGCTCTATTGACAATAATCAATAAAATCGGATCGTTACTAAGTTTTTCTAGCAAAATATTTTACTAATTTTTCTTCTGGTATGGGCTTGCTGATGAAGTAGCCCTGAACAGCGTCACAATCAAGATTACGGAGGATATCGAGCTGAGTCTGAGTTTCTACGCCCTCAGCTAAGACCCGTTTACCCAAACCATGAGAAAGTTTAATCATCGACTTCACAATAACCAGGTCAGAATCATTCTCTGCCATTTCATTGATAAAGCTGCGATCTATTTTGATTTTCTCTATCGGCAAATTACGCAAATACGCAAGCGACGAGTAACCTGTACCAAAGTCATCAATTGAAACGTTAATCCCCATATTTTGAAGCACAACAATTGTGTCCATTGCAGTTTCTAAATCTGTCATCACGACATTTTCAGTAATTTCCAGCTCCAGATAGTTAGGAGGTACATCGTACTTAAACAGCAAGTTTTGGATTTTAGAGACGAACTGAGGATCTTGAAATTCTACGGCAGTAATGTTGACTGCAATCGCCACTCGGCGACGGTACTTTTCATGCCAGCGAGCAATCGTCTGACAGGATTTTTCCAAAATGTAATTGTCAAACTCACTATTCAAGGCTAATGCTTCAATATCAGCCAAGAACTTGCCAGGCATCAACAAACCTTCTTCGGGATGACGCCAGCGAACCAAGGCTTCAACACCTTCAAGCTTGTTTGTTAAGAGATTAAGTTGAGGTTGAAAAAAGAGCTCAAATTCATCATTTTTCATCGCCTGACGTAGTGATTTCTCTACCTCAAGTAAATGACGACCCTGAACCTGCATATCATGGCTAAACTGCTGACTTGGCTCGTTCCGAGACTCCGCTTGGAATAGGGCTAAATTCGCAAATTGTAATAACTCTTCAGCTTTGTCGCTGTGTTGTGGGAAAAAACTATAGCCGATGCTGCAATGTAAAACGATATCTTGTCCGTCAGACTGGTACGGATGAGAAATTAACTCATGCAAATGAGTCAATGCTTTCGGTATTTGGTCTTGTTGCTCAAACTCAAAAACGTAAACAAAAGAGTCACCACTTAAACGACCAATAATCTTAGGCTGGAAAAGGCTATCACTTAGACGCCTTGCCACTTCTCCTAGTATATAGTCGCCCGTCTTAAGCCCGTAAGTATCATTAACGAACTTAAAACGCTTTATATCCAATAGGAAAATACATAACTGTTTATTAGCTCTCAGTGTTGTTTTCATGAGTCGTGGCATGCTTTCCATGACCTGCTCACGATTGAGTGACCCCGTCAGAGGGTCATGTTTGCCAAGGTAACTTACTTTATTTAACGCAGATAAGGCTGCGCTGCGTTCAGCACCTTGCATCCAGATCAGCATACTAAAGCCGATTAGCGCGTGAGCTCCGACATCGAAATACACTAAGAATTGCTGCACTTGATAAAACCAGAGGTCTTCAATGGCAAAAGTCGACAGCATAGAAAAAGCAAAGAGCCGGGCACCTAGCACTAGACAAATGCCCGTAACGATACGGTTTGAGAAATGCCTTACATCAGCCTTGAGTAAGCAAAAACATATGTAAAAATAACCTATAGCGAAAATAAAAGCTGGTACTGTTTCTCGTAAAAAGAACCGATCGTAAACATGATTTTCTTCAAAGGCACAAATCAGGGTGAGTGTTATTGATAACAGTATGGTAGCGCTGACAGCATATGGCATAAAGCGCTTAGAGAGCTTTGGCTTGTTTTGCGCGCAATATATCCCAAGCAAATAAAGCCCTACAAACAGAAACATGCTGGTTGAATATATTGCTGTTAGGGTAACTTGCTCAATACTGTCTACAGGAGACATAACGGTGAATGCTTTGACTGCCTGGGTAATCTGAGCCACCGTCAGCGCACCTGCACTCAGCAACCAAATTCGTACATATTGTGCGCCGAGGCCACGAGCAAAAAGCCAGAGGAAAAAGGAAAGTGTGCCGAACACTACCGCATTTACCAAAAACAATGATGTGTTGGCAAAAATTTGTTCGCTCATGTCCACCTTCGAGAGAAATATAGATAAGGCCATTTAATAGTGTTTCGCGGGACATTTCAAGCTAGATTAGTGTCGCTTAATCAGTGAATTAGCAAATATTACTAGACGCAGGATCACAGTAGACTAAAATATCTAACGAGTAGTAATTAATGCTGTAATGCCCAAAAGAGAAATATATGGAATATAACACTTCAGAACTGTGTAATATTTATGCCGATCTAATTGACGTGCTAGAGCCTATTTTTAGTAATTATGGCGGAAGAAATTCGTTTGGCGGTCAAATTGTTACGGTTAAGTGCTTCGAAACTAACGGAACAGTTAGAGAATTACTGGCAGAAGATGGTGAAGGTAAAATATTAGTTATTGATGGCGGCGGATCTACACGTCGCGCACTTATTGATATTGATGTCGCAGAGCTAGCCGCTGAAAACAATTGGGAAGGTATTATTTGTTTTGGTAGTGTTCGCGATGTTGACCAAATTGAAGAACTTGATATTGGCATTCAAGCTTTAGTGTCTATTCCTGTCGGCGCAAGTACTGCAGCTACGGGCGAACGAGACGCTGCAATTAATTTTGCGGGCGTAACGTTTTTACCCGACGACCATATCTATGCAGATAACACTGGGATTATTTTATCGCCAGACCCTTTAGATATCGAATAAGACATCTCATACCAATTTAATTAAATATTTAAGGTAATTGGTATCAGTTATAGACACTAATTACCGACGCTATTCCCAACTAAGAAGCAACAGGTTCCATTGAAGGTCTCTGTTGCTTCAATCATTAGGACAAAAGTCAACAGGCCCTATCCTCTTCCTTTAGCATCTGGGTATTGCTTGTACCAATTAGCCACCCATACTTCCAGCTCTGACATGCTTATTGACGGAGCGATAGCAGTACCCTCTGCAACATGTCCTCCCATTGTTTTAAAAGCATCCAACGAAGAAATATCATTTACTTGGGTGCCAATAAAAGAGAGCTTCATCGTGCGAGCTAAACTCACTAGCGAATTTACAATCGCCTTCTCGGCTCCTGCATCCTCTTCGCTAGCTAATAACTGACAAGAAATATTTAGCTGATCGACAGATAACTTGCGAATATAACGAAGCGACTCATAGCTTCCGTCAAAATCACTAATACAAATAGGAACCTCAAGTGCTTTTAATTGATCGATTAAAGTCCTTGCCCGTTCGCATGCCATTTGTACGATTGGCTCACTCATTTGCACCATCAAATAACGCGCTGAAATGCCATAACTTTGAATTTGCTCTTCAATGAAGTCTCCGAGATCTGGTTCTAGTAGATCAGTACTGTTTAATCGCACGCCAACAGGTTGAAAAACGCCAAGCTTTTTCAATTCAAACAAAGATTTGAAGGCATTTACAATCATGCATTTAGTTAATGAGTAGAGTTCTCCACTTTGCTCAGCAACGTCAATAAATTCTGCAAGCTCAAGCTGTTCGCCACTGTATTGCCATCGAACTTGCGTAGAAAAGCCAACTACTGATTTATTCGTTGTATCTATCTGCGGTGCCAGTTGCCATTTCAAATTGTCGTTTGCAATATCTTGTTTTAATCGCTCCATTCTGTGCAATTGCTGTTCAGTATAACGGGCGACCTCATCATTAAATTCTAGCCAAAGAAGTTGACGCTTTTCTGCTTCTATCGCCGCGTCACCTGCATGGGAAATAACTTCTGTGATTGATTGACCATGTTCAAGCGTCGTTGCAATGCCCAATACCAATTCGAATCTCAATGAAAAACTCTTAAAGCTCATTGCTGCAGGTATCGCCCCCATTGGCGCTGGCTTAACTCTTCGATAATATGCTGTTTATCATGACCTATCTTTTTCAGATCGATAGCTAGCATAAACTCCAAGCTAGGTAATCGAGCCAACTTAGCACTGCGATCTGTGATGTCGAAATTAAGCAAATAGCTGAGGTTGCTCGTCTCACGATTTAGACAATATGCCAATTGCAAAAGCATAATATCTGAATTCTGATGACCTAGTACTTGATTAACATAGGCAAAGTTCTTCGGCTTGATAACAACAATCGCATAAGCACTTTGGCTATCACCCTTTAGTTGTTGTTCAAACCTCACAATAGCTTGCTGATAAGAAGGTAAGTTAGTGGCTGGGTCATGCGTAAAGAAAAATAGTTGCTCTTGCGTTAGGTGCTGACTATCTTCATCTTCTTTCTTGGTAAGTTGTTTTTGGAGATTAGATAACTCAGTCCCGATAAGATTAATATGAAATATGACAACACAGCCAATAAAGCTGACCATTAACCAAGGCAACGAAGCCTGTGCATGTAAGTAAAAAAACATCGTGCCGATAAAAACAGCAGTTAGGATTAACTGGCATACCAATGTCACGACATATTCAGGTAACAACCTTGCGGTAAAAGCAACATGAGCGGCAGCAATGAATGTAACAACGCCACCATATAGTAGCCAGCCTAGATAGGCATCTAACCCTGATACTAACCAAACTTGACCGAGATAGACCACACTAGCAAGCGAGATAGCAATTGAAACCAATCTAAGATGGGGTGCGAGTTCTGCCGCTTCTGGATTTTGCCCATAGAAATCTTTTGAGAAATACCATAGATACGTCATCAGTAAACATAGTGCCCCGAAGCTCAATGCTAGAGGCATTTGCAAACCACTTGCTAGCGAAACCGAATAGCAAAAGCCTATTGACGAAACAACCATTGCGGCAATATAAAATCTAGACGACAGCTGCCAGCTTGATGGTTTAATTGTTAGAAACAGTCCAGGAAGGCTTAGGCCAATGAGAAAATACAAAGAAACATCAACGGGGATCAGCGACACCTGCGCCCCGTAAGCGGGAAAATTCACGGAAAAAATCGCTAAACAAGCAAGCAGGCATTTATGCTTGCTCACTAAGCGGGTAAAAACTGACTCCATCGATACAAACACACCTAAACCTTGTTGATAAGATAAGCCTAATCAATAGCAATAGGTTTGTACAGTAGTCTTGTAGCCAATGTTAGCGGCTGGTTCAGGCTTTTATTTAGTGCCCAATTGAAGGCTCGCCAGCAATGTAAAGCTGATTCATTGGATTCACACCAAATTGATAACAAAGTTCCGCTGGTTGGTGAATATTCCACATTGCTATGTCAGCATCAAACCCAACTTTTAACTGTCCTTTCGTAGCTTCTAATCCAAGTGCTTTGGCCCCATGGCATGTCACGCCAGCCAAAGCCTCTGCTGGCGTCAACCGGAACAATGTACACGCCATATTCAGCATAAGCTGGATAGAATTGATTGGCGAGCTACCTGGGTTCGCGTCTGTTGCTATTGCCATTGCAACTTTATGCTTTCGCAAAAGTTCGATTGGAGGTAGTTGTGTTTCACGAAGGAAGTAGAACGCACCGGGCAATAAGTTTGCTGTCATTCCCGAGCTTGCCATTGCTTCTATACCAGCTTCACCTAGAAATTCTACATGATCAGAGGATAATGCGTTATAGCGAGCGGCAAGTGCTGTGCCTCCCAAATTCGAAAGCTGCTCAGCATGCACTTTTATCGCTAAACCATGCGCTTTTGCGGCTTGAAACACGCGCTCAGTCTGAACAAGGTCAAATCCTATACCTTCACAAAATACGTCAACTGCGTCGGCGAGTTGTTCTTTGGCAACTAATGGAATCATCTCACGGCATACTAAATCAATGTATTCATCGGCGCGGTCTTCGTACTCTACAGGTAACGCGTGCGCTCCTAGAAACGTTCGACAAATATTAACTGGTGAGCTTGATGCTAAATCACCAGCTGCTTGCAACATTTTGACTTCATTCTCAGTATCCAAACCATAACCAGACTTAATTTCTATCGTACTTACTCCTTGCTGATGGAGGGCATTAAGTCTTGGACGTGCTGAAGCCACAAGCTCTTCTCGCGTTGCATTGCGGGTCGCAGACACTGTCGAAACAATTCCACCGCCAGCTTTAGCTATTTCCTCATAGCTCTTACCTTGCAAGCGCATTTCAAACTCGTTAGCCCTATTCCCACCGAAGACTAGGTGGGTGTGACAATCAACTAAGCCGGGCGTTAACCAGCCGTTTTTTCCATCAATGACGTCGACCTCTTGCGCAGAGTAGTCAGGTAAATCTGCCATCTTACCTAACCATGCGATTTTGCCGTCAACAATGGCGAGTGCTGCATCAGTAATTTCAGCATAATCTTCGGCGCCATTGGTCATGGTCGCAAGATTTACGTTAATAAAAAGTCGTTGCCATTGTTTTGATATTGTCATTGGTATGTCTCAAAGTTAATTCGATAGGTATTTAGTCGATCGCTACTAAGTTTAGTCGGCGAGCTAAAACAGTGCTTATCATAGAGGTGAAATTTACTCGATTAGCCTTTTCCCTGCAATACTTGTATATACAACCTTTATACTTTACGCTTATTTCTGAGAGGGTTTTGTTAGTTTACAATATTAACAATCATCCATTGCGCTATCGATAAATGGCATTTTAGGCACAGTAATATGGTATTAACGAAATTTGGCATCATTAAACAGTTCATTCTAAACAAAATAGAATCAGGCATTTGGCCACAGAACGCAAAAGTGCCCTCGGAAAATGAGCTGGCAGAACAGTTTAATGTAAGCCGCATGACTGCTAGACGCGCTTTACAAGAATTAACTGAGCAAGGTATTCTAGTTCGAACTCAGGGGGCTGGTACGTTTGTCGCGACCTTTAAATCACAATCCTCTTTGCTTGAAATTAACAATATTGCAGACGAAATTTCAGCTCGCGGCCATCACCATAGTGCGAAACAGTTAATACTCAACGCAGTTACCGTCGACGATGAAATCGCAATTTTGCTAGGGTGCCCTTCAGGCAGCCAATCATTCTATTCGGAAATATTGCATTTAGAGAACGATATTCCAATACAATTTGAACAACGCTATGTAAATGATAAGTTAGTACCTACATACCTAGCACAGAACTTCAATGAGATAACGCCTCACGAATTTCTCTCCGCAGTCGCACCACTGACAGAAGCTTCACACGAAATAGAAGCTGTTTTAGCACCAGTGGAGCTTTGTCGACACTTAGCTATCGAAACACATCAACCATGTTTGCAAGTAAAGCGCAGAACTTGGGCAAAACAAGGGGTTGTTAGCGTCACAATCCTTACATCACCAGGAAACAAGCACAGACTGGGGGGTCACATCGTAGTATCGACTAATTAAATATCGAGTAATGTCGATAAAATTGCTAACAACTTCAAATACACGCTATGCTTAAAGCAATTGAGTAGCTCAAGAAAAATATCTGACCTCCATGAAAAGTGCACCACCAACAAACGACGAAACACAGCGCCTGCAGGCGCTTTACAGCTACGATATTCTCGATACCGAAGCGGAAAAGGTATTTGACGACTTAACTGAACTCGCATCAGAAATTTGTGAAACGCCAATAGCGCTTATCAGCTTAGTAGATCCTGACCGCCAATGGTTTAAATCAAAAATAGGTGTTGATGTAAGCGAAACACACCGAGACATCGCTTTTTGCGCCCATGCCATTCACGAACGTGAGGTATTTGAAGTTCCTAATGCGCTAGAAGACGAACGCTTTTGCGACAATCCATTAGTTACAGAAGACCCAAATATTCGGTTCTACGCTGGTGCGCAACTCGTTACCCCCTCAGGCCATGCCATTGGTACGTTATGCACAATCAGCGACAAACCCAAAAAACTAAATGACCACCAGCGAAAAGCGCTACAGATTCTGAGTCGTCAGGTCATCGCACAAATGGAGTTAAGACAAAGCCTTAAAGAAGCAAAAGACGCTAGTGACTTCAAAACCGAATTTTTGTCTAACATCAGCCATGAAGTTCGCACACCACTTAATGCCATTACTGGATTTAGTCAGGCCATTATCGAACAATCATCCAAGACGCCATTGCCGGCTGACATCCATGATTACGTTCAAGAAATTGATTTCAGTGCGGGACGCTTGCTGCATATAGTTAATTCAGTTCTCGACTTGAGTAAAATTGAAGCCGGTAAAATGGAAGTAATACCAACTTGGTTTCAAGCGGCAAAATTTTTACAGCACATCAATGGCATGATGCAAATTAAGGCCAAGGAAAAAGATGTCTCCCTCAACTTTGACATCGCCGAAGACCTTCCAGAGCTCTTATTTCTCGACGAAGGTAAGGTCGGCCAAATTTTGATAAACATCATCAATAATGCCGTTAAATTTACTGAGGCTGGGAAGCATATTTTTGTATCCGCCCACGTCAATTCACATTCACTAAATTTTGTTATCGAAGACCAAGGCATTGGTATTTCAAAGGAAAACCAATTGAACCTGTTCAACAAATACGAGCAAGTGGGCAACAAGCGTAATAGCGAAGGGACAGGCTTAGGACTTTGTATTACAAAAAGCTTAGTAGAGTTGATGGAAGGCGACATTGCGCTTACCAGTCAACTTGGCAAAGGCACAAAGCTTACAGTAAGCCTACCTCTTTCAGATATTGAAGTACCAAAAGACCTGAACTTTGACAGCAATATTCGTTGTGATATTGCCGGGCTAAAAGTACTCATTGTCGAAGACAATGCGATTAATCGCAAAGTTGCTACCATCGTTTTTAAAAGCTTGAATCAGGACTTTAGCTTTGCACACGATGGTGAATCGGCGGTAACTCTCTGCCAAGAAAATGAGTATGATGTTATCTTTATGGATATTCATCTGCCAGGCATCGATGGCATTGAGGCTAGTAATCAAATTCGCGCATTGGGTATAACTACGCCGATTGTCGCCTTAACGGCTGATGTCTTTCAAATTCAACAACAAGAAAATAACCACTTTGCGTTTGACGGTTACTTGAGTAAGCCTATTGAAAAAAAACGAATTGTCGAATACTTTACGGACAATACACTGCCGTTGAGCACTTCTTCAAAAACAATTTAACTTATTGCAGTATAAGAACTGTCATATAAGTGTCGTTTAAAAGTCGTAAGCAATTTGTTCCGTTTCATCACAGGATACTGCACCTTGCCTCTCGGGAAATTGATGTTGCGGCTTGGCGTATCAAACAATGCAAATTTCACCGGAAAAGATTAAATACTTCCGAAAACAAAACGGCTGGTCTCAAGAGGTTCCCGCCAAAGCAGCGGGTGTTAGCTTACGTACAATTCAACGTATAGAGAATGACGCCAATGCGCTTTAGAGACCCAATTAGCGATTGCTAGCGCATTAGACATGCCCTTAGCTCAACTTAGTCAATCATCCCCACGCACCGAAATTTATTGGAAATGGAGAAGTATTATGCAAAATGTGGTTGGTTTAGTTGTCGTGGTGTTCGCCGTGGGCATGTTGTTCATGCTAGGTGGCGACTTGGGTATGTTTGCTGATGTTTGGAGTGCTTTATTCCTAGCTCTTTTCATGTATGCGTGTACCGTTATCTCATTTGGTTCACATGGTTTAGTAAAATCTATTGCGGGATTTAAATTACTGTTTACGAGTGACTTATCAGCCAATCATTATCATAGACATTTAGCCTTTATTTACTCAAAACAGTTAGTCTTTGTATATGCAGGGGCGTTAATTGCAGTAATCACAGGTGGGGTAGCTATTCTGTCACACCCAAACAGCTGGGAGACCACAGAGCGATTCGCAGCCTCTTGGGCAGTCTGTATTCTTGTCTTACTGTATGCAGCTATTTTCGCAGAAGGTGTGTTAAGACCGCTTATCGCAAAGCTAAATGCAAGTGAGCTGAGTTTAACCTCTCAGTAGGTTGTAAAGTTAGTACAGAGTTAGCTCTTTTCTACACCAATAATAGGTATCCAATGCTAATGGCCATGCCAACAGAGAGTAGCATTAGCATTGGCTCTTTAACCTTTATACGAGTCTTGCCATCTTGACTACTCACCTTTTCGGTAAACCAGTAAGCCAGTGTTGTCACTAGCGCTATCGCGATATGTACCACCACGGTTTGTAGTTGCAGATTCTTCTCAGGCAATAAAACTAAGCCATTACTATTCACAAACATGAAATCCAAGAGCGTGACGTGAATTAGGATAACGACAAATACAAGTATTTTGGTGGAGAAAGGCTTATTCATTTTTGGCGACGTTATCTCGTTTTTTACGTGCTTGCTATGTGTTAGGCTGAGTAAGCCACTTCATTAGGTCAGGATATGATAATACCAGACCTGCTTGTTGAATTTTATCACCTAAGACTATTCTCTTTGATGACTCTTGTTCTTCATTAAAGGTTGGAGCCTCTAAGCTTAGTTGTTGACAGGCGAGCTGGTAAAAATCCTTGCGTGTAGGATGTGTATCACTGACAACGTTATACACTTCTGCCGATTTACGTCCAACAGTACCTGACAATACCAAACGAATTGCGCCAACAACATCTGCCTGATGAACCAAATTGATCGGCGTGTACGCATTTGGCACCTCCTGTTTACCCAACATGAACCTTGACGGATGTCTGTTGGGGCCCACTAGACCAGCTAATCTTAAAACCGTTGCTTTTTGGTTTCGACAGTTTGACTTATCTACGTCGTTTTCAAAAGCAGATGAATTTGCCACGCTAGAAAGCACGGCCTGTTCTGCTTGCGCAAGTAATTCTACTTTGTTGATAGATAAGTCTAACGACGTAACCTCAGTCACTTGGCCAGCTGTGCCTTGGTAAACTCCTGTACTAGATAGCATTACCACATGCTTAACCCCATGTTGGACTGCAAGCTCAGTTAGTTGTGCAACTTTCACGTTATAGTCATGGGTGCCTTGTTTAAACTGAGGCGTAATAGCTATGATCATGGCATCGCTGCCATCCAGCCAATTGCACTCTTCACCTGCACTCAGTGGGAGTTCAAATTCAACGGGCTGACACCCAACTTCAACCAAGTTAGGGAAATTATCCCGACTACGCGTAGTTGCAACAACGCTAATACCATCTTGCGTCAAACTCTGTGCCAAAGCTTTGCCTGCCCAACCACCCCCAATAATAGCGACTTTTTTCAGCCCTTCCTTTGGCTCAATCCCCATTTCTAGATTGTTCATTATAAAGACCTGGAGTTAAACAGAGATATCTGCTTTTGACGGAATGGTGGCTATCACCGCAAATTTACCAACAAATGTCGCGGCTTTCATATCACCAGACATCACATTAACTGTTAGCGATAAAGTTGAGCGCCCTTTAGAAATTAACTTCTTCGTAAATGCAGTCTCATCAGTGCCAAGGAGTTCTTTGCCAGTATAGCCTACTCCGCAACCTTCTATAGGTGCGAGATATTTGATATCGGCATTGGCAAGCACAATATCTCCATTAATATTGTATTTATTCAACAACATGTAAACCCACGCCCAACCCGTAAGTGTTGCCAAAGTATAAATACTGCCAGCAAACATAGTATTATGCAGGTTCTTATTAAATGATAGCTCACAACTTGTAAATAACTCATCTCCATCGAAATGACCTACCTGCAAGTTCATGGCTTTGCTCATCGGAATAGTTTCGTGCCACGTTTTGGTTAGATCACCGCTTTCGACTACATAAGAATCGCTATCTTCTGATAGCTCTTTATGCATCAGATAATGCTGAATTTCACCATACAGCAAATGAGATTTTTCAATATGCTCGTAACCAAGGCGCAGATAAAAATCTACCGCGACTTCACGTGCGTTAAGCGTTATTTCTTTAACACCATGCCGAACGGCTGCACACTCCAGCGCATCAATGATTAATCGTCCTAAGCCCTTGCCTTGATAGTCATTAGAAACCGCCATGTAACGAATCTGCCCTTGATATTGCGAAGTTTTGTGCAGACGACCAACACCTATAACGCCTCCTGCATCGTTCAATATCATTCGGTGAATGGATTGAGATTCTAGTTCATCAATTTCACTACCTTGCGCTTGCTGCCACGGTTCCCTCAGCATTTTCCAGCGGAATGCATAATAGCGAGAAAAGTCTGTTTTTGTTGTCGGTTGGATAACTTGAAAAGCAGGAAAATCTAACATCAATTAGAATGATTGGCTGGTATAAATGCATGCGACAATGCTAACGAATTGCACACAAACAAGCTAGCAAGAATAAACGTAAGATGTTACAAGTTGTTCGTGTACGTAGCCTGTTTGAGCATCTAGCTAGATGTCAGTAGACGGCAAACGGCTTCTTTTCTATCTTCTGTTAATTTGTCGCTGCTCATTGCCCAACTGCATGCTAAGCGCTCAGCACCATGCCGCTTCGCAATATCAATGGCTTCAGACGTTGTTTTCGGATTAGCCAACATTGACGCCAAGTGCTTGCGAACGTCATTTATGACTTTTGCTATAAATGGACTTTTAGTTTTATAAAGTAAGAACCCCAGATCAACCCAAGCACTGTGAACTTGCGGTGTATTTTCTCCAAATTTATCAGCCAATTGCAGGTAAGAAATCATTTCGTCGTCAATCTCGCCCAACCGCCACTTTAAAATAGCTAATGTTGCCCATGTTCCAGGCCAAGTTGGGCGATAGTGTACCGCAGTTAAGTAAGCTTGCTCTGCTTGTCGGAAATACGGTTCAGCGCTCTTATTTTGGCTAATGGCTTGCAAACCACCCCACTCATAGACCAAGCCCAATGTGATCAAATATTGAGGATTGTTTGGGTGTTTTTGCGTCGCATCCAACATGCTATCAAGCGCAACCTGATAATCTGCGTCGTTACTGACTTTTTGCTGTTCTTGCCAGTACTCGACGATTTGATGTGCTCGGTAAAAGGCGAGATTGGCAGTGCCCAAATTATACGCTTTGAGTGCCCCAAAACAGCATATGACAGCCAGTGTAACTAACACTAACTTATTGAATAATGATTTAGCGGGTGGCGTTGTAACTATGCTGTTCATCGAATCACACCAAAAGCTCGCTTATGAAACCACTGAAAATTTATCAGCACTGATTCGCCATGGCATATCGTGAACTAACTGCTGAGCCAGTTGTTCGCTAAACTGCTCAGTTACAATATCTTTTGCGTCTTTTAGCTTCGGAGGTCGACGCTTAACATTATGCGTATCGGTCGCAATTATTGTCGCTTGTTCATTTGCTATCATCTCAAGTGCGATAGCTCGAGCATCTTCGCCAAAATCACCACAAATCGACGATGCTGTCAGTTGAAATAAACAATCCAACTTCGTTAATTGCTGTAGTTTTTTGCGATCGGCAAGAATATCTCGATTGCGCTCAGGATGCGCAATCATCGGCATTATGTCGTTATTTTTTAGCCACTTAATTAGCTGTTCTGTACCGGCAGGGATATGACTATGTGGTAGCTCAAGTAATAATACATCTTTGCCTTGCCAAGTGCCGATAAAGGGCAGTGTGCTCTGCTTGGCCAACAGCATAATTTCAGGGCAAATTCTAACCTCTGCAGCAAATGCTAACTTAATACCAATGCCACTACTTTCTAGATTCTCAGTGACTTGCTCGAATGCATTGCTAATATTTGCGAGGTTATTATCAAATCGTCCAAGCTGAATATGAGGCGTACACATCATATGTGTAATACCGCTCTCGGAGGCTATTCTCAACAGGGTGAGGGTTTCAGCCATATCCAAGGCACCGTCGTCTAGTCCCGGTAAGATATGACTGTGTAAATCAATCATGGCTCTGCTACCACTATGCAGAAGCGCTTTCTTTAGCGTTTTTCACGCTTTGCGCTTCACTCATTTGGTCGCTCGATGCATGTGACGCGTTGTAGCCGTATTGGTCGTAATACCCTGTGTATTCATCATATTTAGCAGCTTGCTTCAAATCCACTTGATTTAGCACAATACCATCAATACGCGCACCGACTTCCATTAATCGACTTAGACCCGATTTAATCACCTGCTCTCGAGTGCTATCGGCTTTAACAACGTAAACCATCGAGTCACATTGTTTTGAGATCAAAATCGCATCACTAACCGCCTGTGTTGGGGCAGTATCGATAACGATTCTATCGTAATCATCTTTGACACTGGCTAAGAACTCTTCAAATTGCTTTGAGGCTAAAAGCTCTTGTGGGTTTGGTGGTAATGTCCCCGCAGTGATGATATCAATACCTGATTGTTCATCTTTAACCAAACATTCCGCAACAGAGTGCGTGCCGGAGATGATATTAGACAAGCCAGCCTGAAAAGCCGGTAATTCAAAACTCTTAGCAACTGCTGGTCGACGCATATCAGCATCAATCAATAAAACTCGCTCTAACTGCGCTAATGCAAAGGCTAAGTTGCTTGATACTGTAGTTTTACCCTCTTGAGGAATAGACGAAGTAACAGAGATAACCTTCGCATCGTGCTCTATATTCAACAACAATAAGCTGGTACGTAAAGTGCGAATTGATTCGCTAAAAACATTGGCTTCCGTGTCGAAGAACATTTTTGTTGGTAAACGTTGTCCTTTTTTCACTGGCTGCAGTGGCACAAGTCCAAGCATACGTTGCAGGAGTTTGTTCTCAATATCTTCTACCGACCTAATACCGTCGTTTAGAAGCTCAGTAATAAATGCTAATAAAGTACCCAATACCAAACTAAAAGCTAATGCTAAACCAATAATGAGCTTTTTCTTGGGGTTTGAAGGTTTAAGTGGTGGTAACGCGTGGTCAACTAATCTCGCATTCGCTGATTCGAACTCCCCAACCTCTTTTGTTTCTTTGAGGCGGGTAAAAAATGCATCGTAAAGATATTGATTACTTTCTACTTCTCGTTTTAATTCCTGCTGCTTATTGTCTAACACAGAAAGCTCACGATAACGGTTACCCTTCTCTTTAACCGAGACTGTGAGACTATCAACTTGTGCCTGAGCCGCTCGATATTCATTGTTAATACCAGAGACTAATATGCGAATTTGAGAGTTTAAATTAGCCTCTACCGACTCTAATTCTAATTGAGCAGCAATCATTCTTGGGTGCTTCGGGCCGTAAACCCCTTTTAGCTCAGAAATTTTTGCATTGACAGCACGTAGTGCTTCGTTCGCCGATTGAATCGATGGGTGATTTAGCACTTCTGGAAGCGTAATTAATTGAGATAAATTACCTTGTTTTTCCTGTATTAATTGGAAGATGTGCTCATTCTGCTTAAGTTTTTGTCGCGCTTCAGATAGTTGCATATTCAAAGTCTGCAACTCTCTCGCTTCTAAACTTTTTACACCATCAATGTCTACAAGCTGTTCTTGATTTTGATATTCTTGCAGCGCCTTCTCAGAACTGTCTAATTTATCTTTTAAGGTCGACAAACGGCTGTTAAGCCAAACAGATGCTTTCTCCGTCATTTCGATTTTGGCTTCTAAATGACTCTCGATATAGACCTCTGCTAACGTGTTTACCACAGTAGCAGCGAGTTCAGGTGAAGCGGATTCAAAAGCTAGTGTAACGAGCTGAGTTTTACGAATTGGAGTGACTGACAAACGCCCAATAAATTCATCAACAACTTTGCGGCGTTTTATATTAGCCAACTCTTCAGCAGTATGTTGGTACTCTGACTTTTGGATAAATGGAAGGTTTTCTTTGATTAAGCCAATAGGATTCAAGCCAACTGTTTGCTGGTCAGGACCTAATTCAGGGTGAGAGGTTAGTGACAATCTATCGACTACACGACCTGCGATTTCGGTCGATTTTAGTATCTCAAATTGAGTATACAAGTATTCTTTGCGGTTGGCGTCAAGCCCATAGACCTCTTCAATCGAGACTACGTTAGCCTGCTCCGATTGAATTAACAGTGTTGCAGATGCAGTATATTTAGGCGTGATTGAAAATACGACAATACTCGCCAGTGTTGTCATCAAAAAAGCTAACGCAAATACTTGCCATTTTGCTCTTTGAATAACACGAAAATAATAACGTAAATCAATCGATTCAGATTGGACTAAACTAGGTTTTTCAGGTGGCAAAACAGATAAACTCATAACTCGACCTAGAAATAACTTTGCTTAACGGTAATAACATCGCCGGGTTGCAATAAGGTATTTCCATCAACATTAACTGACTTTTGCTCAGGATCATTACTTCGGATAAGGAAGATTTTTGATCGTGACGCCCTTTCTGTATAACCGCCCGCAAGCGCAACAGCTTTATTAACAGTTAAACCTGGTTGGAAAGGATAACCGCCAGGGGTTTTGATTTCTCCATCAATAAAAAACGGTCTGTATTCCAAAATGCTTACTGAAACGTTAGGACTAACTAAGTAGTCACCTTTCAAACCACTGTATATCTGCTGCTGAAATTCTTCTAATGTTTGGCCGGAAGCTTGAATCTGTCCTAAGAACGGGTAGTCAATCTTACCACTATCATCCAACATGGTTTCAATGGATAAATCTTGTTGACCAAATACTGTGATCTTAATCGTATCCCCCGCACCTAAACGATATTCATCTGTTGAATATGCCTGAGTTGGAAATATTACACAGTAAGTAGCGATGCATAACATCAACTTTATAAGCTTAAACATAATTTGGTTACCCAAGAAGTTAGCTGCTTAGCAAACAATTAATTTGCCCGTATTACTTAGTATAACGCGATGCGTACACCAAGTGTCACCAAGTCTCGGTCATAGTTCAGAAAATCACGCGAACTATCACGTTCAGTGTAAATATACTCTAAAGAGAAGCTCAACCAGTAATTCATATCGTAATAGAATGTAACATTTGCAGTGGTGTTATCGTCAGTACGTATAGTACCCTCTTCGCCATTGTAAATGTCCTTGATATCGGCATAGAGTAGCTTGGTACTAAAGCGTTCAAGCCATTCATGACGCCATTCAATCGATTGCTGTGTACTATTAATTACGTAACCCGAACCTACAGAGTTTTCAAAGAAGAAACCTTCGCCATTTGTTTCTTCAATGCTGCGGCCCGTATTAAAGATAAAGCGAGAATAAGTTTTCGGCTCCCAAGTGACTTCTGCTTCCCACTCTAGGTTGTAGAAATTATTGTAAGCGGCATTATCAAAATCTTTTTCTTTGTAGCCGACTTTTGCAAAGCCAGTCGTTAGTGCGGTAGCCTCCCACTCAGCACCAATAAAGATGCGTTGTTCTTCACTTGATAACTCTTCTGACGGACGAGGCGCGAAATCATAGTTGTAATTAGTGTGCCATGCTTCTAACGTAATGTCGGTGGCACTTCCGGCGCGATAATAGAATTTACCACCATATTCAGAGGTCGCACGATCGCGAGCCGCGGTGTTATCGTATAGTTCACCTGTTTCAACGCTTTCAACAAAAACACTGCGATAATCATTGTCTAAGTAACCCGCTTCTAATTCTATTCGCATGTCAGCTTCTAGCGCGCCAAATGTATATTGCACTGTCGCAAAAACCTGCTCATAAGTGTCTGGCTCTTCAAGCCCATCTCCTGTACCAATTGAGAAACGACTACCACGCTCCTCATGAGCATCCAGATAACCACCTTGGAACATTAAGCGATGGCGTTGCGATATTTCGTAGTTTAACTTTCCAGATAAGTTGTGATCGTTGTAGTTGTCCTCTTGTGCAGCATGATACGCACCATGTGTAAATACCCAGTCGATCTCGAAATTATGCTTGCCAAACTCACCAAATTCTTTGGTCAATTTAACATTAGGCTGAAAGATGGTTGCCCACGAATTTACGTCATCAAGATTTGACGAAGCAACGTTGCTGTCATAGCGCTGTTCTAATTTAAGGAAAGGAGTTAGCAACATGCCACCGACAGGAATACTTTGATCATCTCTTTCATCTTCGTTGAATGAAGAGGCCAAAGTAGAATTTGCAATGCACAGGCTTAACAAAGCGACTTTAGCAGGTGTGCGCATGGTACTTCCTTATAGAATTATTATAGTTACTTCAAAATTGGCGTCAGTATACGTGTTTATCCATAATGGTGGTATATGCTGAGACCAATAAAAAACAGTTTGCAGTTGGATAATTGACAATTAGCTAATAAGACCGAGCAATCAAGGTATTCAGTCCAAGCGAGGCGAATCCAACGATAAGCAAAGAACAAATATTAAACAAATATTGCGCACAATCCAATGAGGATTTTGCTTTAAGCGCGTATAAATTATAAATTTTTTTTGCGCACTTTATCTATTCGTGAGATTGAAGATACGCTTTAATCTCGGTGCATAAATCGTTAGACTCAAACGCAGACATCTAAAAGGAACAAAAACAAACAATGTCGAACGGTTTTTTAAACACTATTCAAAGTAGTTTTTCAGCGCTATACCGTGTTGTTGACCTTGTTATTATTTCATTATTACTCCTCATTAGCCTCCATTATTATGAGGTTCCATTTAATATTCACTACCAGCTGGTATTAGTGATAAGCCTTTCGTGTTTTCTCTTTTTTGGTCAGACACTTAACCTTTACCGCTCATGGCGAACGTCGACAACCTTCAACATGATTTCATTTGCGACCTTAACGTGGGTTTTATGTTGTACCGTGCTCGTTATGCTCGCTTATTTTTCAAAAACAGGAGCGGTGTATTCTCGCTTAGCCATCGGCTCATGGTTTTTGGCAACGGCAATAGTAATGGTCGTTTGGCGGATCATTTTTAGAGAGCTATTGTTTCAATTTCGCAGGCTCGGCATGAATACGAAGCCTGTGATTATTATCGGTGCCACCGAAACAGGCTTAAAATTGGCGGAGCAAATCAGGCTAAACCCTCAACAGGGGCTTACCATAGCGGGAATATATGATGATCGAGCACCCGAACGATTACCCCACCAAGAAGAGTTCGAGATCAGTGGTACGATTGATGAAGGTATTGAAGTGGTTAAATCTTCAAATTCAATTAATCAGGTCTACGTAGCAATGCCAATGAAAGCCGAAGCTAGGATTATGCAAATTTTGAACCAATTTAGAGATACCACAGCAACGGTCCATATCGTCCCAGACTTTTTCATATATAACCTATTGCATGCCCGCTGGCAGCATGTCGGGAATATGGAAACGCTAAGTGTTTACGACTCTCCTTTTGAAGGCTTCAGCCTCACAGTAAAGCGCATAGAGGACATTGTGCTAAGCCTTATCATTATGTCGATTATCATTGTGCCTATTTGCTTTATTGCCCTTGCTATAAAGTTGACGTCGCGCGGCCCAGTCATTTTCAAACAGAAACGTTATGGGTTAGATGGCAAGGAAATAGAGATATACAAATTCCGTTCAATGGCGCTAGTGCAAAAAGACACAAATGAAGTTATGCAAGCAACGAAGTTTGACGCTAGAGTAACCAAAGTTGGGGGCTTCTTGAGGCGAACATCGTTAGATGAACTACCTCAATTTGTTAACGTCTTAAAAGGCGAAATGTCGATTGTAGGGCCTCGACCACATGCCGTAATTCACAATGAAGAATACCGAAAACGCATCGACGGCTACATGCTGAGGCATAAAGTAAAGCCCGGCATTACTGGTTGGGCACAAGTCAATGGCTGGCGCGGTGAAACAGATACACTAGAGAAAATGGAAAAGCGCATTGAGTTTGACTTAGCCTATATCCATCGCTGGTCGTTATTTTTCGATTTAAAGATCATTGTACTCACGATTTTTAAAGGCTTTGTAAATAAAAATGCCTATTAGCCATTTATGGCTACCTCATTGAATATTTGACCATTGAGCGAGAATCAAAAGAAAAACGGAGCATCTATAGTGCTCCGTTTTCTTGTTTCTAATCTTATTGGTCTCAGAGTTTTCAATTTATACTTTGCGGATTGTCTCTTGTTCGAGAAACCACTGATAAGTACTTGATAAGCCATCTCGTAGATTGATTTTATATTGCCAGCCCAAGTTCTTAAGCCTAGAAACGTCTAGTAGCTTTCTCGGTGCACCGTCAGGCTTGGTGGCATCAAATACTATATCGCCTTTGTAACCAACAACATCCGCAACCGTTTCCACCAACTCTCTAATCGTGCAGTCTACACCAGTGCCGACATTAATATGGCTAAGCATAGGCTCCGTACTTTTTTGATAATCCTCTACCGGTAAGTTCATAACAAAGATAGACGCTTGAGCCATATCGTTTACATGCAAGAACTCCCGCATTGGTGTACCGGTACCCCATGCAACAACTTCAGGCTGTTCTGTCATTTTTGCCTTGTGAAAGCGTTGAATCAGTGCCGGAATAACATGAGAATTTTCAGGGTGAAAGTTGTCATTTTCACCATATAGGTTAGTCGGCATGACCGAGCGGTAATCTCGATCGTACTGTCTTTTGTAGGATTCACATAACTTGATGCCCGCTATTTTCGCAACAGCATAAGGCTCATTCGTGGGCTCCAATGTGCCGGTTAGCAGTTGCGCTTCATTCATAGGTTGCTGAGCAAGCTTCGGATATATGCAAGATGAGCCCAGAATAAGCAGCTTATTTATGTCAGCCTGGTGCGCGGCATGGATCACATTACACTGCATCATTAGATTTTGATAAATAAAGTCAGCAGGGTAGGTATTGTTAGCGCTAATACCACCAACCTTAGCTGCTGCCAAATACACTTGTTCAATAGCTTGTTCGCTAAAAAATTCAGAGACTTGTTGCTGGTTAGTTAAGTCTAGTTCCTGTCGACTTCTAACCACAAGCTCAACATTCTCATCTGCAGCAAGTTGACGAACAATAGCTGACCCCACCATACCATTGTGGCCAGCGACGAATATACGCAACTTTGTCATATTAACTCTCGCTCGCGACATTGACTTCGAAGCCATGTGATTGCAATAGCGCGTGCTTCTTCGCTACTTCTAAATCATGTTCAACCATTTCCGCAACTAAAGTTTCAAAAGGCGTTTCAGGCTCCCAGCCTAGTTCTGCTTTTGCTTTGCTGGGGTCGCCTAGTAATGTTTCGACTTCTGCTGGCCTGAAGTATTTCGGGTCTACTGCAACAATTACATCGCCAACGCATACACTAGGGGCATTCTCTCCTGTAACGGCAGAAACAAGACCTCGTTCTTCCACACCTTCGCCTTGCCACTCGATACTGATACCCAACTCTTTTGCTGAATACTCGACAAATTGTCTTACAGAGTACTGCTTACCAGTCGCTATTACATAGTCATCAGGCGTATCTTGCTGGAGCATCATCCACTGCATTTTTACGTAATCACGAGCGTGGCCCCAATCACGCAATGCATCCATGTTACCTAGGTATAAACAACTCTCTAGGCCCTGTGCAATATTGGCAATTGCGCGCGTAATCTTGCGCGTTACAAACGTTTCTCCCCGGCGAGGTGACTCATGATTAAATAAAATGCCATTGCTAGCATGTAAGCCATAAGCTTCACGATAGTTAACTACCATCCAGTAGGCATACATTTTAGCGACACCGTAAGGTGAACGAGGATGAAATGGTGTTGTTTCTGTTTGTGGGATCTCTTTCACTTCACCATAAAGCTCAGATGTTGACGCTTGGTAGAAGCGTGTTTTTTTCTCTAAGCCAAGAAAACGAATAGCCTCGAGCAAACGAAGCGTACCAACAGCATCCACATCAGCGGTATACTCTGGACATTCAAAAGAAACCGCTACATGGCTTTGAGCGCCTAGGTTGTATACTTCATCAGGCTGTATTTCAGAAAGTAAGCGCGTTAAGTTAGAGGTATCAGTCAAATCACCATAGTGAAGAAATAAATTCGGATTTGGGCTATGTGGATCTTGATAGATATGGTCGATTCTATCGGTATTAAACGATGAAGCACGACGCTTAATACCGTGAACCTCATAACCCTTCTCCAATAAAAACTCGGCAAGATAAGAACCATCTTGGCCTGTTATACCAGTAATAAGTGCAACTTTTTTCTCTGAAGTAGTTCCCACAATAAACCCTTTATTTACCGTTTTGTTTTTAATTTAAACTAGTTAGTCTTTATTGAGCGACGACGTAGCCACTGTTTTGCAAAAAACCAAATGAAGCGTGGATTTGTATTGAGATAACGTCGCCACAGCCTGCGCGGCTCTGACAATAAACGAAACAACCACTCTAAGCCAATTTTTTGCATCCATTTTGGAGCATGTTTCTTACTGCCCGCTATAAAGTCGAAGGCTGCGCCTACACCGAGCATCACACAATTTAAGTGTTCTCTATGCTCGGCCATCCATCGCTCTTGCTTTGGACAGCCAATCCCTACGAACAGTACGTCGATATTAGCGTCATTAATCGCCTTTATCACCTTAACATCTTCTTCATCAGTCAACGGTCTAAAAGGCGGAGCATAGTGATAGTCGACGGAGATGTCCGGATAAGTTATCTTCAGTTTATCAATAACCTGAGATAATAATGCCTCTGAACTTCCACCATATAGACCTATACACAGTGATTTCTCTCCAGTTAGACCGCAAAGCGCATTCATAATATCTTGACCACGGACCTGCGCTGCCCCTCGAAAACCTAAGCCTCGCTGTGCCCATGAGATAGGTTTTCCATCAGCTAGCACAAGATCAGCGTCATTGACGATGTCTCGGAAAGAGTCACAATCAAATACTTCCATGCACATGTGAACATTCGACACGCAAACATAAGCACCACGATTTAACTGAGAGAGTAGCCTAACTTCCTCAACAGCCTCTGTTAAATTGATGACATCTACGTCCATGGCAAGTACTTTACTTCGTATTCTCATTAGCCTTACCTACCTTTATTGGCTCATATTTTTCGCTGATGAGACCTGGGAGCTCGCTATTGCGTCGTGGTAAATTATCATCAGCTTTTGAAGGTTTTGTTCACTTGTATATTTTGTGAGGTAATTTGCCCTAGCATTTTCACCCATTAACGTTAGAGTTGCGCGATCGCTCAGTATCTCATTAATACGAGATGACAGCTCCATTGCGTTACCTACGGTGAAATGAAGGCCAGTTTCACTTGGGGTTACGATCTCCGCCATGCTACCTAAATTTGAGACCACGGCTGGTGTTCCGCAAGCAAACGCTTCTACTAATACCATTGGAAAACCCTCATACCACGTCGATGGCATTACAATAAAATCTGCATTTCTAACCAATTCAAATAATTCCGGCTTTTCTTTTTTTCCCAGATACTCAATATTGTTATTATTGCTTTGTTCAACGAGACTTTTCAGTGGCCCGTCGCCAATTATTTTTAGCGGATAATTCACGGTTCTCCAGCTCTCAAGCAAGATATCGATGCCTTTTTCTTGGCTCAAGCGCCCTACGAAAATAGCGTAACCACCTGCCTTTTCAGGCATCTCACAGTCTTTGAACGGATCATTGACGAAATTAGGTTTTACTGCAATTTTTTTCGCTGACCAGCCAGCTTCAATATATTTCGATTTTTGAAACTCCGTTAACGCAATAAACCGATCAACTTTGCGCTGCCACGTGCCGATAAATCGATGCCACGAAATCATAGTTGCTAGGAGCATCGTTCCTACAAGTGAGCCGCGATAAACCCGCTTTGAAATTGCCCACCACGGACCTTGATGAATACTCTTTTCATCAACCTTTCCGTCATGCATTAGTAAAGCGGTCGGGCAAATAGCGCGATAGTTATGTAGTGTATGAACAACTGGAATATTTAAAGACTTACAAGCATAGAAAATCGCAGGTGACAGTACAGGAAAATAATTGTGAATATGGACGATATCAGGTTTAGTCTCAATTAACTTTGCTTTCAACTTCCGATATTGGTTAACTGAAAAAACAACGCCAAGCGCTGCGTTAATCTTGCCTATAAAGGAATTAATATGATCGTTATCCACGATATAATGTTCAACGTCATGACTATCTTGAATAAGCGTGCTTTCATTTTCAAAAACGGCATCTTCGCCGCCCGCAATCTGATAGAAATTATGAATAATCAGAACTTTCACTGACCGCTATCTCTCATTTCATCAATTAACACTAATTTACGTGCATGTAACCACCCAAGCATTAAGCTGGTCCCGAATATTATGTTAATACTAAGGGCTACATTTACTGAGAGTGAGAGTAGTAAGGTGCAGAAAACCCATGCATCAAATGGTAACATGTTAGATCTAAAAACTCCTTTGCCGGCACTAAAAACAAGCCAAGTGAAGCAACCAATGCCAAGAATACCGAGTCGTTGCATCACATCAATAAACGTATTATGCATCCCTGTTGTCATAAAGCGGTCAAACTGGCTGTCAACATCAAGAATCGCTAACTCTCGATAGATTGCATAGTATTGAGGCTGCAATGCTTCTGTACCAAATCCAATACCAATACCATTCGTCTCAATAAAATCATTTAGCCCTGTTAACCAAAACATAGAACGTAACCCAGTATTTGGGTCAAACTCAAATAGCTCAACTGGAAAGGCCATTGACGTGGGAACGACAATTACCAGCCCAAGAACAAAACCAACTACAACTAGTTGAGCTGGTATTGCTAACAAACTAATCGCCAACAAGACAGCGAGAGAGGACTGAAATGAACCTGAGATTATTAGTAACGCAAGAAGCCAAAAGAACTGACTTTTTCTCGTTCTTAAATGATTAAATATTAGAAAAACAGCTAAAAATGTAATGAATAGCTCAGAATTAATAAGTGTACCAATTGAAAAGTATTGCCCTAAGCTCTCAATTGGCGCGCCAGTTACAGCAGAGCTCGCCGAAGCAAAAAAATAGCCGACGACGGTAAAAAGGAAATAACAAACAATAACCAACCAACTAGCGAAATGTTTTCGAGCAAAAAGCTGAGGGTTATACATAAAAACCGATGTAAAGAATAAAACAGTTATGAAGAGAACTAAAAAGCCAACCGCTTGCTGTAAAATAAAACTAGCATCATAAAAAATTTTGATGTCATATGCATATGGCAGCCACTGTTTATAGGAGGCCAAAATATATAAAGTAACTACAAATGCAAAACCGACATAAGGTTTAAGAATATGAATAAGCAGATATTTTCGTTTGCTTAATAAGATTCCTGATAAAAAGAAAACGATAACAATAGCCAAAGGAATTACGCCTAGCGGTCTTAAAATATCCCAAAGTGCTGAATAAATAGTTACTAAGATTAAAGGAATAAATAGATAGATTGGAAGACCAGCAAAATATCGAAAATTCAAATTTATTCTCCGTAAAGCTCTAAATAGGCGGCTGCCATCGCTTTTGCCGTATATCTTTTGCTAAATATCTCTTTTGTCTCATCACTCAACAGATGCATATTGGGTTCGCTAGTGAAAGCAGTCATTGCCTGCGCGAGCCTTGGCGCATCTTCAACGGGAATCAGGTGCTCATTTGTCCCTGTAAAAACTTCACTTAGGCCCGGCGCATCAGTGGCGATGACTGGACGTCCTTGCAATATGGCCTCCGCCGCGACTAGCCCAAAACCTTCAAATCGAGAAGGAATGATCACACAATCAGCATCTCCAATGAGTCGACTCGCATTCGGGATTGCCCCATAAAAAGTTACAGGTAATGCATTGCGACTCACTCTCCCCTTTAATTCATCTTTAAGCGGCCCGTCCCCTATTACGTGTACAACATAATTCTTAAGTTGCTGGGAAAGCAAAGACACAGCATCAATTAGGACATCTATCCCCTTTTGGTGCTCTAAGCGCCCTATAAACAAAAAATTCACTGCATCAGGTTCAAGCGTCAGATCAATGCTTGCGTCTTCATAACTTGTATCAAACTCCACACCATTATAAATAGTTGCCGCATTCTGAAGAGGCTTTATTTCTTTATTTTTCAAAAACTTATCATGTTCAACTATAACTCTGTCAGTTACCCCTACTCGTTGGGAGTTATGAAGCACTTTTTCGACAAACTTTCCAACAACAGGGTTTTCTGGCCAAAAAACAGAATTGTGAATTGTGCGGATTATTTTTACATTAGAAAACAAACGAACAAAAGCTCCAAAGAATTCCGGAATATCCGTATGCAAATGAACGAGGTCTTTGGAGCTTACTCTGTTCTTAATAATAAATTTCAATGCTTTAACAGGGACAAAGTATGGAAATACTGTTGTCGAAGCATCAATTACATCAACGTTTGCTTTTTTAAGCTGGGCAAGGAAGTCTTTAATATAGTTTGGTTCTGGGCCATTTTTAGGTTTTCTTACAGTTACAATATAAACTTTATCCTCAGGGCTTCTAGCATATTTAGCCAATAATTTGGCAATTATTTCTGCTCCACCAGGCTGAATAGCTGTAATTACATGAAAAATTCTCACCCCGTACCACCTTTAGATCTAATTAACAGGAAATGGTTTGCTACTTGCCTACTAATAGCAACGCATAGAATCACTAAAGAAACCCCCCACACTCCTAATTGATGCGAGCTAATCGCAATTAAAACGGGAGACAGCATTGTAAAAAACACTAAAACTTTGTTTGCTTGTTTTAGTTGACCAGATACTATCATCATTGCAACTTGAGCCCCAAAAAACATATAAATAAGCTGTGCTAAAGCTAGTATCGTGACCCAACTTCCCCCCTGATAGTTCTCGCTCAAAAAAAATGTGAACAATGGTGTAAAAAACACAATGACAATAAAAGGTATGAAACCCAACGCTGAAGCAACCAAGCAAGACTCTTTATAGAGTCTCCAACGTAAAGCTAAATCACTCGTACTGGCGAGTTTTCTAGCATAAAAAACACCTACGACAAGTAAAGGTAAGCCCACTAAATTACAAATTTTCATGTAATAATTTAGTTCAGCTAATTGCTCGAAACTTATAAATGGTTTAGCTACAAATAGTGGATGCCACACGAATATATAATTGAGAAAAGAAATGTAGAAATATTGTTGCTTCTGTTTGTATTGATTTGTAAGTTTATCTTTTCTGGGGCTACTGTGAGAATAAGAAATGACGCGCCTTATAAGGCCTTCGTTCGCCATTAGCACAGCAACAAATGAAATAAAGCAAGATATGCATAGTGCAAAGAAAACCAATTCAATTGTAACATTCCCGCTCTCGCCTAAATAGTAAACTACAGGGGCAGATACTACGTAAGGCGATAACGTTCTCAAATATACTGACAATCGACCTTTGCCCTCAGCTTCAGCCATTGAAGCAAGGAGGGCATTACAAAGATAGAAAAAAAGCGAAAGTACGATTACGAAGCCACTAATGAAAGGCTCTCTTTCTACTAACGTTAAATAAGCTAATAGAACGACTATTGAGCAAGTCAATAAAGGAAGTGAAAGCTTGAAGGCTAACCTATAGATAGCCTCTCTATTTGCTCCAGGTTCTCTCGAAAGCGTTACTATCCAAGCCTCTCCACCAAACAAAGAAAGCATTGATAGAGCTATTATTACATTGAAATACCAAAATATTTTTCCCGCTACATAGTCACCAGCATACATTGCTACAAGCAAAGTAAATAAGTAATTAAAAATAACGCCTACAGCTTGTAGAGTTAAGGCCCCTAAAATTCTACTCATAACACTTAACTGCTTTATTTCTTTTTTTTCTATTCAATAAAATCTGTAAAGGCACAGTGTTAACAATCATTAAGGAGAATATATCGAATAGATCGCTAAAATTTCTCCATACTTGATTATTCATATTCTCAACTTTCTCGATAGAAGCGATAGAATATTGATTGCTGGAGTCAATATTCTTCAGATATCCTTTTAAAAACCACCGCCTAACTGGGTTATTAAACGTTTTTTGCCAATTGCCAATAGAGTTTTTGCTGGGCAATGAGTACTTCCTTTGGCCGGCACTATCTCCCATCTCGTGTTCTGCGTTCCCTATGTTTGTTTGTTCGAGTGCTACCTTGAATGAATCTAGCTCCAAATGTTCAAAGATGCGTTGACACAAAGATTGGTGGTCACTGACTAAATCTTCATAATTTACTACAAGCGATCGTTCTGTATATTTTTCATAAGCTTGCGACAGTAACTTTGGCGCTAAATACAGATCATCATGATGCTTATAGAGACGCAAGAAACCACCATTGCACCAAGTATCAATTACAGATGCCAACGTGTCTCTAGGGTCTCTGTTTAGAAAGATAAACTTAGCTTCGGGAAACAATGCTGCAATTTCATCAATGATGTAGTAATACCTAGGTGTTTTATCTAGAAAATAAGTTTCATTACCCGTTGCAGCAGCCTCATATAAACCGAGCACAAACTCCCGTAATTTCGCTTGGTAAACACCTTGGGACATCTTATTAATGAAATTATTAGTAGCTTTAACGCTCGTCTGGTGGGAGTAACTTGCGAGAATATTCTCGGGTTTCGTTGCATTGACAAAGGGCAACAGTATCCAAGGTTCTGACACACTTGCAATCTGAGGGTGGCTAACAAGCAAACGTTGCAATAACGTTGAGCCAGAGCGTGGAGTACAGAATATGAAAACTGGCTTCAAGACTTGTCCCTTTTACCCAACGAGCAAAACGCTTGTGTTAGACACTTGTTTCAACTCATGAATGAAGAAATTAAATTTTCTTTATGAATTTGGCGGGTACGCCGCCCCATAATTCACCCTGAGGTATAGGCTGATTGACCACTGATCCAGCAGCAATCACACTGCCAGCGCCAATGGTAGCGCCCTTGAGGATCACACTATGGCTACCTACCCAAACATTGTCACCGATCTCAACACCCTGTATTCGATAGCCTTGCTTTCCATAAGGTAAATCAGCAGTTTGCGTATCGTGGTCATGATCGTGAATAGAAACATTATCACCAATTAGTACATCTTTGCCAATATGCACTCCCCCTCTACATATTACTGTCACTAGTCGATTAATAAAGGTTCGTTCGCCGATTGACACTTTGCCACTGACACAATGAATGAGTGTACCTTCTTCAATCCACACGCCGGAGGAAAGATTTATGCTCCCCTTCTCAACTCGAAAGTTCGACCAGCTTCCAAAGAAGTACTTCCAACCTTCAGCTTTATGAAACAGCTTTAAGTAAATAAGCAGTGATAAAGTGCGAAAGCCTCCAACAATAGGTCTAATTCTCATTGCTTCTCCATCGTAAAAGCAAGCTTTTAGCACGTTCAAAATAGTAACGAGCAACAGCTTTGAGCGGGTGTGCGCCATGGATAATCGACGTAGCCATTGACTCCCTGTAACTGAGCTCGACCTGCGAGTTACTCGCTCCGCCAAGTCTCATTGTCACTAAAACTTCAGGTAGAAAGGTAATGTTTACTTTTGACCAAACCCTCAATAAAAATTCATGATCAGCAGCAACCTTGAAACCTTCACTGAACAAGCCATAGGTACTATAGACGTCTCTTCTCACAAATACTGAAGGATGTGCCACCCACATTTTCTTTCGAAGTTGAGTCAAATTAATACCTCTACCGACAAGTCGAAGAACTTCACCTGTCTCTGAAGTTTGCTCTATCCTGCCGTGACAAATATCTGCGGCAGTTTCAGATAGCTTCGTCATTACATTTTCGACAACTTTGTTATTTTTATACTTGTCGTCCGCATTCAGTATATGGATGACATCACCGGTAGCCAACCTAATGCCTCTGTTGAAAGCGCTATATATGCCGGCGTCACGAGAAGAAATAAAAGCAACACCCATAGATTCCAACAGCTCAATGGTGCCATCCGTAGAGCCACCATCAACCACAAGGTGCTCAATATTGGCATAACTTTGATCCCGCACTGAAGCAATGCACTCAGCAATCGTTGACACACCATTTAATACCGCAGTAACTACAGTAACTTTCATTGGCTATCCAATTGGCCATAAAAGGCATAAACTAAAACAAAAGTGATGCTTATGTAAACCGACAAGCTATTGAGAATTAATGCTTTCGTATATGTCGAAATATTTTACACCTTAAGTTATTTAATTCGACTGATAGCAAAGATAATATAACAAAACACTGTTTTTATTGAGCTTTTATAAAACGGAATAGTAATTGCATGAATCAATAGCACACAGAGTAGTTATGCATAAAATTAAACGAGTATTTTGTTTTTACTGCATAATTGGTAGGAATGATAGTCGGTTCAACGTATTATTTGAGCCTTGAATATGACTGTATCTGTATACCGTTTAGGATTAAAAAAATGATTAGAAGTACATTATTTTTATTAGCAGCCTTGTTACTTGCGAATAATGCACAAGCAGGAATTATCGTTAGCGACACGACACCTGCATCTCTTGAGGCTAATGCTCAACCAGAAAGCGATACCGATATCTTTTTATACACAGAGCAAGAAAACTTCACGTTAACAGACGACCTTGGCGTTGATTATCTTGCTTCTACAGGCCTAAGCGGCGTGCTTGCTGCTGGTACGGAACTAAACAGCTACATTTTTAACTTTGATGCTGTTGGTGATGATTATGACCGCGGTTCCTTCTCAGCAGAAGAATCTTTCAGTTTTGAGACTGAAATCTTAGCTGTTATCTGGACTGGTTACCGAGAGAGTTCAGCTCACCCATTCAGTGCAAATTTACTTGACGCTTCAGACTTAGTTTTAGGTGCAGCAGGTACAGTATACAGCACTAACAGCAACGGTCGAGGTCTAGAAGTTGAAGACTTTTACGGCACTAACAATACGCAAGATAACTTCGTAGTGACTGGCAGCCAAATTGACTTAGAACTTTTCGTTCGAGCTCCATATGCTGACCAACTTCGCGTTATCACAGCAGTTAAAGTGCCTGAACCAAATGCAATTATGCTATTCGGTCTAGCGCTAATTCTATTCGCTACGAGACGCTTTAAAAGCAAGTAATCGCAAGAAACAGAACAATCAAATCCCGCAATGCGCATGCAGAGCGGGATTTTTTTTATTCGAAGACGAAATTTAGCTGTTATTTATGGAAAGTTTACTCATGAAAGAAGCGCTACTTGATAGATTTTGTTTTAGTAATTAAGCTCGTATGCAATAAGATGTAAAAAGCTAAGCGTTTCATTTCCCTTTAAACTTATTTGATATGAGCACATTTCCTTGCCCTCGGTAGCCAAAATTGCAAAGCTTGTTATTGCATTCAACTTCGCATTAGTTGGTTTTTACCTACTCGCCAACACTCCTATTAATATTTTCCCGGAAGGTTTGTTAGAACGTGTTGAGCAACAATTTGGTGAGGACGCAAAAGAGCGAGTTGAAGAATGGCAAACACTCGTCGACGACGCACAGCAAGATTCTGAAAAAGAAAAACTCACACGAGTAAATCGCTTTTTTAACGAAGTTCGATTCGTCGCAGATGAACGAGTTTGGGGACAAAAAGATTATTGGGCGACGCCCTTAGAATTTCTGGGGAAAAATGCCGGAGATTGTGAAGATTTCACCATTGCTAAGTATTTCACTCTAAGAGCACTTGGCATTGAAGAAGATAAACTTAGGTTGATGTATGTCCGTGCACTGCGTATTCGACAATCACATATGGTACTCGCGTATTTTGAGACGCCAGACGCAATGCCACTAGTACTGGACAACATCAACCGAAAAATATTGCCCGCCAGTTATCGCAAAGACCTAAAGCCTATCTATAGCTTTAATGCAGACGGTCTATGGGCTGCTAAGGCACAGGGGCGAGGTAGAAAGATTAAAGAAAAAGGCAGCCACAGTTCATGGCAAGATATTATTAATCGCATTGAACATGGCGAATAAACAATGACTACTAGACAAGTAAAAGAAGAAAAATATGAGTTTATCTAAACGTTTATATTTAGGGCTAATATCCGTTTTATCTTTAGTTTTTCTCGGTACCGTATGGATTAATGTCGTCAATACTAGCCACTTTATCGACCGCCAGCTCGAATCTAATGCGCAGGATACTGCCACATCCCTAGGCCTATCAATTGCACCTTTTGTAGGAATTGAAGAAGAAATGGCCACCATTGATAGCATGGTGAGCGCTATTTTTGACAGTGGTTATTATCAACACGTTATCCTAACCAACAGCGACGGCAGTGTGATGCTTGAGCGTCATAACCCTATCGAGTTAGACCAAGTCCCTCAATGGTTTATTCAACTTTTCCCATTGAATCCACCAATGGCAGAAACTGAAGTATTTGATGGTTGGGTAAAACCCAAAACATTGGCAGTCATGAGTCATCCTGGATTTGGTTATCTAAAATTATGGCATAGCGCCGTTAATAGCTTCTGGATGATTTTAGGATTATTCGTTTTTGCTGGCACCTTAGTATTTTTCGTACTTAGAACCATTACAACACCAATAAAACGTGCAGCAAAACAAGCGGATGAAATTTGTCAGGGTAACTTTGTCCAAGTAAGTGACATTCCTAAGCCTGTTGAGCTTAACTTGTTTGTTAAAGCAATGAATAGAATGTCGCACATCTTACAAAAGATGTTTAACGATTTAAGTGAACAAACCGAAAAATACCAAAAATATGCATTTGTCGACGAGCTTACTCAGCTCAGTAATAGACGCGCTTTCAACAATCAATTTTCTTCTCTTCTCAGTGACCAAGAACAAGCACATGCTGGATACTTAATTATTGTGCGCTTGATGAGCTTGGATGCTATTAACAAAGCCAACGGCTATGTCGCAGGTGACAACTACGTACTTGAGGCGACTAAAGCACTAAAAGAAACCATCAAGCAAACACCTGAAGATAGGATTATTAAGGCCTACAGGTTAACCGGCGGTGAATTTGCAATACTCGTTGATGACGATGATAAAAGCCAATGCCAACAACTAATTGAAAGCCTTATGAGTCGTTTTCAAGAAAGCGCTTTTATTGTAAATGACGCAACAGGTGATGCAATCTCTGGCAAAAGCTTAGCTTGTATCGGTGCCACACTTTATGAAGTAAACGGCGAACTCGGAACAATTATGTCGATGGCAGACAACGCGCTAGTAGCGGCTCAAGAGGCCCAGGCTGGTTGGGCGTTCTCTTCGGACTCATCACTTCCGCAAGGCTCTAACAAATGGAAGGATGAACTCGAGCATATTCTAAATCAAGAGCAGGTGAGTTTTGTCGCGCAAGACATATGCGATGTTGATGCTAAAGTCGTTTATCAAGAGCTATTTGCCCGATTCACAGGTAAAGAAGACACTAACACGATTCCTGTTGGCAAGCTTGTGCGAGTTGCAGAAAGACTAAACCTTGCTGTTCAGCTTGATCAAATGGTGATCTCAAAAGCACTAGCACTAGTTGCCGATAAGAAAAAAGAATTTGCTATTAACGTAAGTGCAGCGTCGCTAAAAGCGCGCTCATTTAGCCATTGGTTAATCAATCAAATTGAGTCTCATAGTGACATAGCAGAGCTAATAACTTTCGAAATCAATGAAGAGAGTTTGAATTATCACGCCGATAACGTGCTTGAATTGCTAGAACGGCTTAAAGCGCTCGGTTGTAAAATAACTATCGAAAGATTTGGTGCAAGCACTTCTTCGTTTGCCCATTTAATGCGAATTAAACCAACGCATGTAAAAATAGATGGCAGTTACTGTTTGCAAGTTGAAAAGTCTCCTGAGAATCAGCTATTTATTCAGTCCCTAACCAATATTGCGCATAGCCTCAATATAACAGTGATTGCTGAGATGGTTGAAACACCTAGCCAGGCAGAGCAACTTCAAACACTATTTGTTGATTACTATCAGGGCTATGGCATCAAAAAACCGGAAGCGATTTAAGCCTGATAGCAATTTTTGCTAAACGCCAGAGAATTAGCAGGCTGGCACAGCTTCTCGTTGATTTTTTGAGCAAACAAATTTAAACTTAACATAGATATGTTCTAAAGTAGATATGTTCTAAAGTGGGCGAGGCAGCTAAACGTTTCGGCTCTGTCGATTTTGAATCGAACTAACTTATAGCTAAGTAAGACGAGACCAGACATAACTGAACAGTAGTAACCTGGAGAAGTAGTAATGGATATGAAAAAAGCAGTTTTAACCGTATTGGCCTTAGGTTTTGCCAGTACTTCTTTTGCTCAAGAAAATAGCGCTGCACCAAGTGCGGCAGACGTAAACTGTGATGATTTTAGCACGGTACTTTCAACTGAAGTTACATCTGGTGCGGAAAATATCGCAAGTACACTTACAGAATTATTAACGTCATGCCCAGCAGTAGCAGATCAAATCGTTGAAACAGTAATCTCATTAACACCTGCAGAGCAACACCAAGACCTTATGCAGTTTGCTGCTGATACTGGCCTAATGCAACCAGCTGATGTTTTACTAGCTGCTATTGCTGGCGGTGGTGATCCTGTAACTCTATCGGAGCCTACGGCTGCGGGTAACTTGTCGATTGTTGCTCCATCTTCAGCAACCACACCACCAATCATTGGTGGCCGTAATGGTGGCTCGCCTGAAGCTGATACAGCATCTAATAACTAGAGAGTAGAATACCTCTAGCAATCGATACCCTTCGGTCGTAACTCGACGTACTGAGTTCGTTAACAAGGTTCGCAGGTAAAGTTCGTTAGTAAAGTCCACTAGCAAATATTACAGTTAAGCCCCAAATAGGGGCTTTTTATTTACGTTTATACGTGACAACAAAAACAACATGCGTTCACAAATAGGGCATATACAATTTTACTGCTTTTTAGCACTGATTTTTTGGCTGCCCATTCCTTTAGGCTCCAACCGCCCGTGGGCATGGAGTATTCTCGAAGTAACTTCGTTGATGTTACTCGCCAGCGTTTTCATTAAAGCGCTTGTATTTAATATCTCTATCAAAAGTGAAGTTGCGCAATACAAATCATTGATAGCGGCATTTACTTTCGTCCAACTTTGGATATTGTTCCAAACCTTTGCGCTGTCAAGAGATATATTGTTCACTCTAAGCCCAGCGTTAGAAGCTCTCTTTGCAGATGTTCCTTCTACTGCAAACACACTGTCACTAGACGTAAGTGAAACACGTGTAGGGTCACTACTTGGCTGGTCTTATTGGGCTGTAATGTTGTTAACTATCTTACTCGTTAATTCAGAAAAGCGCTTGAAACAAACCCTCCTGGTTATCGTCCTTGCAGGCACATTCCAAGCAGTTTACGGCAGCCTTATGGCATTATCGGGCTCCCCTACTTCTTGGTTACTGTCACTAGAAAATAGCCATATCGCAACGGGCAGTTTTGTCTATAAAAACCATTTCGCTAATTTCTTATTGCTTTGTTTGTCTATCGGTATCGGGCTCATTGTTGCAGGTTTAAACCGTGGCCAACAACAAAGTAAAAAAGCTCAATTGAGAAAATTGATAAGTAGCCTGATGAAAGGCAAAGCAGCATTGCGTATTGCACTTGCGCTTATGGTAATCGCCTTAGTCTTGTCAAAATCTCGCATGGGAAACGCTGCGTTTTTTATATCCATGACCGCCACAGGTATTCTCGCCTTCTTTTACTTTAAAGATCGCAGTAAGAGCCTGATAATTTTACTCGCCAGCCTACTCGTTATAGACACTTTTATCCTAGGCGCCTGGTTTGGCATTGATAAGGTCCAAGAGCGACTAGCGCAAACCAGTTTTACCCAAGAAACGAGAGATGAAGTTGTTATCGATAGCTTGGAGCTTATCAAGCAATACCCTTTAACAGGCACTGGGGCTGGGAGTTTCTACACCGTTTTCCCTTCAGTTAAGGGGCCAAATATTACGCTATTTTACGATCATGCCCACAATGACTACATTCAATTTGCAGTTGAATATGGAATTCCTGCTACGCTGATTTTGGCTGCAATTGTTATAAGTGCACTATGGCAAAGCTTGTATGCAATGCGACATCGTCGACATCCATTGATGAAGGGGACGGCATTTGGCTGCATGATGGCCATCATAGGTATGCTTATTCACATCAGTGTCGATTTCAATCTTCAAGCGCCAGCCAATGCAGCTTACTTTACTTTAATCCTCACACTCGCGTGGCAATCAAGGTATTTGCTAGTGAAGCAAAAACCAATTAAATAACTGATTGGATATAATATCTTGGCACATATCGATATAATTTCAGCGATACAAGTAACACCAGAATTAACACCACAATAATACGATTTAATTAGGATAGCCCCCTATGAAAACAACAACAAAAACAAAGCTTGCCGCACTCATTGGTGCTAGCTTGTTGACCTCAACATTTAGTTCATTTGCCAACGAACAACCAACAGGAAGTGAGCTTGTTGGTCAGTATACTGCTGGCTTTCATTTAATGAACATTCAGACAGATAATGAACGAACATTTACTGCTGATAGCAACTCATATATGGACCAAGGTAATGGATTTGGCGGTGAAGTTAGCTATCGTTGGTTACCGTCTACTGAATTCCGTTTGTCTTACGCACAATTTGATTTACAAGCAGAATACTCAGAATTCGAATCTGTAGAGCCTGATGGTTCATCATTAGCTGTGGATCTGTTGTTTTTCCCAACAGAAAAGAACTTTTATGTTATTGGTGGTGTAAACAACCTAGATATTGGTAGCTCACAAATTTCAGGTAACCTTGGTGCAGGCTACCGTCACTACTTAAGCAATAAATCAGCGATCTATTTTGAAAGTAAGGCAAACTATCAATTCTCAGATCGTTACGATGAATTAACGACACAAGTAGGCTTTATTTACTTCTTCGGTGGTGAAAGTCGCAGTAGTTCTACCTCAAAGCCAACAGCAATTGCCGCTGCAAAGGCTATTGATAGTGATAAAGACGGCGTTATAGACAGCAAAGATAAATGCCCGAGCACACCTATGGTTGATAAAGTTAACGTAAACGGCTGTACAATTTTTGTCGATAGCTCTACCTCTATCCAGCTTTTGGTTAATTTTGACAACAACCAAGCGATCATTAAGCCTGAGTTCTATGCTGAAGTTGAAGCCATGGCTAATTTCTTGAAGGCTAACCCGTCAATTAACCTCGAGGTCGAAGGGCATACGTCGAGTCCTGGCACAAACGCACACAATAAAGCGCTATCTGTAACCCGCGGTAATGCGATTGTTGAACGCCTTGTGTCTGTCTACCAAATTGATCGCAGCCGTTTATCTGTTGTTGGTTACGGTGAAGAAAGACTATTGAATGCAGCAAATAATGAAGCGGCACATCAGCAAAACAGACGCATTATTGCTAATGTTTCTGTAACGAAGAAGGTTGCTGTAAAACGGTAATTTGACCATACGATTACTGGTCGATAAAAATGCTAAAAAAGCCAATCATTTATAACTAATGGCTGGCTTTTCTATTTTTCACCTTAGGCTATTTTCCGACGCACCAAATGCTATAGTACTATTCAAGAACTAAGCAAAACGAAACACCATGCTCCTGTCTAAGAAGTTACAAAACGGTAATATACTGTATTACGTCAAAGGTGAAGATGGTCTGAGTGTGTACGAAAATCGACACATGCGATGGATGGCATTTGGCGATGTGTTGCAAAGTGTTATTCGAAAACACAAACCGCACCAACTAACTCTCCCCCATCAGTGGGCCATGACAATGCCACTGTTAACTCTAACACCTAAAACCGTCGTTGAATTCGGACTCGGTGCGGGTAACCAGCTATTGTTTACTCAAAGCTTAGCCCCAAACATACACCACAAAGTCATTGAAGCAAATGGGAGTGTTTTGGAAGCCGCTGTTGAGTACTTCCCAGTGAGCAAGTTGCGAGAAAACCTTATTCATATTGACGCGAAAGCATGGATCGACGAACAGAGTTCACTAAAGGATGATTGGTATATTTTTGATATTTACCATAAAACTAAGTTTGCTGATAACTCATACAACGATTTGCTCGAAAACGTAATCGCACGTTTGCCAGACTCATCAATACTCACAATAAATTTTCCTGAGACCACCGAGAAAGAAATAAAGTTCTGGCTGCTTAAATTGATCGCGAAACAATCTCATGTAGCAGAGTTCTATTCGGTTCCTCATTACAAGAATCATATCATTCACTTAATGCCGAGAAACCCTGGCAAGACGATAAAATTAGAGAGTGCTCTGCCTAAGCAAAAACTAAAATACTGGCAGAGTTTCCAACGTCAATTTGGTTTGAAGGTAGGCTAAAGCGTTTTCTGCCTAGCATATTATGATATCGCGCGTTCTCTTTTGGCAGGAGGTTAGAGGCTGTTAACTATTGAGAATGTTGAGAAAATGCTTAATGTTGATGTTCGCTCGTTAAGTGCTCAATTTCGCTGTACAGCTTTTCCGCTTTAATCGGCTTCGGAATATAAGCATTCATACCTGTTTCAAAGCAGCGCTGAATATCATCATTTAGAACACTAGCTGTTAACGCGATAATTGGCGTCGCCGTTAAAGATTCACGCAGCTCAAACTGTCGAATAGCTTCTGACGCTGCAAAGCCATCTTTAACCGGCATCATAAGGTCCATCAAAATCACGTCGAAGGTTTGATCTAAACGATACATGTCTATCGCTTCTTGCCCGTTATTCGCGACTTTATATGCGTAGCCAGCTTTCTCAAGCAATAAAATCGCGACTTTCTGATTAATAGAGTTATCTTCAACTAACAGGACACTTAACTGCTCAGTGCCATTAGCAGATTCTTTGGTTGTTGGCTGTATAGTCGTGACATTGTTATGGGCACTTTCTGCTACACGTCGTTCCTTCACAGCGATAGCTTTGCGCATAACATCAACTAAGACTTCTCGCTTAAATGGTTTAGAAATAAAGTCATTCATACCAACGTCAAAGCAGCGCTGAATATCTTCCTCAAGCACACTGGCTGTTAGCGCGATAATTGGCGTTGGTATTTTCTGGCGACCTTGCTCAAATTGCCTAATTTCTTCCGTCGCGGTAAAACCATCTTTTACTGGCATCATACAATCCATCAGCACAACGTCATATTCGGTACCGCCAGTAAACAGCTGCACTGCTTGTTCGCCATTACTCGCAATATCATATTCGTACCCTTCAGTATCAAGCTGAAGCGATAACACTTTCTGATTAATCGCATTATCTTCAACACACAAAATGCGATTAGACATTGCAGGTGGTCGCAATCTAACGACCTGACTATGCTGATTATCAATCGCTTTCTGACATTGCTCTAATGCTTTTAAGAGCCTGTTACCAAGCATAGGGAAGGTAACAATCGCGGTAATGCTGCTGTCATACTCAAAGGCTTCACTGTGAATGTGCTTCACATGGCAAACAGCGCTGCCACCTGCATTGTATGATTTTAATTCTGAGAGTTCGCTTTCAGGCACGCTCGCTTGATTAGCAACATATAAAATAATGTGTTTTTTCGGGAACTGATCTAGCTGTGCTAGCGATGAACAAGCAGCAAGTGCATCAACGCCTAGGAAGGTTAATTCTTGCGAGAGCATATTTCGGGTCTCTTCATGGCTACTCACAATCACAATATCGCTATAATTTGGTTTTGCGATGTAGTTGTAGTCTTGCTCAATCGACTCTAATTCGACGCTGAAATAGAATTTACTTCCGCGCTCAATTTCAGATGTCACACCAATATGCCCCCCCATCAACTCAATCAGTTGATGGCTAATCGCTAATCCCAGTCCGGTGCCTGCAAAGCGCTTAGTGATCGAATCATCTGCTTGTGCAAACGGCTTAAATATTTTCTCCTGTTGCTCCGGCGAGATACCAATCCCCGTATCAGCAACTTCGAAGTAAACCTGAACGCGTTCATCTGATAAGTGTTCAGCATTAACTGTTAAGGTGACACTACCGTGGCGCGTGAACTTAACAGCGTTAGACATCAAGTTCATCAATATCTGTCGAATTCGATGGTCATCTGCCAACACACGTGCAGGAATGCCGCTATCAATATTAAGATTTAGCGCCAGCGATTTTTCTTTAATCTTAGGTGTGATAATCGCCGCAATATCGTAAACAGTTTCCCGAATCGATGTGGAATTTTCACTCAGTGATAGCTTGCCTGATTCAATTTTCGAAAAGTCTAAAATATCGTTTATCAAGCTAAGCAGCAGCTGAGATGACGTTTCTATGGTGTCGAGATAGTCTTTTTGTGTAGTTGATAAATCGGTACTGGCAAGCACTTCAGACATACCAATAACACCGTTTAACGGTGTTCTAATTTCATGAGACATGTTAGCCAGAAAGCTACTTTTCGCTTGGCTTGCTCGTTCAGCTTCTTCTTTGGCCTTAACAATACTTTGCTCTTGTAAGTCACGCTCGTCCATTAGGCGCTCTACTTCGCCAGCAAAGCGACTAAGTTCATCACTGCCTGATATCTGCTGCGTTAATGGAACTTCCTTCTTCCCATGTTCTAAATATTCCAGTACTAGCGTTAACTTATCAGCTAGGTTGCGCGCCATCGCGATACCTGCTGAAGTAATCAATCCAATAATTAAGGTCATAATCGAAAACAATAGAATCCGATTACGTTCAAAACCGAGTATCTCTTGTTCGGCAGCGGTATTTAGTTGTTCAGATATTTGGTCTGCAACACCGCGAAAAAGGTTAAGCCTTGCATCCATAGCCTTACGGCCATGTAGTACTTCATTTTCTGATAATGAGAGCGTAAGCGACTGGCTGAGTAACTGCTCACGATACAGTGCTGTTTTTTCAAAAGAAGGATCTGAAAAGGTGTTAAGCAACAAGTTAACCTGAGATTCATCAGCATTAATCATCACATAACGACTAACAAACAATTGCTGGCTTTGAATTAACGTTTGCATGTCTTTACGTAATTCAGCAGCAAAGTCTTCATCAATTCGCGAATAGGTAAGTACCTCACCACTTAGCCAACTTTCCTTAACCGCCCAAAACACCATCCACTTCAACTGAAACAATGCATTGAGCTGGTCCTCTATAACCGAAGGCTGCCTCGCATTAGAGGCCTTCTCAAGAGTAAGCAAAAGCTCTTGGTATATATCAACTTCCCATTGCAAATTATCTGCAAAGGTTTCTTGATCAAACGCTTCACTTAACGCTAATAACAGCTCTTCGTATTGACTTAGAATACTGTGGAGATTGTCGAGTGTATCTGCCTCAGTTATTGAACCTGCTTCATTCTTGAGGGACATGAGCACGTTCGCCCTCTCAACATTATTGAAGGTTTCACTGGTATCGTGAATGGAATCACTTAGCTGAGATAAATTGTGGAGGAAGCTAACCGCAGATTTCGCCTTATTCAGCGATTCCAGCTCTTGGTTAACGGTGTGAATTTGTCGCCCGACAAAAAATAAAATCACGAGCGTTGGCACGACGACCAAGCTCCATATTTTTTGACGGATTGTAAAATTCTTCCACAGACTCAAGACTGGCGTCCCTTTCCAATTTTGCCTACTTGCAAGATTAGTCCATTTTTCAATAAACTTCATGACATAGCGCAATTAAGACGCTATTTAAGATAAAAATATCGATAAAATTAGTTATGTTATCAGATAAGATGTTGGCGTAAATGAATTTATCTACTAAACTTAAGCCCACACAGGGATATATTGTATCTTTTACAGGATGGTAATTCTCAACACCCCACAACTTTTGTTACAAATATTACGTAAGCAAACTTACCTGAGTAAATTTGCTATTGATCTTTGTGCGCTTATTTCATGCGCAATAATATTTGTAGCTGCACCTTCTCATGCGTCAGAGCATGTGAAAGGTTATGCCATATTCACCTTAAACCCAGACTTTAAGTCACTTTCAAAAAGCAAAGCAAGAATGCTTTACCGTGGGCGCGTGAAGACATTAAAAGGTCAACGAATTGAGCTATCGGATTGGTCAGACGATCACGAAACAAGGAAACAGTTTTATCGGATGTTACTCGGTAAAGACCAAGCGCAGATGAACGCGCATTGGGCTAGCTTGTCTTTTTCAGGCAAAGCAAGACCACCTAAAGAAATTCAAGATGACTCAGTGGCAGCACTTGTCGATTGGCTAAACGAAAAAAGTAATCGCATAGGCTATGCCCCAATTTCGTCATTACCCAAAAATGCCAATGTGCTCTATGTAGTAAAGGGAGGTAACTAATATGAAGCTTCGAACCCTTTATTCAATTCCTGCTTTGCTAGTTGCTTTCAGTGCCAATGCTGCGGTTGAGCTTGCAGATAACATCACCATCAGCGGGTTTGGTTCAACCTCAATCACCAAAACAGACAACGAAACAGACTTGTTGATTCACCGCAATATTAGCAACACAACGTGTTTTGATTGTGACACGACATTTGGTTTACAGCTTGATTACATGTACGACAATTTCTCTGCATCTGTTCAAGTAGTAAAACGCCCGCAAGACAATTGGAGCGACCCTGAGCTTGAATGGGCATATGTGGGTTACTCATTCGGCGAAGTGGAATTAAGAGCTGGCAGATCGCGCTTACCTGTATTCCTCGCGTCTGAATATTACTTTGTAAGCCACGCTTATAAAACGGCTCGCCCACCTGATGAGTTATATAATTCGATTCTTGGTATTACAGCATACAACGGTGTGAGCCTAGTATGGAATTTCGAAGCTTTCGAAGAATACCAAGTAACAGTTACGCCTTTTTATGCGTTTGAAGATGATAATTTCCTCAACTTTACTAAAACGTTTGATGTTGAAGTAAATGTTGAGAATATTACGGGTATTACCGCACTCGTAGACGGTGACGGCTTCCGTTGGAATATGACATATTTTGACGCCAACTATGATCAGAAATTTATCCTAACGGACACTATTCCAGGAATACCGTATTTCGAGATTGATCAGCCCGATAGAACTTTCGAACTGTTCTCGTTTGGCGCGGAATACGAGCTTGGCAAATGGACGCTAATGGCAGAAAGACAATTAGGTAATGTGCGCTCTACTTGGTATGCATCAGCGGCATATAACTTTGGCAAGTTTACACCGTACGTGCTTTATGGTGAAACCAAAACCAAAGAGACTGACATTACCCCATTCGACGGCAAATCAGGTAGTAGTTTTGCGACAGGTGTTAGGTATAGCCTAATTGACAACGTATCGCTAAATCTTGAATGGCAGTCGTTCAAAACCTTTGGTGGTCAACGAGGTTCTTTCGTTGAAACACCGACAGACCCAGACGCAGATATCTACACGCTTATGCTAAGCTTTGTTTTTTAAAAATAAAGCTTAGCTTTCCCATTAAATCACTATATAAAAAAAGCTTATCGAATCACTAAGCCTTGGTGTAAGTTCATGTTGCTTGCAACCAATGTCAAAGATAGATGCTTTGGATGAATTGATATAGCTAATATAGTTGAAAGGGAGTGTCAGCAGTTCAATAGAGCTACTGACAAGAGAGTGTTTGCAGAGTTACTCAATATTCTGGATCTTTATATTTTTATTTAACTATTTATATTTCAATAGTATAGTTTGTTTTTCGGTTTTAATATAGATTTTCTACCCACCAAATTACCCACCTATGGAGCTGAAAATATTTAAGAGGTTATTTTTTCTGAGTAAGTTGTTGTTCTTTGTTAACTAACTCATCGAAATCACTAACTTCGTTGGCTAGTTCTGCTCTTCAGATCTCGACAAATTTTTCATATTCGCTTTCAGCCAGTTGCTGAGCTACCTTATGAGAAATCTTCCCTGCATTATCAAGTACGTTTTGATCATTGAACTCTAGAAACGCATCAAGCTTACCAGCCCATTAAGCCATAGTCATTGGTGTTTTCTTTTTAGCTTGTAACTCTGCAAAGTCTAAGTACATGGTAACAATCTGATTTAATTCGCTTAGCTCTTCTCGTGTTAAATAATTCTTAGCTACCGCAACATCTTTCTTAGTAACTTGTTTTCCAGTCCAAGATTTGAGTCCCATATTAGGTAAGTCACTATTAGCTCGTTCCTTTACAGGTTCAGCAGCCGTGTGCCCATGAATTGCCCAATGAAGTTTATTTTGCACAGTTGCGAAGAATGCATAGCTTTCAGGTGCATTTTTATTGTAATCACTCGCTGTTGCATAAATATCAGTGATTTTTTGATAACATAATTATTTAGATGTCAAAGAGAAAACCCAATCATGAATGAACAGAAGAAAGCCATTGTTTTTGGAGCTAGTGGAAAAACGGGACGTTTATTAGTTGAGCAACTGCTTGAAGCGGGAATTAGTGTTACGGCCCTAGCAAGAAGTGATACCTGGCTGACGGAAGATTTAGAAAATAATTCGCAATTTACGTTGGTCATTAAAGATGTGTCTGTGATGAGTCAGACTGAATTTGTGAATTTGATACGTGAACATTCACTAGTATATTGTACTTTAGGGCACAATATTTCAGTTAAAGGCATTTGGGGAGAACCTCGTAAATTAGTGAGTAATTCTATTAACAATATTTGCGATGCGATTCAGGCAATTAATCCATCAAAGCCTATTAAGGTCATATTAATGGCTTCGACAGGTTGTCGAAATACACTAGTTACGGAAAAGCCACCATTATCTCAATCGTTAGCGATTGGCGTGATTCGCCGTTTAATTCCTCCTCACATTGATAATGAACTGGCTGTAGAGAACCTAATCAGACAAACAATGACAAGTTCTTCATCTTTGGAATGGATAATTGTTCGCCCAGACACTTTAATAGATGAATCCACTGTGACTAAATATGAAACCGTGCCATCTCCAGTTAGAAACGCTATTTTTTCCCCAGGCCAATCAAGTCGGATCAATGTTGCAAATTTGATGTCTCGACTAGGTGTCGAAAATGAATTATGGGAAGAGTGGAAAGGTAAAATGCCAGTGTTATACAATGTGACGGCTTAATCATGTCAGCAATGTTAATAGCTCTAGACATCTACTCAAAGAGGACTACCTATACAGCTCTAAGTAAAATCTTTTAACACGAATTTGTCCACAGGTGAGTTGTAAGCTGGCTTATCTGTGCGCTAAAGTAAGTTTGAGCATTGATTTATTTGTAGAGGGTGACGACAAGAGCATCCGTTTATTTGTGTCTATTTATCACAAATAAAATGTTCTTTTATCTGGCAATTAACTAGTGACGTTGTTAGAAATAACCTATTCAAAAAAGTGAGCGATAGCGTGATAGAAAAACCGCCAAACCGTTCAATATTTAATAGTTAGAAGCGCAAGCTGCATCTGGAATAATCAACATTTATGAAAATATTGAAATATAGAAAAATTGAGGCGAGTTTTAATCCTTGGTCTTCAGTTTATCTTGAAGTGGCTCAGTCGGTTATTAATTTAATTAAAACAGACAGACTTAAAGTTATACATATCGGCTCAACATCATTCAAAGTTGGGGGCAAGGGGATAATCGACTTATCTGTTCTATATAAAAATGGGGACTTAGCTTTAGCTATCAATCGCTTAATCGCTTTAGGCTTCCAAGAACAAGTTAGTAAAAAGCCATTCCCCCCAGAAAGACCAAGAAAAGATGGCGCTGTTTTATTCGACGGTAAAGAGTATCTTTTACATGTTCATGTTATTGAATATGGAAGTGAGGAACATAAAAAGCTTGAACAATATAAAAACTATATGCTGAATGATTCTATTGCAAGAGAAAAATACGAAACTTTTAAGATGTCCATACTAGCTAATGGAGTTACAGAACAAGAAGTTTATGGCAAGGAGAAATCGCCTTTCGTTAAATCAGCTTTAAAGCTGTTAGCATAATGCGTTAGTCAAGACAATTGTGGGGGCTCTAACGTACCCCTACCCACATACGTGCAAAAGCTATAATCAAGAAAGGAAAGTGTAAGTCTTACCATTCGCTGTAGTCAGTTTTATCGGTAAGGAAGGCGAATAGTTACTTGCAATCCTGTAGGAGAAGCATTTTTCAATATTACAGTTCCGTTATGACCTTCGATTATGTTCTTCACTATTGCTAATCCTAACCCAAAACCACCTTGATTGCTTTCTCGGGCTTTTGACTGTCGATAAAAAGGCTCAAATGCTTTCTCAATCTCTAATTCAGGTATGCCAGGCCCATTATCTACAATTTTAAGCTCTATACCACTTTCCAACCTTGTTAACGTTATTTCAGTGGTTTTTGCATATTTAGTAGCGTTATCGATTACATTGCGAATCGCACGGAGCATCGCCGTAGGACGACAGGTAATAATAACTGTACCTGGATTAATAAAAGTTATGTCGTGCCCAAATGTTTTGCATTCCTCATATTCATCTGAAATCATGACACTTAAGTTAACTTGTTTTAGCGGCTCACCTTTATCATCACCTTTAAGGAATGCTAACCCTGACGCGGTTATCTTTTCAATTCTGTCAATACTGTTTATCAGGTCCTGGCAAGCTAGGTCATCGTCTAATAATTCCGCTTTCAATCTCAATGCTGTTAATGGGGTTCTTATGTCGTGACTTATAGCTGCTAGTGTTGTTGTTCTAGTCTTGATTGCATTTAATACGTCTTTTTGCATTTTATTGAATGATCTTATGGTTTGTCTAAGGTCAGGAGAGCCTGCCATATTGACCTCTTTTAATTCTAGACCTTTTGAAAATGACTTGGCTGCATTATTTAATTCACTTAATGGCTTGGTCAAATAAGCAATTATCGCGATGCTTACACCTGCGATAATAATAAAAGCAGCGACGACTAAAAAGAGTTTTTGGTGGAATGTATTTATGTGCCATTGGTGGGCATGAACTTCAGCATTTAACCATTTTCCATTATCCAGCAAAATACTAATCGCGATGCCTTCAAGAGGAAAGCTAACATTATCTCCACATTTGTAATAGGCAAAGTCATTCCGCATGAAAGTGTTAAAGGTCACGTTTACATGACTCATAGGGAGGGATAAAAATTGACTTACTTTAGCTGCAATGCCAGCATTTGGACGTGAACCTTTAGTAAAATAAGGTGCTTCTGAAATCAGGTAGCCTTGGTAGCAGCGCGAGAAGCTTTTCTCAAACTGCTTTTGTTGTGTTTCAGTCAACATATTAACGAGAGGATATAAGGACTTTAAGTTTGAAAGCTGTGATGTGCTAATAGCTGTTTCTGTTAAGTCTTTTTGTTCGAATAACTCAATCGTTCCTAATGCGATAAATAGAAGCAACAAAGATGAGGCCATCAAAATCATCATTTGTTGGGCAAGGTTTTTCGGTTTAATAAGTGAAATGATTTTCACTTGATATGCTCCAAAGGTGCAACAAACGCATATCCACCGCCTCGTTGTGTCGTTATAACTTTGGGACTTTTAGGGTCTTGCTCTATTTTTTGCCTCAACCGGCTTATGTGATTGTCGATACTTCGATCATAGGCTTTGGCTTCTACTCCCTTAGTTAACTCTAATAGTTGGTCTCTAGAGAGTGTAATACCTTTATGTTCAATAAGCGTAACAAGTAACCGGTGCTCTCCTGAGCTGAGAAGGGTGATTACATCGCTTTCATCAACGAGTTCATTAAACGATAAATTCATTCGCCACCTGTCAAATTTTACGACGCCCATAGATAGTTTTTTATGGCTTGGGAACATTTCACTTCGACGAATAACAGACTTTATGCGAGCGACTAATTCTCTTGGATTAAAGGGTTTACAGAGATAATCGTCAGCACCAAATTCAAGCCCAATAATACGGTCTGTCTCTTCGGTTAAAGCGGTAAGAAGTATTATTGGTGGAGACTTCTGGTTTTGTAACTTTTTACAAATTGTTAAGCCATCTTCGCCAGGCATCATGATATCAAGAACAATTAAATCGATATTGCATCTTTGCAGTATTTTGTCCATAGAATCGCCGTTATTGGCAACGCTGGTTTCATATCCAAGCTTATTCAAATAGGTACTTAATGGATCGGTAATGTCTCTTTCGTCATCAACAATCAGAATATGATGTTTGTAGTTATTCATATCGTTATTTGCTCCTGAAACCGTACTCAATATCAGCTAAAAGTTTAATAAAGTCACATGGTTTATTGAACTTTATTGTATCGGTTTGTCGCAAGCATGGGCATTAGCGACACTTTATTACAAAGCAAACCGTTTCTGGGACGCTATTTATTGGACGCTCATATACTCTAACAAATAGATTCTTTAAAGAGAGCGTAATATGCGAACCAAACAATTTATCCGAACATCACTACCGCCTTTGCTTATTGCATTACTATTTATATTAATATGTTGGTGGCTAATTTATACACCGCCTAAAATTCAAAGAGCGGCCCCTTTACAAATAAAACCTAGTGTAGAGGTAATAAGTGCCCAGACACAAACTTTCCCTATTAGTATTGATGCGACAGGAAACATCGTTGCACCTCAAAAAGCGATATCGCTTAGATTTCAAGTGTCAGGTGTGATTGAGAGTACACATGAAAATTATATCGAAGGTGGTGTTATTCCGGCAGACCAAACGATTATTCAAATTGCGTCAATTGATTATGCGCTAAATCAAGAAGAGGCGCTTGCAAAAGTTGCCTTTACCAGAGCTGAGCTGGCGATAGAGGAAGGAAGACAGCGCCTAGCTAAAAAAGAATTCGAGCTGGGTAAGAATCTGTTGATAGATGACGGAGAAAACAAAGCGTTAGCGTTGAGAAAACCGTATCTTGAAATAGCCAGAGCAAACCTAGCGTTAGCTAGAGTAGAGGAGCAAAAAGCTCGATTAGCATTATCTCGCACTAAGCTGAGTTTACCGTTTGATGTGAGGGTATTAAACGTTGCTTCGGTAGAAGGCGAATACGTTGATTCAAATCAACTGGTTGCTACAATCATTCCAGCCAATGAGCGTTGGTTAGAGCTTAAATTTCAATCAAAGCACAGAGATAGGTTAGTTGCTCGATCTCAAACAACGCCGGGAACTCAAGTTTCATTTAACTTCAATAATCGAACATACCATGGGGAAATCATTAGCTTAAAGGCTGATTTAATTGCAAACACTAGGTTAAGTGGTGCCATTGTTGAATTAAAAAACGAACAGTTCGAAAAACAAGGTAACTTATTTAATCACTCTATCCCTATAGGTACGCATATTACAGCAAGAGTTGACGCGGGAAGTGCTTCAAATGTTAATTCCATTCCACGGGAAGCTTTTGTGAATAACCAATACGTTTATGTTCTTGATGCTGAAAATAGACTACAAAAACGAATGGCTAGCATCAAGTGGCAAAATGGACAGGAATTGTTGGTCAGTATTGCCATAAACCCTGAAGAAAAAATAGTAACCAGCCAAATCTTTGACCTTTCTGTTGGTACTGAAGTTACGCCTATTCAACGCGTCGCAAAAATGTGAGGAGGCTTTCATGCAAGTTAATAACAGTTTGAACAACCCTATAGGGTGGGTAGCGAATAATCACATAGCAGCGAATTTATTGATGATTGTTATGTTAGTTGCCGGGTTGTATCACTTTAAAAATATTAGACAAGAAATTCAGCCCAATTATACGTACTCAACTGTACTTGTTGAAATGTCATATCCCGGAGCCAGTCCTGAAGAAGTAGAACAAAACATTGTTTTGGCAATAGAAGCAAACCTAGAAACAATAGAGGGGGTAAATCAAGTAACGTCAACGGCTTCAGAAGGGTATGCATTAGTGCGAGCCGAAATTGCCAACGGAGAAAATTTAGATCGAATTTTACAAAACGTAAAAAACTCGGTGGATAGTATTTCGTCGTTCCCGGCTGACGTAGAACGGCCAATCATTCGCTTAGATGATGATGCTCCGTGGTTAACAACGCTCGCTATTGCAGGTGAGATAGATACGATGTCCCGCCATAAATTAGTTAAACGTATTAAAGCCGATTTGATGGATATTGATGGTATTGCACTCGTTTTATCAAGGGTTAAAAAAGAGCCTGAAGTAAATATCGAAATAGCACAACAATCGCTGGAATCATTAAATTTGTCGATCCCAGATGTCGCTGAAAGAATAAAATTAGCAGCTAAGGATGTTCCAAGTGGGTATATAAATACACCGGTTGGTAATTATGTGTTGAGAACAGAAGGGCGCCGAGAAACGGCGATTGATTTTCTTAATATACCGATAAAATACACTGACAGTGGTGAAGTCGTTAATTTAGGTGACGTTGCGACAGTTTTGGAGGGATTTAACAAGAACAACCATTATTTCAGCTACAACGGTCAGCCAGGAGAGATGATTTATGTATATCAAACCAAGGCGTCGCGCACATTAACGTTAGTTAGAGAAGTCGAAGCTTATGTTGATGACCTCCGCAATAATTTGCCTGACAATATTAAAATCGAATTTCCTTATAAACGAGTGGAAAAATTTGAAGAGCGTATTGCTAGCCTCATTAATAACGGAATCATTGGCCTTTTACTTGTTATGGTGGTTTTAGGAATATTTCTTAATCCCCGACTGGCTTTTTGGGTTGGTATTTCTATTCCTGTGGTATTTATTTCCTCATTTACGTTTCTTAGTTATTTAGACGTATCCATCAATATGATTTCAACTTTTGCATTTATTATAACTCTCGGCATTGTTGTTGATGATGCGATTATTGTTGGGGAAAATATTCAGGCAAAAATGCTTAATGGTGTTCCGGTTAAAGTCGCAGTGGCAGAGGGCGCAAGAGAGATGTGTTTGCCAGTGACGATAGCTGTATTGACGAACATCATCGCATTTATACCGTTACTTACCATGCCCGGAAACATGGGAAAATACATGTTATCTCTGCCTGTAGTTGCAATTGTAGTTTTTTCTGTATCTCTTGTTGAAGCATTATTTATCTTACCTGCACATTTGAATGCAAAACCAGTTAAGAAGAAGGTTCATTATTTTCCTCGGATGGAACTATTCAGGCTTGAAGTAGCTAAATCATTAGACACTTTCAGAGATGGGGTATATGCCAAATGTGTGGCTCATTTAATAAGGCACAGATATAGCGTTTTTGTTGTATTTATGGGGCTTCTTTCAATTTCGTTTGTTTGGTTTGAGTCAAGTCGAATAGATTTCAGATGGTTCCCTCAAGTGCCCTCTGATAATGTCAGTGCCAGACTAGAAATGCCAATAGACTCATCTACAGCGGAGTTAACTCGCATAGCAAAGCACATTGAACAGGCTGGATTACTCACAATAAATGAAATGGGGTCAAAACAAGATATTGTCAGTTGGGATGTGTCATCAGGCATTTCATCGCCTAATCATGCAAAAGTGACATTTAACTTAGCAAATGAAAAACTTAGAGTTTTTAACCAAAAAGATTTTGTGCGCCAGTGGCGAGAAAACGTGGGTGAAATTCCCCAGGCTAAGTCTTTGCAATATGACCATTTGGCAGGTTTCGGTGGGAACAACCGATTATCGATTGATGTACGTCACCCTACAGTAAAAACATCAGAAGCTGTTGCACAAGAATTGGCATCTATTCTTGCTACATTTGATGGCGTTTATGACGTTGCAGACGGGTTAACGCAAGGTAAAAAACAACTCAAGTTTGAGCTAACAACTGAAGCAAAAGCTTTAGGCATAACTGAACATAGTTTAGGACAGCAAATTAAGTCATCTTTTTGGGGAATGGAGGCTTTAAGATTTCTTATGGACAGTGATTTAGTGAAAGTTTGGGTACGATTACCTGAAAATGAAAGAGAGTCTTTGTCTAGTTTACAGACTCTGCAAATTGTAGCCCCGAGCGGCGTTACACTGCCTTTGGCTCAGGCGGCAAGTATTGAAGAGTCTAGAGCATTTTCGTCAATAGTTCGAAATGGCGGTAAAAGAAATATAAGCGTTAGTGGTTTTGTTGACCCTGAAGAAGGCAATTTCGGATTAGTAACAAGGTCATTAAATGAGGAAGTATTGCCAAGATTAAGAGCCAAATACCCCGGATTAGAAATTGGCATGAGAGGAACTTTAGATAAATTCTCAGGCCGCTCCAGCGTCGAGCAATTACTTCTTAACTTGGTCATCGTATGTGTGGTTGTTTTTGTGCTTTTTGCATCTTTATTTAAAAGTTATGTGCAAGGGGTAATTGTTGTATTAACAATACCTTTTAGTATTGCTGCGGCAGTCTTTGGACACGTAATCATGGGCTATACGTTAACGTCGAATAGCTTGTTTGGTATGGTTGCTCTCTCTGGGTTAGTCGTAAATGGCGCGTTTGTATTGACGACAAAGTTGAATCAGATGATTGATGAAGGTAAATCACTTACTAATGCTTTACTTATTGCATCAAAATCTCGGTTTAAAGCTGTTGTTTTGACCTCATTAACTACAACAGTTGGGTTATTACCCATGTTATTTGAAACTTCAGAACAAGCACTATTTCTTGTACCTTTTGCCATTGCATTAAGTTTTGGCACTGTTGCTTCTATGTTTATTATCTTATTTCTTACTCCCTGCTTGCATGCAATTGCTTTTGACTTAACGCTTTATTTTCGATTTGGAGGGATGATAAATAAAGTCGATGGTTTCGTAGATTAGACTAGAGTGTGTTGACCTTTTTGTTTAGGCTATGCTCCCGTAAATCGCCACCACACTGTACATAAATCCAGTTCTCGATGATTTACTTATGACCCCAGCATAACTTACAAAGCTGATACCGAGTTAGAAAACTTAACGGATAGCCAAGCTCGTTATGTAGAGAAGCTGCAGAAAGGCACGGATAGCCCCTCGCAGTTGGTATCAGAGCTTGAGGAGCGGATGATTGAAAACCCAGAATGCCCGCATTGTCATAGCTCTCTAATTAATCGCCATGGCCAAGTGAACCAGATGCAGTGTTATCGCTGCAAAAACTGCGACAAAGCCTTTGTAGCGACAACGGCAACGCCGTCAGCTCGACTAAGATATAAGGAGCTTTGGATGGATTACATTCGCTGCATGCTCGACAATAAGGTCTTGCGCAAGTGCGCTGATGAGTGCGGGATCGATTTAAAAACATCGTTCAGGTTGCTGCATCGTTTTTAGAGCTACCATCGGTACTGAAGGCGACAAGGCTTGAAGGCATTATTGAAGAGGATGAAACGCTGTTTCCGTATTCAGAAAAAGGCTCAAAGAAGCTCACTCGTCAGCCACGCAAACGGGGCATGAACGTAAAAAAGCGAAGGCGCTCTATGGAAGACTGGATGCCAGTATTAACAGTCGGGGATAGAGCCAAGTACACATATGAAGCCATTTTGCCAAGCGTCACGGCAGCAGCACTGCATCAAGAGCTGCTAGGCAAACTGGAAAAGGACAGCGTACTGTGTAGTGATGGCTACAAGCCTTTATGCCTTGTAATAGACAAGACACAAACCTGAAACTATTCCCCCAGTCGGAAAAAGCGCCAAAAAGACCAGAGTAGTCAATTATTTTACGCTTGATCGATTTATGCAGAAGTTATTGTTTTTAGGTATCTGCCATCAAACATGTTTAGACGCTTATCTACCCAGAAATTACCCAGACGAAAGACCAGATACGGACCGGGGAGGCTAAATTTAAGCTAATGCATTGGTAACATTCAGCAGATCTTTTGGTAGATAATGGATTTGAAATTTCGTGAATTTATAGAGTTTTAGGCACAAAAAAACCGACTATAAAAGTCGGCTTATTCTTTTGCTGCCCTTACTAAAAAAAGAAGGATGGGACCAGAGGGCGTACTCAAATCGGCACGCTATTTCTAGCGGGAAATGTTGAATCCAACAATAGAGCTTTGCGGTTCCAAATAATTAGGTCAATTACAAATAAAAACATTACAGTCACATAAAACCTGTTTGGTTTAGCTTATAATTTTAATATATAGCGTTATCAGCATCCTTCTGACACAGTACCAATTTCTTTGTAGGCTAAGAGACCTTGAGGGGTGATTTGAAAAACATAATAAGCAAAACATCCATTTGACGTTAATAAGGTTCCTTTAGGAAAGAAAAAGATCCCATAGCCCTCTTTTCCTTCTAATACGGTTGAAGCTTTAAGATTGTCCACTACACATATATGCTCTGGACAAGCTGCTTCTAAATGGCCAGCCCCAGCCCCTATATATATAATATCACCACCTATAAGCTGCTCAAATCCATCGAACCATATTTCTCTCGGTACACCTTGATTATATACCGTGAATGACATGCCATCAAATTCAATGGGGGTACCTTTTGCACCAACACCTCGATTATCATGCAGCCCCATTATTATTACTTTTGATGTTATTAAATTCACTGCCGTCGTCAAGCTGCCTTTCAAAGAATTAATAACTGCAATGTTTGCTTCTTGGCCCAAATTAATGAATCGAGGGATTGCTGTAAAAGTAAGAATTGCTAATAGAGCGATGACAACAACAAGTTCAATAAGCGTAAACCCGGGTGGGAATTTAGATGTTTTTCTACTTCTCATTTCTACCTCATTCGTTTTATGCAACTGAGGGTTATTCAAAAATTGATAACTTATGTGAACATTATGGCTAAATTATTTATTAACTCTCAGGTTTGCAAAGCTTTTGGGGGAATATGAATCAACCTTCTTAAAACGTCATGTTAATTTAGTCTATATTAACTATTTGTGAGTTATTAGTGCCCCAAAATATATTTTGTAATCACAAAATCCCAAGGAGCAAATAAAACCACGAATACAAAAAGAAAATATCAGTCAGTTTCTTGATAATATTCTATTTTATTTATATGTATTATGAAAGTATAAAATTGGTGAAACTGCCGTACCGATTCGGAACACTTAAAACTTCAAATCAAAATGATTAAACAACAGGACCTATTCGATCACCGACAGATACCTAGTTGCTAAAAGCGAGTAAAAGTAAGCGCTACACTTCTATTGTTGAGATCATTGAAGTTTGAGAATTTAAATGTTGTGCTCTTGATACAATATTGTCTTTCAATTTACCTATGTATATTTGCTCTTCTGTCGAAAAGTCATTGGTCTTGATTAGGTCTTGAGTAAAAGACTCTGCTGTTAAGGTGGACAGCACTTGTTTTGTTAAATTAGAAAGTAACCTTGCCAGTAATTTTTTATCTATTGCACAAGTTTCGGCAAAATCAGCTAGCTGATAGGCATTGATATCATTGGGATCAAATTCATCCCCCATTGCCATAGCTAACACATGCTTAAATTGAGAAAACATTGCAATGTTTACAAGATCATAAGCAGGAGTGAAGCTACTATTCTCCCTACTCCAAAACAGTGATACGTTTTTTCCATGACTATCATAATTACTAATAATTAAGTTGAATAGCTGCCAGTTGATTAACCATTGTGCGCTTTCAGCAGGCGAAGACATTGATTTACTAAACTCAAATAACTTAGGGAGGCTTGCGCCATCTCTTATATGCAATACATCTCTGTTGTCACCCAAATTTCGTTCGTATTTATAATCCCTAGGCAAGCTCAATGCTTGGCACCCGTCAATGACGTGCCGCCTAAATACTTGTTTTTTCTCCGAGACATATTTTCTATCAAAGCGATGAACAATAAGCGCTGGGTGTTTTCCAAACCGAATAAACTCGACTTCAGCAGTAGGTAAACCAACTGCTGCGGATAACTTCATACAAAAATATTCGTTTAGCACTAGAGCGTGTTGATCTTTGCGGTATGAAAAGTAAACAGCAATTGGGTCGGTTATAATGATTTCGCCAAAAAACAATTTAACTTTCCCAAATGCCGAGACTAATGCTAACAGATGACAGCTGGAAACTGCTATCCAGAA
>JAKVCY010000089.1 GCA_022448425.1 Thalassotalea sp. | reverse complement strand
CGTTCATCAGGAAAACTTAATACGTCTAAAATTGCCATTTCTCGCTTACTTCACCTTTTCGCTGTATAAATTCATATACGATCTAATTGCCAGCACACTTTACAGTGCTTATTAAGTTACTATTCTAACGTATATCGGGCTGTTTCGTGCAGTTTTTTACCGAAACCCTATTAGAATACCTAGTTATGCCGATATAGTGCTATTGTCTGAAAAATCAACAATAAGCGACAATGAATAATTTGCAGGTGGTTAATTTGAAAAAGCGATTAATTTATGGGCGTCGTGTAGCAATACTTCTCTTAGGCGCACTGCTTTCGTTGCCTACCTTCGCGCTGCAACTTAAAGAAAGCGCGCCAGAAACCTACACGGTTAAGCGTGGTGATACGCTCTGGGCAATTGCCAATATTTTTCTTAACGAGCCTTGGCTTTGGCCTGAATTGTGGCGAACTAACACCCAAATTGACAACCCACACCTAATTTACCCGGGCGACGTAATCATAGTAGGGTACGTCGACGGACAGCCAGTTTTAAGCGTAAAACGCGACAAGCCTTCCTATAAGCTGTCTCCGTCTACCGATAAACGAGTAAAACCAAAGCCTGTCGATGTATTGTCGTGGACATCTATCTCGCCCTTCATAAAACAGCATATGTTGATGAATGAGGAAAGTTACGAGTCTCTGCCTAAATTGTTAGGAAACCAGGATGGAAATGTGAGGTTTGCGTCTGATGATTTTGTGTTAAGCCAGCAACAATTCAGTTCTGACGATCAGTATAGAGTGATAAGAAAGCACGCTACCATTAAAAACCTCGACGGGGAGACCCTTGGCATTCAGGTTACCCATGTTTCAACAGCTTCGGTAGTGGAAAAAGACCAAGCTGGCGACACTATGTTGCTTTTCATTGATGATGCGAACCAAGAAGCGAAGCGTGGCGATAAATTAATGGCGGGTGGGTTTGAGCACCCTGAAGACTTCGAACTTGTTCCCGCCACTTCACAACGAGGCGCAGTTGTTGGAGACCTGCACGATCATGATTTACTTGGCAAGTACGACATTGTCATTCTTGATCTAGGTAGCATGGACGTGGCGCCAGGCACGGTCTTAGGTCTCTATTCACAAGGCCCTGCCATTATTGATGAAGATAACCCCCGTTACGTTGATGAGCCCGGCGCTAATAATAGTGGTGAGTGGTTTATCGATACGGTATCGCAACCCGCACTTAAAGTGGGTGAAGTTGTTGTGTTCAAAACATTTGATGCGGCAAGTTACGGATTAATAACGCGAGCGAACAAAGGGATAAAGCGCGGCTTTATTGTCGCAAAGCCCTAAGCGATGCATGGTTCATTGTCGCTCGTATCAGGAGCGACAATGGCCCAACAATCATCTCAGTTAGACAGCGAAGCATTAGCATGGATTGCGTTGGCTTCCGCTCAGCGTGTATCACCTAAGCTTTGGCTAGAGGCTCTTGAAAAGTATCAACTTTCTTCTGTAGATCTAGCCAGCAATGCATCAACACTCCCTGACAATGTTAAACAGCTCACTAGCCAAATATCACCGTCTCTAGTTGATGCTGCCCAGAATTGGCTGCGCGGGAGTGATAATAGACACATTATTCCACTGACCTCGTGTTCCTACCCTGAATCACTTAAGCAATTAGACAGTCCACCCCTTGTGCTATTTGCTACAGGAAATAAAGCACATTTGCAAAAACCTCAAATTGCCATAGTGGGAAGCAGAAGGGCCAGCCTTCAAGGAAAGCGAATCGCCAACGACATTGCTTTTGGGTTATCCAGTAACGGTGTAGTGGTCACTAGCGGGCTTGCTATGGGTATTGATAGTGCCGCGCACCAAGGCGCACTTTCTGGTAGTACCGGAACTATTGCGGTAATGGGCACGGGGCCTGAAAAAATATACCCCGCGAAAAACAGTAAGCTCTATGAAGCAATTAATAATGACGGCGGCGTTAGCGTAACGGAATTTTTTCCTGGGCAGGGGCCTAAACCCTGGCACTTTCCAAGGCGAAATCGAATTATCGCAGCGTTATCCCTTGGGACCCTTGTGGTAGAAGCAAAAATTAAAAGTGGCACCTTGATAACTGCGAATTTGGCCGCAGATATGGGGCGGGAAGTATTCGCTGTGCCGGGTAATATCTTTCACGAGTACTCTGAAGGTTGCCACTGGTTAATCCAACAGGGCGCAAAATTAGTAACTAATATAAACGATATTCTTGATGAAGTTGGGGTTCAGCCTGAACAATTGGGCTTGAATGTTGACGAGCAAAACGAAAAAAGTACAGCGAATAGCTTGGCAACCGATAAATTATTAGCTAGTGTGGATTATGACATCACCGCTATTGATGTCATAGCCCAGCGCAATGCCTTATCTGTATCGCAAGCAATG
>JAKVCY010000088.1 GCA_022448425.1 Thalassotalea sp. | reverse complement strand
ACAGTTGTCACTATATAGGCAATCTGCGCATTCCTAAAAAGTGATTTTTCGATCTAAGAGTCAAAATTTACTCAAACAATCTAAAAGCAGCTTCTTTCATATCTTCATTAGCTTGACTAATCATCTTATACTCATATCTTACTACTTCACCATCTACTTTTTGACCATATCGAGCCAGGAAGACATCAGCTCTAACTGATTCATTTTCCCTTGCCACGTCAATATCATCGAGAGCTTCTTGAATTTCAGCTGCATTCGCTTCGGGATCAACTCTTACAGCTAGACCAGCTTTTGTGATCTCCATGTAAGCTCGCTGACCGGCTCGATCTAAATTCATCAAAGCGTTACCCATATCAGCTAGTTGGTTATCATTGAAAGCAAAGTTTTCAATTAAAGAAATAGCATCTTCTATTAAGCTCGAGGATACATTCTTGAAATAGTTATCTATGCCTGGCATTACGCTTAAGTTAGATCCAAGTGTTACCCTGTCCTTAAAATTTGAAAACTTTGACGTTGTTGCAATCTCACTAACAAAACCTAACATTGCATCTCTAGCTTCAGAGTCCCTATTATCTAATTCACGCATTAATCGATTACCCAATTCACTATCAAAGAAGAACACGTTATAAATTTTTTCTTGCTGATAAAAGTCATAATTATCCATTTCTTCAAGGAATATTGATGAATCCTCGGAGGAAATTAGTTGTGAAATAAAACCATGAAGGGATTCAATATTAGTACTTCTGTCTATAATGCCTCCATGGCTGTAGATTGGAACGTTAATATCCGTTACCTCCTGACTGTAAAGCTTTGAAGATGTATGTAATACCGTTTTTATATCTTTGTCTGAGGAATTATTTAATACATCGAATAATTTCTCAGTTTTCAAAATTGTGTCGTTATTAAAATGATTAATTAACTTATTATCTAAAGCCTTTATAACTACCGTTAGTTTTTTTAAATCGTCGTCTTCTAATTTTTCTGCCAACTTCAAAAACGCATTATTAGCGATATACCCTGAGTCAATAAGAAAGTTCTGCTCCTCTTTACCTAAACGATTAAAAACTTTTTCCATTTTTATGGAAATTTCATTAGATTCAGGAAGAATAATTTTCGTATCTCCCTTGAATACCTTAGAATTAGATGAATCATTACTTGGAAACGTTTTATATACTTTATTCGATGGATACTGACTTTCTTTATTCCTCAATGGTGTGACTTTTAAATCACTACTTTCTTGAGCTTGGTAAAATTTACTACCCCGTAAATCTGCAATAGTTATATTTTGATCGATTTTCATAATAACCTTCAATTAATAATAGTCATAACCCATAATCAAATCTTTTTTATAAAAAATATCAATTCAATTCACTATAATTTATCATCGGCATCACATGATAAATCTTTAGCTGAAAGAACTTTTAGTTTCGTAATCTATAAGTGGTAATGAATCTGCTATCACTACTTGGCAAGGCAATAGACACTTATCGATTGAACTGCTAAACCAACTATGTTCCTTTAGCAGGAAGATTGTTTAAGAAAAATCGCAGCACATTGTCGCCCATAATCATACGAACCTCTTGCTCTGATAAGCCTTGTTTTAGTAAAGCTCTTGTAAGGTCAGGAAGCTGTTGAGGCGTTATCGCCAAGGGAGCAACATCCCAACCGGAGCCCAAGGCAACATGCTGAGCGCCGACTAGATCACGAACAAATACAATAGATTCAACCAAATCACTTAATAACTCACCACAAATAGCGTCTTTAAAGAAGCCGATACCGATGATCCCCCCTTGTTCGGCAATTTGCTTAATCAAGTCGTCACTCAAGTTCCGAGCTTTTGGACACTTTGAAAACACTCCTGTGTGAGATGAATATACCGGCTTGGATGTTAGTTCTAAAACATCAATGATCGCCTTTTGGGACAAATGTGCGACATCAATAATCATGCCAATTTCATTCATTCTCTGAATCAGCTTTTCACCATTTTTAGTCAGACCATATTTCACCATTCCAGAAGATGAGCCCGCAAAAGGCGTATCCGAGTAATGCGCTAGCTCCATGCTCCGGTATCCTGCCTCAAAAAGTATATCTAGATTAGCGATATCAAACTCTGTCGCATGCGCTCCTTCTAAACCTAATATTGCGAAGAGTGGACTTTGATATGCTTCCCAGGATTCGCTGGCGCCCAAGTCTTCTCGATTCAAAACGACCTTTAGCTTTCCATTGGAATTTACTTCGGCCTTATATAACTTACTAGCTTGATAAAGCGCTCGCTGTTTGTAGCTATCGAAAGTCGTGGCGGGCCATTTATCGAGAATCGTAATCGGAGTGATTTGATCACCTTCTTGCGCAATCGAATCCGATTCGACATCTTTTGGCGCTTCAATAACCGACATAAAAACCTGAAGGCCCATGCTAGCTGAGCGCAAACGGTGAATATCCGCATGCCCTAGTTCAGATTTCTCAGCAATACTACGATGCCACAGCAAAGTATCGGCATGCATGTCGGACACAAACAGATTAGATAAGGGATGACGTTTGGCTATAAGCCACTCTTCTGAGGGTAAAGCCTCAACTGGACTAAAATACTTTTCAACATTTAGCGGGAGCACAACCAAATATAGCATCCAGAAGACAACAATCATGCCCGCTAAAAAATATAGAAACTTCTTCATATATCAATACCTGATTAATGGGTGAATCGACGCGCTACCTTGTCCATTGCATGTGCTACGAATAGCTCTGAGATAAAAGCAATCGGTTTACTTTCATAATGAGCATTTAATGCATCCATCGATTGCTTAAGTTCTTCCATATCGTAAAGCTGCCCTCTCAATACCACTGCTTTGAGCGAATCAAGTGCATCAAGAGATTTAGTTGGGTCATTTTCGAAGAGCAAAAAGGTGGCTTGTTCGCCCTCCCCCAAAAAACCATTCCAGTCGCCCGGTAGTTGTTTGTGTGATTTCCACGTAGCATGAGCCCAAACATCTTCAGAAGTTATCCCCGCCTGCTCAAATAGCCTCATTTCCTGCCACATCGAGACACCCGGAACAACAAAGGGTTGCTGGGTATCGGTCCCGACGTTCAGTGTGGCACCTCGATCATGCAGGCGCTTCAAAAGTTGTAATTTTTTTGCCAATGCATCTCGCGCTCTGTCCAATGTTTGAGATTCAAGATTACGGTAGACTGGGAGGCCTTTTTGCGGATGCCATACAATGGATGGATAAAAGCTTGGTATAAACTTCAAATTTTCGCGGGTGAGCGCTTCATTATAGTTACGATAAGTTTCGAGTTGTTTTAGCGCTACCAACGTAGGCGTGTTAATCATGTCGCGTTTTGCTACGATTTCAGCAACGGCATCAATACGCTCCGAATCAACTGAAAGCCAATTGCCATTTCGGTCCACGACCCCGTACTGAGGAGCCGTCTGCACACCATAAAAGTGCTGTGTATCCGGTAGGCCAGCTTGTTCTATAGTTAAGCCTTCAGGTACATGACCTATGACTTTCATCCCTTGTCTGGCGGCTATATGCTTTACCTCCGTAAGCATCTCAACGCTCAACCCCTCGTAGGATTTTATGCAATCATGCCCCTGTTGCTTGATCCGGTTAATGAGAGATGGTATTTCACCTGTGCTCTCAATAATGTTTGAATTAGGCCAACGGCTTTTTCCTTTGTTGATCACAGCACAAGAGACCACATCGGGCGTCGGCCACTCCCCTTCTGATAGCTGAGTTCGCAAGGCCGGCACGCCAGTTCCGTCCGCATCAAGAGCATCGCGCCATGTGGTGACACCATGCATTATTGCCGCTAGACTGAACATGGGAGACAGATTCAAAAGATTTTTACCGACCGAGTGAGAATGCATATTGACCAAGCCGGGTAAGGCATACATTCCATCGTAATGGCCTAAACTAGGCACATCTTGAGTTTCGTCTGCTAGCAACGAAATCTTATTCCCCTTGACCAATAGTTGCGACACCTGCTGTCGATTAACCATTGGATTGATAAGCGTTATATTGCGTAGTATGAATTCGCCTGATGCTGCCTTCGGTGCTTCAGGCAGTTTAAAAAGCGAAAGCACCAAAGCCACGGCGATAAAAGCAACGAGTATCAAGCTAACAATAGTTTTTACGAGTAAACCTGACTTCATACCTATCACTCCTTGAAGAGAGGTTTATTCTCGACCAAGTGGGCGTGTGTAAGTGTGGTTGAGCGCCTAGCAAAAAAGTCCGTCACGTACAGCACAGTATCCTGGCTGTATTTGATCGCCATGCTCTTGAAACTTGTCATATACAAACTCCATTCACCTGTAAATTATTCATCTAACTATTTAGAAAAACATTTTTCCATGCTACATAAAAGCATTCAAATGAATTATTTATATTTTCGAGTGAATTTAAATCATGCAAAAGAAAGTTCAGTCTCTCAATGCTTTGCGCACCTTTGAAGTTTGCGCACGTACAGAATCCGTTCAAGAAGCTGCATCTCTGCTACACGTCACGCCTTCGGCGGTAAGTCACCAATTGAGAAAGCTAGAAGAAGAGTTGGGTGTCGATCTTTTTTTTCGAAGTCATCGAAAAATCACTCCCACGGAGAAAGGCAGAATTCTACAAAAAACACTCACCAAAGCCTTTACAAAAATAGCGGAAACATTAAACGAATTAATCAATGAGGATAGCAGCGAGTTAGTCATTAATGTGTTACCTGTCTTCTCCATTCGCTGGCTAAACCCAAGGCTATTGAGCTTCTTCAATCAACATCCCGAAATCGGTCTGACCATCAAAAATAGCTATCATGTCGAGGACCTTTCACTTCAACGCTGTGACATAGCCATCCGCTGGGGGTCTGGACAGTGGCCCGGTACGACTTGTGAAAAGTTATTTGATGAGTATGTGTTGCCTGCCGCAAGACCAGATCTACTCAGTACCGTTAAAATTGAGAACCAAGAAGAACTTCTTAGCCTTCCGCTCATTCAGACCTTTGAAGGCGCAAATCATTGGGAAATGTGGGCCGAGCAAAATGGGTATCAGATGCCAGATAAGCCCAAATACATCAAATTCAACGACCCATCTGCCGCATTACAAGCAGCTGTAGACGGCTTAGGTGTCGTCTTAGGCCCAATCACATTAGTGCATAACGAGCTAACCAGTAACAACCTAGTTGCGCCTTTCGGAAATCCTATTCATACAAACAATGCTTATTACTTGGCGACCCCCAAACAAGCAGGCAACAAAAATATTAATCTCATAAAGTTTCAGCAGTGGATTAGAGAGGAAGCGAAGGCGTTTGAAGAAGTTTTGGCAAAAGAATATAACCTTCGATAAGTTCATAGTCCTAATTATTCAATTTGTCAGCTATATCTCAGCCGACATAAAAAAGATTAAGAATATTACTCTTTCGAACTCAAAATAAGGATAACCTGAACAAGATTTACCTCATTCTCAAACGCAGTTATCAGCGGCAATTTATGCTCCCTCTCAAAGTTTTCGATGGAGCACATCTTCTAAAGCGGCATTTGGCCACTCATTATTAAAAATCCAACGCCATTGCATTACTATGCGCTTCGCATTAGCAACCGGCTCAAACTAATGTAGTTCCAATCATTCTTGCCTTACAGAGACATTAAATAGTTCGACATACACATTTTGTGTTAGCTTGCCGGACTGAATGTAGAGCAGGGTAACTCATAGTTATTATCAATAAACTAAAGCTTCATCAATATATTTAGGACCACTATAGAAATCAATGCCTAGACCTTACCGGTTGCATTCATCGATCAGGTTAAAATCTCTCTGCGACCAGACATCACTAACGCTATCTGAAACAACCAGTCAGTAATAAATTCGCTCTCACCAGAAAATAGCTTAGTAGCGGCTACCATTGTCATCGGTGCGATCGGACCGGCATGCAAAATAAATGTTATGCCAAGCCTTGCCATCTCTCGACGACGGCCTTACAGCTTTTCCTCTATTCTTCCCTGCATAAATCTGCCTTGAGGTACTTATCAGCATATACTTTATTCAAACAAGCATTCTCTGCTTCAAGTTCTTTCAATCGTATTATCAGGGAATCATCCTTGCTCACCGTTGAACGCCACTTGTAAAAATGTCACCGAACTCATGCCATTTCCCGGCACAGTTCGGCGACAGGAACGCAGTTATCACTTTGCTTAAGGAACGCTATGATCTGGCTGTTGTTATCATATGGCTTATTCATAGAAAACTCCTTGACTCAGCTTACTGGAAGTTTCTAGCTGTAATCGAAATAATTTTTCAAAGGGGAGGGCAATTCAAAATCGTTTATTAGCGGCATTACATAATAGGCCTATAGCTCAAAAAATTTCAATATTGTAACCCGCGGATGGAGAAAACGCTGCTGTGACACTTTAGTAAAGCACTAGATTTTAGAGGAAGAGCTCATCGATTAGACTACTTAAGTGTATTCTATGACAATTACGGAAAAGCAAGATAATGGCTAGATTTCTCAGATTTTACCAAGCTCTGTTCGCAAATTCACTATAGATTATTTTTCTATGGGGGAGCATATTTCTAACAAAATACCTGATGGGCAACGTACATAAGATATTATCTGTCCCCATGGTTTCAAATTTGGAGCTGACATTTCAATTGCACCATGATTTAGCGCTGCGGAATGTGCACTTTTAACATCATCTGTAACCAATGCTATTTCAATGCCAAGGGGTCTAATAGATGATGTAACACTTATGTATTCACCACTAAAATTTGAAGATCCAAGCTCATGGGAAGCAAATGATAAAGTTGTTTCTCCAGTGTCTAATTCTGCATAGTCTTTTTCTTTGGTTATGAATTTACGTTTCATGCCAAATGCATCTTCGAAGAATGATATCGCCTTGTCTACGTTATCAACGTATGCGATTGTATATCCAAATTTCATCACTTAGTTCCACATGCTTATTAAGTTTACAGAATTATACAGGTAATTCTGTTCGGCGACAATTGAATGACCGGCGAAAAAAGCAACCGAGTCTATGAAATTCTCAATCACAAACGCTCGCTCACGCTAAAAATGACCTGGAAGTTGCACGAGGGCTTGGGTATTCCGGCTGAGTCTCTGATCAAGCCACCGCAAGCACATGCTTAAACATGAGGGTTTCCAGAGCATTGCCGAGATTGGCTCTCGGCTTGTTGCGCTTGAACAGGAGAAAAAACAACTTCTAGCTCTCAGAGAACAACTTCAACAACCCCCATCAAATACATCTGACTCGCCCCTATATTCACCAGAACAAAAGATTGCTATTTTTAGAGGATTGTTTCGGGGCCGAACCGATATTTTTGCTAACCGCTGGCAAAACAAATAAGGTCGCAGTGGTTACTCTGTTGTCTGCAATAACGAGTGGATACAGGTTGATCTGTTCAAGCTAAGCCGCACACTTTTTCCTTACACTTTCAAACTCGATTGGCGACATATCGTTTAAGGTCGTATGAAGCCTAACTGAGTTATAGTATTTGATGTATTTCTCAACATCGATTTTCATGCTTTCTCTTGTTAAGTGATAAACATTTAATAACCATTCATTTTTCAAACTACCGAAGAATCGTTCAACCACAGCATTATCTAAACAAGCGCCACAGCCACTCATTGATGGCGTTATTCGGTTACTCCATAACAGTGCTTGATAACGCTTGCTGGTATATTGAAAGCCTCTATCGCTATGAAATATTAAGCCTGTTTGAGGCTGACGTAGATTGATTGCCATTTGCATCGCTCTCATGGTTAAATCAACTGTCATACGCTTACTTAGTGCCCAACCAATAATGCGGCGAGAATGTAAATCCATGACCACAGCTAAATACATCCAGCCTTGGTGCGTTCTCAAGTAAGTAATATCGCCTGCCCACGCTTGGTTAGCGCTAGCTGGATTAAACTTACCCTTAAGCAAGTTATCAGCAACCGCATGACTATGCTTACGCATGCTCGTCACTTTGTAAGCTACTCGTTGTTTTACTTTTAAGCCAAGTAATTTCATTAAGCTTTTTACTCGGCAAATACCAATTTTAAAGCCTTCTTTGCGCAGCAGCTTCATCAAGGCTCTGGTTCTGGCTCCGGTACTGCTTC
>JAKVCY010000087.1 GCA_022448425.1 Thalassotalea sp. | reverse complement strand
GATTAGAGGCTAACACAACGAGTCGTTTGGCTCTGCGAATATCACCTAATTTTGCTTGTGAAAATGTTTCTGCTGCCCATTGCGCTGAACCTGTTGAAAACACTGGAACTGACCTTATCGCTAAATCAAAATAGATCTGAGTGAGGTATGCAAAATAAGTTCAAAAAAAATCCCTCGATTTTCATCGAGGGATTTGTGTATGAAAGACAGCGTATTGACGAGCCTTTTGATCATTTACAAGCTAGTTATCGATAGAAACTAGCCGATAAATTTACGTGCATTGCGGAACATGCGAACCCATGGTGAATCTTCGCCCCATGATTCTGGGTGCCAAGAGTTAGCCACTGTACGGAATACGCGCTCAGGGTGAGGCATCATAATGGTGACTCGACCATCAGTCGTCGTTAATGCAGTGATACCGTCAGGAGAACCGTTCGGGTTAGCTGGGTAGGTTTCCGTTACGTCACCGTAGTTGTTTACATAACGCATTGACACTGTACCTGAGTTATTCGCCGCATCAACAGCATCATCAGAAGCAAATTCGGTACGACCTTCACCGTGAGAAACAGCGATTGGCATGCGCGAACCTTCCATTCCCTTGAAGAAGATAGACGGGCTTTCTTGTACTTCAACTAATGAGAAACGTGCTTCGAAACGCTCTGACTCATTTTGAACGAAGCGAGGCCAGTGCTCAGAGCCAGGGATGATTTCTTTTAAGTTTGAAAGCATCTGACAACCATTACACACACCTAATGAGAATGTATCTTCACGGTGGAAGAACGCTTTGAACATTTCGCGAGCATTGGCATTGAATAAAATAGACTTCGCCCAACCTTCACCAGCGCCTAATACGTCACCGTAAGAGAAGCCACCACAAGCTATTAAACCTTGGAAGTCGGCTAAGTCTGTGCGACCAGCAAGGATGTCTGACATATGTACGTCAATGGCATTAAAGCCAGCGCGGTCAAATGCTGCTGCCATTTCAACGTGCGAGTTAACACCTTGCTCACGTAAAATAGCGACTTTAGGATTACCGTTTGAATCAGGGCCTGATTGTGCATCTTTAGCAATTAAATCAGCAACGATATCTTCGTTGATATCAAAAGTTAGCTCAGCATTTAAACCTGGGTCTTCAGTGTCGAATTTAACGTCGAACTCTTCTTGTGCACATTCAGGGTTATCACGCATTGATTGCATCTTAAGCGTTGTTTCAGCCCAAACTGTGCGGAAGTATGTGCGAGAATTCTCTATAACCACTTCTTCGTTACGTGTGAACGTAATCATATCCGTGTCATTGATACGGGCGATATCAGCGCAGTAATCTAAAATGCCGTATTCAGAGAATACCGTGTGGATTGCATCAACATCTTCTTCGCGAATTTGAATTACAGCACCAAGCTCTTCGTGGAATAGTACTTCAGCATTTGAACCTTCAAATACGCTTAAGTCTACAGTTACACCCGTGTGACCCGCGAACGCCATTTCAGCAACAGTTGTGAATAAACCACCATCAGAGCGGTCATGGTAAGCAAGCAATTTACCTTCACGAACAAGCGTTTGCATTGCGTTAAAGAAACCACGTAGTAAGTATGCTTCATCTACATCTGGCGTTTCTTTACCTAAGTGCTTGTAAACTTGCGCTAAACACGAACCACCTAGGCGGTTTTTACCACCTGAAAGGTCAATCGCGACAATGCGAGTGTTGCCAGCATCAGTGCGAAGTTGTGGTGTTACTGTTTTACGAATGTCTTCAACACGACCGAATGCAGTAATGATTAATGACATCGGTGCGGTAACCGCTTTCTCTTCGCCGTCTTTTTCCCATTTGGTTTTCATCGACATCGAGTCTTTACCTACTGGGATAGTTAAACCTAGCTCAGGACATAACTCTTCACCTACTGCTTTAACCGCTTCGTAAAGACCTGCATCTTCACCTGGGTGACCCGCTGGTGACATCCAGTTCGCAGAAAGCTTAATGCGGTTTAAATCGCCAATATCTGTACCAGCAATATTCGTTAATGATTCAGCAACGGCTAAACGAGCTGAAGCACCGTAGTTAAGTAATGCAACTGGTGTACGCTCACCCATAGCCATAGCCTCACCATGGTATGAGTCTAGTGATGCAGCGGTTACGCCACAGTCTGCTACAGGTACCTGCCAAGGGCCAACCATTTGGTCGCGAGCAACCATACCTGTTACCGAGCGGTCACCAATAGTGATAAGGAATGTTTTCTCTGCGATTGTCGGTAAACGCAATAAACGATCAGCAGCTTCTGTCACGTCAATGTCAGCAGCTTCAAAGTCGCTACCTTCTGCCGTTGTAGACTTAACATCTTTGATGATCTTAGGTGTTTTACCTAGTAATACATCTAACGGTAGGTCGATAGGGGTATCTTTATCTGTGCCTTCAAAGTGCGAGTCAGTTACTGTTAAGTGCTCTTCCTCTGTTGCTTTACCCACAACAGCGAAAGGTGCGCGCTCACGAGCACAGATTTCAGTGAATAGTGGTAATTGTTCGTCAGATACTGCTAGTACGTAGCGTTCTTGCGACTCATTACACCAAATTTCGTGTGGTGCCATACCTGGTTCGTCATTTGGTACGTTGCGAAGTTCAAAGTTACCGCCACGGCCACCATCTGAAACTAACTCAGGGAATGCGTTTGATAAACCACCAGCACCAACATCGTGGATAAATAGAATTGGGTTATCGTCACCTAATTGCCAACAACGGTCGATAACTTCCTGACAACGACGTTCCATTTCTGGGTTGTCACGTTGTACAGAGGCGAAGTCTAAGTCTTCTGCTGATTGACCAGACGCCATAGAAGAGGCTGCACCGCCACCAAGACCAATGTTCATCGCTGGGCCACCTAATACAATAAGGTTTGCGCCAACGTTGATTTCGCCTTTTTGAACGTGTTCTGCACGGATATTACCGAAACCACCTGCAATCATAATTGGCTTATGGTAACCACGAACTTCTTCACCATTGAATGAGTTTACTTGTTGTTCGTACGTACGGAAGTAACCAGTAATTGCTGGACGACCGAATTCGTTGTTAAATGCTGCGCCACCGAGTGGACCTTCCATCATAATGTCTAATGCAGTTACAATGCGGTCTGGCTTGCCGTAATCGATTTCCCACGGTTGTTCAAAACCTGGGATACGTAAGTTAGAAACAGAGAAACCAACTAAACCAGCTTTTGGTTTTGAACCAATACCAGTTGCGCCTTCGTCACGAATTTCACCACCAGAGCCAGTTGCAGCGCCAGGGTATGGTGAAATTGCAGTAGGGTGGTTATGTGTTTCTACCTTCATTAAAATATGGATATTTTCGTGGTTGTAACCATATTCTTTTGTTTCTGGATGCGGGAAGAAACGGCCACCTTCTGACCCCACCATAACAGCCGCATTATCTTTATAAGCAGATAACACATAAGCAGGGTTCTCTTCGAAGGTGTTTTTAATCATCTTGAATAATGATTTTTCTTGCTTCTCGCCGTCGATTGTCCAGTCAGCGTTGAAAATCTTATGACGACAGTGCTCAGAGTTTGCTTGTGCAAACATATATAGCTCTATGTCGTGAGGGTTACGACCTAATTTAGTGAAGTTATCAGCTAGGTAAGTAATTTCGTCGTCAGCTAATGCTAAACCAAGTTCTACGTTTGCTTTTACTAGTGCATCACGACCACCAGCTAATACATCAACCGAGCCAAATTTGCCCGGCTCTGCTGTCGCGAACAATGCGCCAGCTTGGTCAAACTCGCTGAAGATAGATTCCATCATGCGATCGTGAATTAAGTTGTTTAAGGTTTTTTCTTGGCTTTCAGTTAATGTTTCACCTTGCACGTAGTAAGCAATACCACGTTCTAAGCGAACCACTTTATCTAAGCCACAGTTATGTGCGATGTCTGTTGATTTTGAAGACCAAGGAGAAATAGTGCCCGGGCGCGGTGTTACTAATAATAATGTGCCACCTGGTTCGTGCTCTTCAATGGTTGGACCGTACGTTAATAGTTTTGCAAGGACACTTGACTCTTCTGCACTCAATTCGTCAGAAAGTTGCGCGAAGTGGGTAAACTCCGCATAAATGTCGTTAACAGGTAAACCTGCTTCACTACATTGTGTTAATAGTTTTTGGATTCGAAAGTCAGATAGTGCCGGAGCGCCACGAAGAGTTTGGATCAACATCGCCATTTGTTTACTCACTAGTAAATTAATTATTTTTATGCGTCATTTATTGGTTGCCAATGCGCATAAAAAGCATGGGGTAAAAATCGCGCGTATTATAGTGGAAAGAGTCCGGTTTGATAAGCAAAACCTGAAGGCAAATGTTCAGTAAATATAGGTAGTAGCAACGAAAATTAAAAAAATGCTTTAACTCATTTTAGATTCACGACACAATACGAGTGTATGAATAGTATACTTAAAAAAACCTACCAAATGTTCAACTTTTTTCGGCTGTTCCTCGTAGTAGCTGTTTTCTCTATTTCTGGTTGTCAAAATGAAACTGACCGATCGAGCTTAAAACGAATTCTTGATCGCGGTTATGTTGCCGTTGGCACACTTTATGGCCCCAATTCTTATTACCTTGGCGCAGAAGGACCGGCAGGTTTTGAATATGAATTAGCAAAAAAATATGCTGAATCTTTGGGCGTTGAATTGAAAATTATGCCCAGTTATTCACTTGATGAGTTATTTCCAAGACTTGATTCAGGTGAGGTCGACTTTTTAGCCGCTGGGTTAAATGTAACTCCCAATCGCCTGACACAATACGATTTTGCACCTAGTTACGACTCAGTAAGCCAAAAGCTAGTGTTTAAACAAGGTAATGTGCGACCGCGTGCGTTAAAAGACTTAACGGGAAACTTCATGGTGACAGCAAACTCTAGTCACGTTGAGAACCTGCAGCAGTTAAAGCTTGAGAACGAAGACCTAGCTTGGCAAGAGAGCAGTGAATTTGATAGCGAAGAGCTATTACTGAAAGTGTTGAGTGGTGAGATCGACTACACCGTCGTCGATAGTCATGTGCTAGCGATAAACCGACGTTACTATCCCGATGTTAGTATTGGCTTCACCATTAAAGAACCTGCGCCACTCGCATGGGTCGTAAGTAAAGAGAGTGATGATTCGATCTTGGGTAGTTTGATTGAGTTTTTTGGTGAAGTGCATCACGACGGCACCTTGCTAACCCTTGACGACAAATATTACGGTCACGTCGAAAAATTCAATTACGTCGATACTCAAGCGTTCCTAGCAGCGATAGACAACACGTTACCGACTTACCAAACGCTATTTGAAAAGTACAGTGATGGGCTGGATTGGAAGTTACTTGCAGCGATAAGCTATCAGGAATCACACTGGAACCCGAAAGCGCGTTCACACACTGGCGTACGTGGCATGATGATGCTGACCTTGCCAACGGCTAAGCAAATGGGGGTTAAAAGCCGACTCGACCCAGAACAGAGCATTGCGGGTGGAGCGAAATACTTTAAGAATTTAATCGACCGTATCCCTGATCGTATTCCATTCCCTGATCGTATGTGGTTTGCACTAGCATCGTATAATGTAGGTTTCGGTCACGTGAATGATGCAAGAATTATTACGCAGCGCCAAGGTGGCGACGCAGACCGCTGGGTTGATGTGAAGTCTCGCTTACCGCTGCTTAAACAGAAAAAGTACTACAAAACAGTGAAATATGGCTACGCTAGAGGTGACGAACCTGTGCACTATGTTGAGAATATTCGCCGTTACTATCATACGCTCACATACTTCGATGAAAAGATTCGTAACAAACCTGTTACAAATAATATAGAGCAAGAAGAGGTCGGGGAGTTGACTAACTAGTCAAGATTTGTCATAAAAGAGTCATATACCGCTGTCATAATGAAGAGGTAAACGACTTTTATGTCAAAAAGGAGGCTATTTATGCCACTCAACAGAAGACGGATACAATTAAGTATCCAACGAAAAAGAATGCTAAGAGATACACAACGTAAAATTAGCAACCGCAGAAATGCATATTATAAACAAAGCCTGATGGAATAAGCCTCAGGTTTTTTTTTGCCTAGCGTTTAGCTAAGCAGAGACAATAACATCAAAGCCGCCAAATATAATCCTAGACCCGTCAAATGGCATGGTTAACTCTAGTCCTTCGAATTCAGCCATGACCTGTTCCATTGATTGCTCGCGCACTGTCTTGGAAGGCCATACAATCCAAGAAAAAACCACTTGTTCATCGTCTTTGCATTATACCGCCATGGGAAACGACGTTATCTGGCCGTCGGGCACATCCTCACCCCAGCACTCGTAGTAGCTTAGTGCGCCATGCTTTTTCACTAAGGTCGCAAATAGCTGACAGTATTCAATATAGGCAGCTTTATTCTCCGTGGGCACCGCCGCAACAAATCCATCAAACACGTGAAAATACCGAAACTAAACCCTTACGTAAGCTAAATTACTTTAAAAATATTGTTGAAGCTACTGATGATAAGTGGCTTTCTTTTCAATTTGATGAAGCAGAAAAAGCGTTACCTCTAGAGGGTATACATGGCTCTGGTGATAGTGGCGGTCCATCCGTTATATTTGATAATGGCACTCCATACTTGGTCGGCTTATCAAGCTGGCAAATTTGGCAAGGTGGTCTTGCCTTATTCAAAGGTGGTTTATATGGTACTACGGCTTATCAAGTTAGGGTTTCAAATTATAGAGACTGGATAGTAAGTGTAGTGGGTAGCTACAAGTTACTCAAACGGACGCTAAAAAGTTGGCTAGCGCTCGTTCCTCGCAATTTTAGCCAACAATTTATCGCCGCTTACAGTGGCGTTATGAGCACTGATGGATTCTGAGCAATATAAAAGTATTTGCGAACAACCAAATGTATTTCGTTTGAGAGATTTAAACGAAACCTTGGATGTATTGCGCAAAGAAAATATGTCAGAGGTTGCTTTAATCGCTGAAGCAATGTTGAGTAAAAAGGTGAAAAAGCCACCTTTGCATGAAGGCAACTATGATACTGATTTTGTTGCTTTAGAGTTATCATTTGATGAAGTTGACTCAATAGTTGAAGCAGTTTTTGACGCGGAAGCCTGTTCTATTCAAGGCAATGGCGAGCCTACTTCAAAAACACAAACTTATGTCCATTTAGTTAACTTGTGGTCAAACTATCTTGAGACTACAGAGTAAGGTGCTCATACAAGCTGTTTAAGTGCGGGACTGCTAACGTTTGGCTCGGTTTCGCTACGCTTCACATTTTAGCCAAACATTAATCAGCCCCTTAACAGGGCATTGGGTAACCATTAGAATGTTCAAGTACATGGAAAAGTTTTGTATCCTAATCATTTCACTCTGTCTCATGATCGGTAGTTTTACTCATATTTTTGATAATTTGTATTATGGCTTTCTACCGTACAAATTTGCACCAATATGGATTAATGTTTACTGGACATCGCTTGGTGTTATTGACCTTTTAGCTATTTATTTTCTGCTCAAAAATAGAAATATAGGTGTTATATTGACTTTACTGATAATGGTAAGTGATGTTGTTATTAATTCAACAGCTTATTATTCAATGCAAATTATAAAAGATCCAATTGCTCTACAATTACAAACCCTATTCCTTGGTTTTTGTCTTGGTGCGTGTATGTTGTTTTGGGAAAGTAAAGGAACAAAGTCCTCAGCGTCTGTTACCTAACAAGAGACTATGGCTCTTAAAGTGCGCTTCTGGTGAGTTTGCGACAGTCAGATTTGATTGAGTTCTATTAATCAAATCTGACAGTTCGAGTTAAGATTTATTCTGGTTAATATAGATCTGAAATTGCTTATCTACATCTTGTCGGTATGTCGAGTAAGTCTACAATGGCTTGAGAAATGGCTTCGATTTTTTCGATGTCTTCAGGAATAATTAGCACTGTATCGTCACCTGCAATTGTGCCCATAATGCCAATCGACTCTTCAAGTGAATCAAGTACTCTTGCCATTAATGGCGCTCCACCAGTACCCGTTTTCAGAATGATCTGATAATTATTGTGCTGTAAATCAAGCGCTATTGTTTCGATAGGGTGCTTTGTTTTGGGAATGATCAAAGCATCTGGTAAGTTATAGCAAATCTCATTTTGGCTATTGCGAGTTTTGACTGCACCTAATTTCGCCAACATACGAGAGACTTTTGACTGTGATACTTGTTCAAACCCTTTTTCCGCTAAAGCAAATGACAACTCTTCCTGCGAGCGATAGGTGCCTTGTTTAATTAATGCTTTGAATGTTTGTAGTAGCGCTTGTTCGTCTTTGTTTTTTGGTTGAGTCATTATCGTTATTGTTGTCTTGTTACTGCTTTCTGCGACTCAGCGAGTGGATTGGCAATGTTGTCGCTCATTTTGGGTATTCGTTTAAATGTTCTTGGTGCTAAAGCGCTCAGTGCTCGCTGCTTTAAATTAGCTACCTTGTACTTTTAGCTATCTTGCTGCTTAGCTTTTTTCGCCTTTTTAAGCGCCTTAATTTCCGCCCTTCTACGCTTGAAGAAGCTCGATAGCATATCACTACATTCACTTTGTTTTAAACCCGAATCAACATCAACTAGGTGATTGAGCTTTGGGCTTTGCAGCAGATTGAAAACAGTACCACCGGCCCCTGTTTTTTCATCAGCTGTACCATAGACTACTCGCTTAACTCGGCTATGTACTAAAAGTCCCGCGCACATCGGGCAAGGCTCTAACGTGACATAAAGTGTGCAGTCAATCAATCGATAGTTGTTAAGGTGTTGACCAGCTTGGCGAATGGCAATCATCTCTGCGTGGGCAGACGGGTCATTATTCATAATTGATTGGTTGTAACCTTCACCAATAATTTGACCATCGTAGACAATAACTGCACCAACGGGGATCTCATTATGGCTTTCTGCGATACGAGCAAGCTCCATCGCTCGTGCCATAAATTTATGGTCAAGTTCGCTAAAGCCAGCCTCTTTCAAATTAGTATCGTTCGAACCAGTTTCTTTCGAACTAGCTTTTTGCTCTGCCTGCGGTGTACAGGAATGTTCAGTCATTACAAAAACATCTCGAGTAAATCATTGAGGTAACGATGACCAAGTGGAGTCACCTGCCAGTTGTCATGACTTGTCGATAATAACCCCTTTATAAGCGCTTGAGAAAGTGGCTTGTCGAGTAGCTTAGTTTCGAGCCCTGTCGTCTCACTAAAACGACTGATTGGAAAAGCTTCACGTAATCTAAGCTGATTCATCATAAACTCAAATGGTAATTCGTCTTTTTGCACCACGTTGATGTGATCAAGTGCAGCTCTAGCTGGGGTTAAGTAGCCTTTAGGGTGCTTAACTTTGATGGTACGAGTAATCTCGCCTGTATGCAGGTTCGTCACTTTTCCATGGGCGCCACAGCCAATGCCTAAATAGTCTCCAAATCGCCAATAGTTTAAGTTGTGAGCGCTTTGTTTATTCGGTTGACTAAAAGCCGAAATCTCGTATTGCGTAAAACCGTTGTCTTTAAGTAATTGGCTACCTTGCTCTTGAATCGTCCATAACGTTTCGTCTTGGGGCAGTTTTGGTGGTTTTGAGGCAAATGCAGTATTTGGTTCAATTGTTAATTGATACCAAGACAGATGGTCAGGGCCTAAGGCAATTGCTTGTTGCAGATCGTCCAAAGCACCTTCAACAGATTGATTGGGTAGGCCGTGCATTAAGTCTAAATTAAAACTCTTTACGCCACTGTTTTTTGCCAGCGCAGCAGCATTAAGTGCCTGCTCTGTATCGTGTATTCGGCCGAGTTTTATTAGCTTGTCTGACGCAAAGCTTTGCACGCCAATTGACAGTCGAGTCACACCAGCATCGGCAAATCCTGAAAATTTCCCCGCTTCTACTGTGCCTGGATTTGCTTCTAGCGTCACTTCCATATCATCGCTTGCAGGTAAACGCTGATAAACTTGTTCAAGCAGCGACGCTATTGCTTCCGGCGAAAATAGGCTGGGTGTACCACCACCAATGAAAATAGAGTGCAAGGTTCTACCTGCTATGTTAAAGCGGTCAATATCGTCATCTAAATCTTTAATGAGTGCGTCGACATAGTCCATTTCGGGAATGTCTTGCTGGCCGTTACTTTTCCTAAAAGTATGTGAGTTAAAATCACAATACGGGCATTTCTCCACACACCAAGGGATGTGGATATAAAGTGAAAGTGGCTGCTGTACCAATAATGTCATTGTTTACGGCTTAGAAATGGCTAACGAGTTGCTTAAGTGCTTTGCCGCGATGGCTAAGCTTGTTTTTCTCGTCTCTTGGCAGTTGAGCTGAACTGCATTGATGGCTTTCAACCCAAAACAGTGGGTCATAGCCAAAACCTTGTTCACCTTGCGGCGCCGTTAACATGCTGCCTTCCCATACGCCGTGGCAAATAATAGGCGTTGGGTCATCGGCATGGCGCATGTAAACCAGTACACAATGAAAACGACCTGTGCGCTTTTCGGCTTCGACGCCATCAAGCTCGGCTAGTAACTTAGCGTTGTTCGTTGCATCCGTGGCATTTTCACCAGCATAGCGTGCAGAAATAACACCAGGTGCGCCATTTAGGGCGTCTACTTCTAATCCCGAGTCATCAGCAATAGCAGGTAAGCCAGTAATCTTGGCTGCGTGTCTAGCCTTAATAATGGCATTCTCAACAAAGGTGGTGCCTGTTTCGGCGACTTCAGGTACATCAAATTGGCTTTGCGGCACAATATCAATATTGTGATCAGTGAGAAGATTAGCTAATTCTTTTACTTTACCTTGGTTGCCGGTAGCCAGAACAATTTTTGTCATAGGAAAAGGTTACTTTTGGGGGAAATAATTGCTGCGCATTATATCAATACCCGAGATTAGTTGTTAAGTTATACCAACTACTTTAAGTATTAAACCTCCTGCATTTTTCTTTTCTCATACCAAGGATGTCTCATGTCGTTAAAAGATACTCTGCTGGCGTTGATCATTGTCAGTATTTGGGGTTTCAATTTTATCATTATTGCGTGGGGCGTAGAGCAAATGCCGCCTATCTGGATGGGGGCATTGCGTTTCGTTTTTGTAGCCATTATTGGCTGTTGTTTTATCAAACGCCCAAATATTCCATGGCAGTATATGGCGCTTTATGCGATTACTTTGTGTTTTGGCCAGTTTGCTTTGCTGTTTTCCGCAATTGCCTATGGCATGCCAGCGGGAATAGCGTCATTGGTGCTGCAATCGCAAGCGCTATTCACCATCATTTTTTCGGTACTATTCATTAAAGAGGTGATCAAACCAAGTCAGTTAGTCGCTATGGTGGTCGCAGGTGTTGGGCTATTTGTTATCGGCAGCAGTGAGCAAAAGACAGAAATGACCTTTATAGGTTTTGCACTCACCATTGCAGCTGCTATTGCTTGGGGCACAGGGAACGTAGTTAACCGTATGATTAACCAGAAAGGTTATCGTGCTGACATTGGCTTAGTGGTTTGGTCGGCTTGGTTTGCCATTATTCCGTTTGCGGTCACAAGTTACTTTGTCGAAGGGCCTGAGGCTATTATGGCAAGCTTGACGAACTTCAATATGATGAGCGTAATCGTCTTACTTTACCTGGCGCTTGGCGCATCCATGTTAGGTTATAGTTTGTGGAGTTATTTGCTTGCTCACTATCCAGCAGGGCAGGTGGCGCCATTAACCTTAGCTGTGCCAGTAGTCGGGCTAGTAAGTGCCATGTTAATTCTTGATGAACAAATATCGACTGACCAATGGTTAGGCATTGGTATTGTTATGTTTGGTTTGATAATTAACGTGAAAGGCGAGGCCGTCTTAAATCGGATGAAACAGCGACGAAACTTAGCCAAGGTTAATAGCTCGATAGAGAACTAATAGCTTAGACTTGATGCAATGGCCGAACATACTCAGTTGTTTGACCATTGCTTGCATAAGTCCTGAAGTTTATAACAAGACTTAAAAGTTCTTAGCAATTGTAATACGTGTAAACAGTACCGCGGCAAATAGTGCTGTGTATACGCTATAAACAACGACCATCCATTCTGGCATGCTGTAACCTAGGAATTGCCATGATATCTCACCACAATCTCCAGAAGCTTCAAATAGTAAAGGCATCCACTCATGAAGCGGCGCCCAACTCGGGAAGTTTGGAACAAAGTCACAAGTAAAGAATAGCGACAACGTACCGCTTTGCATTTCGACATGCTCTAAAGCGATTAACAAGCCCCAAATGGCGCCTGTTCCCCAAAGCCCATAACCGATAAGCCTTAATATTAGCTGCTGAGGTGCAAAGTAAACGATAACACCAGCAAAGAAAATTGCCCAAATGGCGACCCGTTGATAAATACACATGATGCATGGCCTCATGTCCATCGCGTATTGAAAATACAGAGCACAAAGCTCAAGCGCTAGCGCTGTTAGCGCAAGTAGTGCCCACGGTTTCTTTTGTGTAGCAAGGTTACTGATAAAGTTCACAAATAATCCTGTTTAATGATGCTTGAAGGTCAACAGACCCTGACTATTCTAACGAATTGACTTATAACAAAAAGCGCCATAAAGGCGCTTTTTGTTAGGAAATTTTAACTGCTGATTCAGTTAGCGGTATTAGTGGTGGCCTGACGGTGCTTCTTCAGCATTAATCGGGTGAAGCTTAATAATACCTGCCTCGTAGTAATCAGCAGTTTTTTCTTCTAGGAAACCACTAGAGATAGCAATTAAACCAACAATAGTTAATACGATTGTATATGGGAATGCCATGACAACCATACGACCGTATGAAAGTCTAATCAGCGGTGCAATTGCTGATGTTAATAGGAATAAGAATGCCGCTTGACCGTTCGGTGTTGCAACACTTGGTAGGTTAGTACCTGTGTTAATCGCTACCGCTAACATGTCGAATTGGTCGCGGGTAATTTGGCCAGCAAGAAGCGCTTTCTTAACCTCAGTAATGTATACCGTACCAACGAATACGTTATCAGAAACCATAGATAAGAAACCGTTAGCAAGATAGAACATCACTAACTGCATGTTACCTTCATAGGTTAATACCCATTCGATAACTGGCGTGAATAATTTTTGATCGATAATAACCGCTACTATGGCAAAGAATACGGCAAGAAGGGCGGTAAACGGCAGTGCTTCTTCAAACGCATGGCCAATCTGGTGCTCTTCGTTAACACCTGTAAATACTGTTGCGAAGATAATTACACTTAGACCAATTAGACCTACGGCTGCTAAGTGAAGTGCTAGTGCAACGATTAACCAAAGACCTACAACACCTTGCATCACAAGTTTTACGTTGTCGCGCTTAGTGCGTTTCTTCGTTTCTTGCTCATCGTAGTCTTGTAAAATCGTACGCACACTTTCTGGTAAGTGAGCACCGTAGCCAAACCATTTTAGTTTTTCTAACAACACACAAGTAATCATACCTGCAACAAATACTGGCGCGGTAACAGGTGACATACGAATAGCAAATTCAACGAATTCCCAACTTGCTTGTTGGCCGATGATTAAGTTTTGCGGTTCACCAACGATTGTACAAACACCACCTAGTGCTGTACCTACACCTGCGTGCATTAATAAGTTTCTTAAGTAAGCGCGGAAATCTTCTAAATCATTACGCGACACTTCATGAACTTCGCCATCATGTGTGTGGTCATGGTCATGAGCAATTTCTTTACCCGAGGCGACTTTGTGGTAAACCGAGTAGAAGCCAACCGCAACACTGATAATAACTGCGATTACCGTTAATGCATCTAAGAATGCTGATAAGAACGCACTAGCGAAACAGAAGAGTAAAGATACGGTAGTTTTCGATTGAACCTTGGTGATTATCTTCGTAAACAAGAACAGCAGCAGGTTTTTCATGAAGTAAATACCTGCCACCATAAAGATAAGTAGCAAGAGTACTTCAATATTTAAAACTATTTCATGGAGTACCTGATCGGGCGAGGTCATGCCGATAAAGACTGCTTCAATCGCAAGTAGACCACCCGGTTGTAGTGGGTAACATTTTAACGCCATTGCAAGCGTGAAAATGAATTCTAATACTAGTGCCCAACCTGCAACGTAAGGACTTACATAGAAAAATAGAATTGGGTTAATAATTAGGAAAGCAATGATGGCTTGCTTATACCAAACGGGTGAGTTCCCTAGAAAGTTTTTAAAAAATGCACTCATATATGATTGCTGCATAACTTACCTTCGAATATTAATTGTTGTATGAAAAGCCTACAGTTCATAGGTCTTCTCTTATTAGGTTTTCCCGAATATAGCACATAAATTCGCATAGTTTTAAGAGCTTATGGGATTTTTATTCGCTTTTGTCATATAAATGGCTAGGCCACCTATCGTCTAGCTTGTGTTTGTTGAAGATGAATAATGTGTGATTGCGCTATTGGGCAAATGCATTTGATTGGATAAATGACAAGAACAGTATTTCTCGCTTTAGGCGCTAATTAGAATCAGTACGCAACACAAAGGGTGCGATTTGCCTGTCTTTCATACACAAATCCCTCGATGAAAATCGGGGGATTTTTTTTGAACTTATTTTGCATACCTCGATCAGATCTATTTTGATTTAGCGATAAGGTCAGTTCCAGTGTTTTCAACAGGTTCAGCGCAATGGGCA
>JAKVCY010000086.1 GCA_022448425.1 Thalassotalea sp. | reverse complement strand
AGCCTGCCGCCAGCGTTCAATCTGAGCCATGATCAAACTCTTCAATTAAAATCGTTTGTGTCACCGAAGTGACTGCTCAATGAATTCTGTACAAATAAAACTTAAAAAAGTAGTTTTTGCATGAGTTCATATGAGTTAATTGTTGCTAAGACAAGCTCAGCTATATTTGTAAAATCAACATCATGTGAATGCTCACACAAATTGCATGATAACTAATTGTTAAAGAACGACGAACAAGGATGTTCTACTGTCGAAAGCGTTCATGGATGAACGTTTCTTTCGACGACTCTTGCCGCCTTTTCGAAACATCACATTCGTGTTTCGAAATGTCTCTCTGCGTTAACCCGTTGGGTTGTCGTTGAGAGCGGATGCGTATTCTACTCATCCCTGTTTTGATGTCAACAACTTTTTGAAAAAGTTTTTATTAAAAATTAGTAAAATGTTTTTCTAAGTTATCTAACCCGTTTAACTGCTATATAAAGCCACTAAACTGTTCAAAACAGACTTCTTAGGTCTCCCTGAGAAGTGGATGCGAATTTTAGACATTTTTATGGAGGCGTCAATACCTTTTTTGAATTAATCAACTGTTTGCCTAATTGTTCGCCACATTAGATAAAATAAGGCTTATTTAGCCTATTTTTTGTTATATTTAGGTAAATCATTAAGGAAACTACTCAAATGAAGAATATACGCCCTTATAAAGATAAACATCCTAAGTTATCCGATTCTAGCTATGTAGACCCTATGGCTGTTATTACCGGGGACATTGAATTAGCAGAAAATACCAGCATATGGCCATTTGTTGTCGCCAGAGGTGATGTTAACTATATTCGTATCGGCAAAAATTCAAACGTTCAAGATAACTCCGTACTCCATGTTTCTAGACAGAGTGCAGTGAATCCTGACGGCTTTCCGCTTATTATCGGCGAAGATGTATCTATCGGGCACAGTTGTACACTACATGGTTGCACTATTGGTAACCGCGTCATGGTAGGTATTGGCGCTATTGTATTAGATGGCGTCGTTGTAGAAGATGATGTGCTGATTGCAGCTGGTACATTAGTACCACCACGTAAACGATTAGAAAGCGGTTATCTCTACATGGGTAACCCTGCCAAGAAAGCTCGTCCACTGAAAGAAAGTGAAGTTTCTTATCTAAATAAAACCGCAAGCAAATATGTAGAGCTTAAAAACGACTATTTGGCAGGAATGGAATAAGAGCTGAATAAACCAGCCCTATCTATACGGCAAATGAAATACAGCTACTAAGACTTCATCTTAATATGTATTTCATTGCCTTCCAGTTCATTGTTCTCTAACCACAGCTCTGCTACTTCTTCCACATCATACTTAGTACAGTTATCTATTTCTGATAAGCGGCTTAACGAAAGCGAATGGAAGTAGATTGTCACTGTCTGACCCGCAACTAAACCACTAAGTCGCCAGCAATCCTGTTGTTGGTCGAATGCCAAATCATCATTAAATAAGATCGATTGATTCATATTATCTACTCAGTTGTTCACGAAGTAAGGTTTCAACCAGACCCGTATCGGGTTTTACTTCTCGCCAAACATAAAAACTCTCAGCGGCCTGCCCCACCAACATACCAAGCCCATCAATTGCCTTTGCCACGCCGTTGGCTAAGGCCCAGTCGACAAAAACGGTATTAGTTGCCTTGTATGACATATCGTAAGCAAAGCCCTGGTCTTTAAATATACTTGCAGGAATATCTGGCAACTCACCAAATAAACTTGAAGAGGAAGAGTTAATAACAAGATCAAACTCCCCTTGTTGGTTAAGTTGCTCTGCGGTTAACGCCGTTATATTGCCATGCGATTTAAAATATTCGGCAAGAGTCTCCGCTTTACTATGGGTACGATTGGTAATGACGAGTACTTCAGGGTTTTGTTCTAGCAGGGGTTGAATAACCCCTCTTGCAGCTCCTCCAGCTCCAATCAGTAGCACTCTTTTACCCAATGGCACTGCGTGGTTTATTAAGTCTGCCAACAACCCCGCACCATCTGTATTATCACCACTAACACTACCATCACTATTAAAGCTTAACGTATTAACAGCTTGTGCTAATTGTGCTCGTTCTGACAGGTGCGATGCCATCTCATACGCCTGTTCTTTGAACGGCGCAGTAACATTGGCACCTTTGCCACCTTCAGCTACAAAGTTTGTTATCGCGGATTGAAATTGATCTACTTCAGGCCCTATTGCGCTATACTCGAGCGCCTGCGATGTTTGCTTAGCAAACTCTGTGTGTATAAATGGTGACTTAGATTGAGCAATCGGGTTGCCGAAAACCGCGTATTTATCCATGAGCAATTAAAGGTTAGTGTTTTGTTTGGCATTAAAAAACTTTTCTCTGAAAAGAACAAGGAAAAGAGTGATTCTGATTCATTATCTCCTAGTCCACCTTTGAATACTGATACACCCTACTACCTGATAGGTGGTGAAAAAGGCACAAGAGCCCTTTCAAAAGCTTTCTATCAAGAGATGTCGTCCAATATTCATCTACAAGAATTGCTAGTAGTGCATAAAGAGCCCTTGGCAGATACTGAAGAGAAATTCTTTAAATACTTATCAGGTTGGCTGGGCGGTCCACCACTATTTGAAAATGAATATGGTCACCCCCGACTAAGAGCGAGACATTTACACGTAAAAGTGACTAAGAAGCAACGCGATTTATGGATGTTATGCATGACAAAAGCGTTAGAGAAAACAGTCGAAAATGAGGAACTAAGGAAAGGCCTCGCGCAAAGCTTTAGTCAGCTCGCTACCCATATGATAAATATCGACTAAGTACTTTTACCCTTAAGTGAAACCGTTTCGCAGCACCAAACTAACAGCCGAATATAAAAATGCAGCTAACACCCAGTCAAACGTTTGGTTAGAATTTGTAGCCAACCATTAATGAAAATACTACTGGATCTACTTCTACATCTGCTGAACCTTTAATGTCTTCACCAATCTTGAAGCTAACGTCAGAGTCAATGTCGATGTAACGAACTGACGCATTAACCATCCAGTTATCATTTAGTTGGTAATCGGCACCAACTTGGAATGCTAAGCCGAAAGAACCATCTAATTCTAGGTCGTTAAAGCCTAAGCTTTTTGGCGCTGCTTTAAACTCTTCATCGAAGAAGATTGTGTAGTTTAAGCCCGCACCTACGTAAAGTAGGAACGCAGAGTTAGTATCGAAGTAGTAAAGAGCACTTACTGTCGGTGGTAAATGTGTAACCTCTGCTAATGTAATATCGTCAACATCTAAGCCTTCAACACCAAATACGCCAGCAGCGATACCTTGAGGATCGTGAATAGCAACATCATGTTTAAATGGAGTCGCCGCAAGTACTTCTACCGCCCAGTTTGAATCTAAGAAATAGACGAAGTTTAAACCTAACTGTGCATTGTCATCGACAGAAACTGAAAGTGGAGTGTCGCCACCTAGCGCTTCGACATATACGCCTGCTTTGTCGCTGCTAGGATCAACGCTAGTGTAACCACCGCGAACAACGAAATCGCCAGCTTGGTAACCTTGCGCGAAAGCGCCAACAGAAAGAGTTGAAAGTACTGCTAGTGTAATAAGACTTTTTTTCATGAGAGTATCCCCTTAAATAATTACTGAGCATAGTACGGATTCTTCGAAGTGAAATATTGATTTACCTCAAACAAAAAAAGCATAACTAAGGGGTATAGACGTTTTACGCGTTAAATACTGATCTAAATCAAGAAAAGTACATCAACTTAATGGAACTAGTGAGAGTGAAATAAAGTGACAAACAAAGAGAGTGTGATTTTTTACCCTGCGATATTGATCTAGACGCAGGGTAACAACTAATTTGAGGGCTTACTAACGCTACGTTACTTATACTAATTCAGTAAGCCAATCACGTGGTGTTAAGTACTCGTAAAGCTTAGCTTCAGCGCTTTCACCTTCTGGTTGGTAGTTATATTCCCAACGAGCCAATGGCGGCATCGACATTAATATCGATTCTGTTCGGCCACCCGATTGCAATCCAAACAAAGTTCCTCTGTCGAATACCAGATTAAACTCAACATAGCGACCTCTGCGGTACAACTGAAATTGTCGCTCATCTTCTCCATACGAGGTTTCTTTACGACGCTCGATAATAGGTACGTACGCATCAATGTAGCCCTGACCTACAGCTTTGATATAGTCGAATGACTTATCAAAGCCCCACGCATTTAAATCATCAAAGAACAATCCGCCTACGCCACGGGTTTCATTGCGATGCTTTAAGTAGAAATAGTCGTCACACCACTTTTTGTGTTCGTCATAAACGCTCTCACCAAATGGCGTACATAAGTCTTTCGCTGTTTGATGCCAATGCAGAATATCTTCGTCTATAGGATAGAATGGCGTTAAGTCAAAGCCGCCTCCAAACCACCAAACAGGTTCCTCACCTTCTTTTTCTGCAATGAAAAAACGAACATTAGCGTGTGATGTCGGAATATTAGGATTTTTAGGGTGAATAACAAGTGAAACACCACAAGCTTGCCAACTTCTGCCAGCAAGTTCTGGACGGTGTGCTGTAGCCGATGGTGGCAATTTTGTACCTGACACTAAAGAGAAATTAACACCACCTTGTTCGATTACCGACCCATCAGTCATTACACGTGTACGACCACCGCCGCCTTCTTCACGCGTCCAGTTATCTTCAACAAACTTACCTTTACCGTCAGCTTGTTCTAAGGCACAACATATATTGTCTTGTAACGACTTTAGGAATGAAACAACAGTTTCGATATTTACTTCACTCATGTGCGGAATACGTCTCCGGTCAAACCATCAATAATGGTAGATGGCTGGTTAAATCCTAAGGTTTCACCTTTCACGATAAAATCGACTCTATCGCCAAGCGCATGCTCTACTTCTTGCCAAGTTTTTGCTGGCGGCTCGCCAGTTAAATTAGCACTTGTCGACACGATAGGTTTATTCGTTTGCTTGCAGAGTTCAACAACGTCAGGCTGATCTGTTACCCGCACTGCCAAAGTTGAAAACTTGCCCGTTAACCACTTTGGTGTAGTAGGAGTACAAGGAAGTACTTGGGTAATACCATTTGGCCAACGCGACAAAACAGTGAAGCGCTTGTCTTGAGGGATTTTACTGTCATCAATATAAGGCAATAACTGCGAATAATTACTTGCTAGCAGTATTAAGCCCTTTTCAATTGGTCTTTGCTTGATATCAAGCAGCTTTTGCACGGCTTGCTCGTTATCAGGATCACAACCTAAACCAAACACGGCTTCGGTTGGGTAGGCAATAACACCACCGGCTTCAAATGCATCGAAAGCTGAAGTCATGAAACACTATGGCTCTTATTTATCCAAGAGCCCCTACTAAAAATAAAGAGCATAGTATAGCGAACAATGTAGCGGGTTGTCTTTGAGAATTCACGGGCCTGATAGCCAGATAAAGCTAACCAAAGAGCGAGCGAACTTTTTCTCGTAACACAAATTTTTGAATTTTTCCGGTTGAGGTTTTGGGCAAATCACTGAACACGATACTTTTCGGTGCCTTAAATCTCGCCATGTGTTCACGACAAAACTCAATCACTTCATCTTCACTTAATACAAAGCCATCCTTAACAGTGACAAAAGCACATGGCGTTTCGCCCCACTTTTCATCAGGACGGGCAACAACGGCAGCTTCTAAAATAGCTGGGTGTTGATATAGGATACCTTCCACTTCTACTGATGAAATGTTTTCACCGCCCGAGATAATAATGTCCTTAGAGCGATCGCGAATTTCAATAAAGCCATCCGGGTGTTTTACCGCTAGGTCACCAGAATGGAACCAACCATCAGCAAATGCATTTTCCGTTGCAGTCTCATTTTTCAGATAGCCTTTCATCGTAGTGTTACCGCGGAACATGATTTCACCAATAGTTTCAGCATCTGCTGGCACTGGCTCCATTGTTTCCGGGTCAAGCACGTCAACCGCTTCTTCTGTTGGGTAACGAACGCCCTGCCTTGCTTTTAGCGCAGCTCGTTTATCACTATCTCTATCATCCCATTCAGACTTCCACTCGCTTACAACACAAGGACCATAAACTTCGGTTAACCCATAGGTTTGCGTGATATCGAAACCAAGGCTTTCCATGCCTTTGATCACAGCAGCGGGAGGTGGCGCACCTGCGGTCATTACTTTGATATTTCTTGGTACGCCCGTCAGATATTTTTGATCAGCATTCATGATCATATTCAGCACAATAGGTGCACCACAAAAATGAGTCACATGATGCTCTTTCATGGCAGTCGTAATTGCGCCGACCTCGACTTGGCGCAAACACACTTGCGTACCGCCGACAGCAACGATAGTCCAAGGGAAGCACCAACCATTACAGTGGAACATAGGAAGTGTCCACAAATAAACAGGTGGCTCTGGCATCGGCCATATAAGCGTATGACCTAACGCATTTAAGTAAGCACCTCGATGCGAGTAAACAACGCCTTTCGGATTACCTGTAGTACCGGAGGTATAGTTAAGTGCCATCGCCTGCCACTCATCAGTAATGAAATTATCTTCAAAAACATCATGACCTTCTTTTAGCAAGGTCTCAAAATCTAGCTCACCAATTTTCGCACTCGACTCTGTGCATTCTGGGTCAACAATATCAATAACCAATGGCTGACGAGACGAAAGTGCCAGTGCTTTTCGCATTACATCGGAAAAAGCGGTATCAACAAGTAATACATCACATTCACCGTGGTCAAGAATATAGGCTAGTGCTTGTGCATCTAATCGAGTATTTAGAGAGTTGAGCACTGCGCCTGTCATAGGCACAGCAAAATGTGCCTCAATAAATGCAGGAATATTAGCGGCAATTATCGCTACTGTATCACCTGTTTTGACTCCGCGTTTTACAAGTGCACTGGCAAAACGATTTACCTCTACTTGGAATGTACGATAGCTGATATGGCGACTACCGTGGATTATTGCGGTACGACCGGGAAAAACAGACGCTGTGCGACTAAGAAAATTAATAGGTGTTAGCGGAACACTATTCGCTTGGCATTGATCTAAGCCGTGTTGATAAATATTCATGATGCCCTCTACAATCTTGTCGATTTTGCAGCCAGCTTATCAAGTTGAAAATTTATTAAAATCATCCTTTAGTCTAATAGAGAATTTGTCCATTTGGTCAGTATTTTAGGGGCTATAATTTGTGTAGCGATGATTCCGTATACAGATAAACACAGGTATAATGCGCGACCATCTAATGGGTTGCATAACCTTTACTCTTTTAGTTTTACATTAAGGGCGCTTCTAAAATGAAAGTCGGTATTATCATGGGGTCAAAATCAGATTGGCCAACAATGAAACACGCAGCAGAGATGTTAGATTTATTCGGTGTTCCGTACGAAACCAAAGTCGTTTCTGCGCACCGTACACCTCACTTGCTAGCAGAATATGCCGAAAGCGCTAAAGACAGAGGTATCAAAGTCATTATCGCTGGTGCTGGTGGTGCAGCTCACCTACCGGGCATGACAGCAGCATACACTAGCTTACCGGTGCTAGGCGTACCTGTTCAATCAAAAGCGTTAAGTGGCCAAGACTCTTTACTATCAATTGTTCAAATGCCAAAAGGTATAGCCGTTGGTACATTAGCAATTGGTAACGCTGGTGCAGCTAACTCAGGTTTGCTTGCTGCTCAGATTATCGGCACACACGATGAGACAGTGATGGCAGCGGTTGAAAAATTCCGCACTGAGCAAACAGAGACTATTTTAAGCAACCCAAATCCAGCTGAATAGGTATCGCAATGAATGTATTAATTTTAGGTGCAGGTCAACTGGCAAGAATGATGGCTTTAGCAGCTAAACCATTAAACATTAACGTGCTTGCTTATGATGTTGGCAGCGAGCAGGTTGTCGATCCACTAAACTTGACCCAGTCATTTGGCGACCTGAACGCCGGCATTGAGTTAGCTGATAATATTACCGCAGAGTTTGAGCACATTGCACATGACGTATTGGCGATTTGTGAAGCTTCTGGCAAATTACAGCCGAATAGCCAAGCCATCAAAACTGGTGGTGACAGGCGCTTAGAAAAGCAATTACTCGAGCAGCAACAAGTTGCTAATGCCAAACACCAAATCATTGAATCGAAAGCTGATTTTGACCAAGCACTAGCAACTCTCTCATTACCATTAATTTTGAAGAGCGCACTTGCAGGTTACGACGGTAAGGGACAATGGCGTTTGAAGTCACTTGAACAAGCCGACGATATTTGGACTGATATCGAAGGATTTTTCGCTGGTGGGGAGCAAGGTGTAAAACACGCCGTAGTAGCAGAGCAAATGGTACCATTCGATCGCGAAGTGTCACTTGTTGGTATGAGAGACACACAAGGCAATACGAAAGTTTACCCTCTTGTCGAGAATCACCATACCAACGGCGTATTAACAGTTACTGTTGCCATTGAAAACAATGAAGCACTGCAGCAGCAGGCGCAGGCTATGTTCGATAACGTTGCAAACGCACTCAATTATGTTGGTGTACTTGCGATTGAGTTCTTCCAAGTAGGCGATCAACTGCTTGTTAATGAAATTGCGCCGCGCGTTCATAATTCGGGGCACTGGACACAACAAGGTGCAGACACTTGCCAATTTGAAAATCATATCCGTGCTGTAGCTGGCTTGCCATTAGGGAGCGGCAATCTTGTGAGACCAACGGCCATGATTAACATTTTAGGTGAAGATACAGTGCCTAATGCTATTTTATCTGTGCCGAGTGTTAGCTTGCATTGGTATGGAAAAGGTAAACGTCCGGGTCGCAAAATGGGACATATCAATGTTTCTGCATCAAGCAATACAGAATTGGCTGAAAGGCTATCGGAAGTCGCAGAAATGTTACCTTCGACAGCATTTGCAGATATTCAAGCATATGCCAAAGGCTTAATAGGTAAACTATAGACCTGAAGGCGAAGCCTAAATTAAACGCCTAACTTATTGTGCTGATTGAAAGTGACCACACTTTCTATCAGCACACTGCAGTTTTTCACCACTGGCCATTTGGCGTTTCAACAACAGCTCAAAACCACATTTTTCACAACTCCCCTTAACCGGTTCGTGATTCACCGCAAACTTACACTTAGGGTAAGTGTCGCAAGGGTAAAAGGCTTTTCCATAGCGCGTGGTCTTCTTTGTTAGGTGACCTTTTTTGCAACTTGGGCACGTTACCTCATCACTAGTATCAGCTTCGTCACCACCCTCATGTTCGATATGATGACAGGCAGGGAAGTTTGTACAACCGATAAACATTCCGTAACGACCTTGCTTAACAGCGAGTTCATGTCCGCATTCAGGACATTCAGAACCAGGTAATACACGATCTTCAACTTTAGTTTGTTCGTGCACAGGCCTTGTGTATTGACAGGTTGGATAGTTGGCGCAGCCTATAAATGCGCCCGACTTACCACGCTTAATCAGTAATTCACTACCACACTCTGGACATACGCCATACGCTTGCTCTAAGGCATGCTCATGTTGAGAGAATAGTTGGTCATCTGATTGCGACATAAGTAGATTGAGTTAGATAGAATGAATTTCGAAAAACAATTAGCTGCTATTATGCCATACAAGTTGGCATGCTAAAACAACCCTAAAAAGAGAAGAGCCGCTAATGCAGCGGCCCTTCAGGTTGTTCGTCAAAAATTAAGTCTTCCATTTGGGAGTAAGCACTTTCTTTCCCAGGTACATTAAACAGCACCATCAGCACCACCCACTTGAGGTCATCTAGATAGAAATCTTTAGTATCGAGCTCCATGACACGATCAATCACCATTTCACGTGTTGTCACATCAAGCAGATTCACTTGCTCTAGGAACATTAAAAAGCCACGGCAATCAGTGTCTAAACGGCGCATTTCATCGGCGGTGTAAACACGTGTTGAGTTACCGTTTAAACGGGTTAAATAAGGGTGCTCATCATTGTTTTGTAAGTCAGCTAACTTTTCTAGCCAAGACAACGCTTTGTATATTTCGTCTTGGTGGAAGCCTGCGCGCTTTAACTCGTCCGTCAGCTCATCATGGTCCACCATAATTTCTGCTTCAGAGTGAATATAGTTCTCAAACAGGTACATAAGAATATCAAACATAATTACCCCCTATGCAATCTAAGATAGCCTCCAGGCACCGCAGATACCAGACCTCTAAGCTCTAACATTGTTAGCCGGGTTAACACTTCATCTGTGGGAAGTTTACACCGGGAAACCACTATATCTACGGGAGTGATTTCATAGTCCACACTAGCTAACAATGAATCGTTTAACAAGCCCTTATCATGAATTTTTACAGAATTATCTGTTGCCTGACGACCTAGGCTATTACCGAAACTCGAAGAGGTCGAAATACCTAACTCTTCCATTATGTCGGCGGCTGTTTCAATTAATTTAGCCCCCTGTTTAATCAAAAAGTTCCCTCCTTTTGCCATTGGGTTAAATGGAGAGCCTGGCACCGCAAAAACGTCACGGTTATGCTCAAGTGCAAACTTCGCTGTTATCAGTGAACCGCTTTTAACCTCTGCTTCGACAATCACAGTGGCCAAACTCAAGCCACTAATAATACGATTCCGCCTCGGAAAATGACCAGGTTTAGCTGGCGTATCAGGTAAAAACTCGCTAACAATGGCACCGTTAGACTCAATAATTTGCTGCGCCAGTTTTTTATGTCGAGCAGGATACATTCGGTTGATACCAGTACCAACAACAGCAATAGTAAATCCGTTTGCCTCTAGCGCACCTTGGTGACTTGCCCCGTCGACACCGATTGCTAAACCACTGGTGATTGTTAATTCACTGGACAGCTCCGATGCCAGTTGCTTAGCCATCGCAGCACCATTAGGGGTTGCCGCCCTACTGCCTACTAATGCAATTTGCTGACTTGCAAGTAACTCTGCATCCCCCTTAACCCATAGCACTAACGGTGGGTCGTAGATTTCTTTGAGTTGATTCGGATACGAAGAACTCCCGTAAGTTATTAGGATGCTGTGAGCCGCTTGCGTTTGCGCAATCACTCGGTCTATTAACGCATTATCAGGTCCCGTAATTGCGTCCGCCTGTTTTTCGGTTAGCCCCATAGATAAAAGTGTTTGCCGATCCAGTGTAAATAGATCTTCAAGTCCATAAGCTTCTACTAGAGATAACTTTTTATGAATACTCAACCTAGGTACGAGTTTAAGCGCCAGCCATAACGCGGCATCCTTTGTATCCAACTCACTTCTCCTTAAGTGATGATGTAACTGATGCCTAAACTGATTGAGACAAAATTCTCAGCAGAAATAAAAAAGGCATATCACTAGTTATAGTAGATATGCCTTTATTTTCAATTTATTAGGATTTAAAACGCGTTTTACATCTCTTCTTGTGCTGGTGAAACAACAACATCTTGTAATCGAATCGGCTTGGACGTCCGCATAATCAGTGCCATTGATGCGTTTTCATAAACTTTGAATACCATGACATGACCAAGAGATTCTTCTGGCATGTTGTACTCAGCCTCATCGCTAGTCGACATTCTTGTCCAACGAGATGCAGTTTTCTTGTATTCAGGACCATTTCGCGTTTCAACAATAGCAGGGCTTTGTCGCTTAATCGACAAGATATCACCTACTTTCACCATATCATCGCTGCCGCGGTTAATCATGATGACTTCTAACTTACCAAATTCACGGCCATCACTAGACGACTTAACAATAATACCTCTGATTGATTCATCAGCTGTTTGCATCGTGAAGAACGAAGGTAATAACTGCCCTTCATTAATTGGCATAACTACATTACCTGAGCGTATTTCGCGATTTGCAGAATTAACGAGTAATGTTGATGGACGACGGTTCGCCATATCACCAGCCCGAATTGCTTGCGCGGTTCCCGTTAACTTAACGTCGAAGCCCAAAGGAAGTTCAGTCTCAGGATCGATAATTTCAGCGCCAACATGATAAATAGCGTAAGACTTACCTACTTCAAGATCGTCATTCACGTAAAGTTTATGATTGTCTATACCGGACTTTTGACCGTCGTCGTTTCCTAAAACATGAGGTAATTCGTCAATTTCTGCTTGCGTTAATAAGTGGTCATATTGCATGTAAGGAGCAATGACATTGAGCGGCAACGTTTGAATTGGCTCTTTTTTCATTTGCTTGCGAAGTTGTGGCGACAATTTAATGGTCGGCTTAACTCTAGGCTTGGCTTCAACAACTTCAGTTACAACAGGTTCTTGCTCAACAATAAGTTGTGGTTCACCTTGTTCATCATAAACAAGTCTTAACACGTCACCAGGATAGATTAAGTGAGGGTTACTAATTTCAGGGTTGAGTCGCCAAAGTTGTGGCCATAGCCAAGGCTGCTCGAGGAAAATTGAAGAAATGTCCCATAACGTATCACCTTCCTCGACGATATACGTCTGTGGTGCTTCTTCATTTATCTGCAATTCATCGGCAAAGGAAAGCCAAGGTAAAGTGAAGAATGATGCCGAGAGTATAATTTTTTTTATCATGCTACTCTTGTCCATTTAATACAAAAACTTCAAACCACTATTATTAATGTTATTTAATGGCTAAAATTGAAACATAACATCCTACATAAATTATCGCTATTTATTTGTAAAAATTATGACCGTTTTAACCGTTTTACGCTTTCCTGATGAAAGATTGCGAACCAAAGCTGAAGAAGTAACAGAAGTAAACGATGACATTCGCAAGATTGTCGATGATATGTTTGAAACTATGTATGCCGAAAATGGCGTTGGTTTAGCTGCTACACAAGTTAACATCCATCAACGCATCGTTGTAATGGATACTACCGAAGATAAAAGTGACCCGATCACATTAATCAATCCTGAAATCGTTCAAAAGAGTGATGAAACCTTTATTAACGAAGAAGGCTGTTTGTCAGTGCCTGGCTGCTACGCAAAAGTAGATCGCCATGAGCGAGTTACAGTTAAAGCGCTTGATCGTGACGGCAACGAATTTACTCGCGATGCAGACGAGTTACTGAGTATTTGTATTCAACACGAACTCGACCACCTTAAAGGCGTGCTGTTTGTTGACTATCTTTCGCCATTGAAGCGAAAGCGTATTCAAACCAAACTCGAAAAAGAAGCCCGTCTGGCCGCAAAAGCTTAAATACCTCTCAGGACGACATCTTGACCAAACCATTAAATGTTATTTTTGCAGGTACGCCCGACTTTGCGGCTAAACACCTGCAAGCGCTTATTGATTCAGAGCACAATGTAATTGCAGCCTATTGTCCACCAGACAAGCCTGCGGGTCGCGGCAAAAAGCTTACCGCTTGTGTCACAAAGAACTTAGCTATTGACCATGACATCCCCGTTTACCAACCAAAGAACTTCAAAGAAGTTGAAGATCAGGAGACGTTAAAAGCACTCAACGCAGACGTTATGGTTGTCGTAGCCTACGGATTGTTATTACCTAAAGTGATTCTAGATTCACCGCGTTTAGGCTGTATTAATGTTCACGGTTCACTGCTACCTAAATGGCGCGGCGCGGCACCAATACAACGCTCACTTGAAGCTGGCGATCCTGAAACAGGCGTTACCATCATGCAAATGGACGAAGGCCTTGATACTGGAGACATGATCCTAAAGGCGAGCTGTGCAATTGAAACAACTGACACTAGTGCCAGCCTATATGCAAAGCTTGCAGAATTAGGTCCAACAGCACTTGTCGAAACCTTAGCTTTAATGGCCGGTGGTGATTATCCTCGCGAGCCTCAAGATGATGGGTTGGCTACCTACGCAAAGAAACTCGACAAAGCAGATGCTGAAATTAACTGGCAATTACCTGCAAATGTCATAGACCTCAAACTACGCGCATTTACCCCATGGCCAGGTAGCACAATTACCTTTACTGACGAAAAAGATAAAGTGCATACCCTTAAGGTTCATCAAGTGAGTATTACTGAGTCCCCTAAGGATGCTAGTGCTGGCACAATTTTATCGGCAGATAAATCTGGTATTTGTGTTGCCACAGGTGAGCAAGCAATTAATATCAGAGTACTGCAATTGCCCGGAAAGAAACCGCTACCGGTACAAGATGTGCTAAACGGTCGCGCTGATTGGTTCAAAGCAGGACAACTGATCACAGGTAAATCATGCCAGTAAATATTCGCGCCATCGCTGCGCAAATTTGTTTTTCTGTTGTCGACAAAGGTCGCAGTTTAGCCGAAGAAATTCCGCATAACTCCAGCCGCATAGCCGCAAAAGATAAAGGGTTACTGCAAGAGATTTGCTACGGTGTTTTGAGATACCTACCAGAGCTTGAGTACACTGTTCAGCAACTCATGGATAAACCGCTAAAAGGTAAGCAACGTTCTTGTCACTTCTTGTTGCTTGTCGGTATTTATCAACTCAAATACATGCGTATTCCCGATCATGCAGCGGTTAGTGAAACCGTCGCGGCCACTTCCTCTTTAAAAGCTAAACACTTTAAGAATTTGGTGAATGCTATTTTGCGTAGCTTCCAACGCATGCAAAAAGAACAGAAAGAAAGCGAAGAAGCAAGTAATCACTTACCTAGCGATGCAATCAAATACAACCATCCGAGTTGGTTTATTAAGAAAGTTCAGCTTGCTTACCCAGAGCAATGGCAAGGAGTGTTGGCAGCTAATCAAGAAAAACCACCGATGTGGTTACGGGTGAACCAAAGCCAAAATACCATTACTGACTATAAAAAAACACTAATCGATGCTGAAATTGCTATCGCTGCAGAAGATCCGCTGTCAGGCGCACTCAAACTTGGGCAAGCGACTGACGTCAATAAACTACCAGATTTCTCTGAAGGCGCAGCATCAGTTCAAGATGCGGCAGCGCAACAAGCCGCACGTTTATTAGACTGTCAAAGCGGTGATAAGGTATTGGATAGCTGTGCAGCACCAGGTGGTAAAACCTGTCATATTTTGGAGTTAGCGCCGGATATCGAGAGCATGACTGCACTGGATATTGATGACAAACGCCTTGCACGCGTGCAAGAAAACCTCGAACGTATTGGCTTGTCTGCCGAGCTCGTTGCGGCAGATGCTGCCGACCCAAGCATTTGGTGGCAAGGTGACCAATTTGATCGCATCCTGCTTGATGCGCCTTGCTCTGCAACAGGTGTTATCAGAAGACACCCTGATATCAAATGGCTGCGCAAAGCGAGCGATATCGAGAGCCTTGTTTCATTGCAGCGAGACATTCTGAAAAAAACATGGTCATTACTTAAGCCCGGTGGTACTTTGCTCTATGCTACCTGCAGTATTTTGCCAGCGGAAAACAGCGAGCAAATCAAAGCGTTTTTGGCTGAACAAGAAGATGCAGAATTAATCGATTTGCCGGAATATCAAGGCAATATCGGTTGGCAAATTTTGCCTGGCGAGCAAGATATGGATGGTTTCTACTACGCTAAGTTAAGAAAGAAGCTTAGCTAGGACTTGAATTAGACGTAAATAGTGTAGGCAATGAAAATAATAATAATCGGTGCTGGCCAAGTAGGCGGCACACTAGCAGAGAACCTTGTAGGTGAGCGCAACGAAATCACTATCGTTGATGTTGATGCCGAAAAGCTGCATGAGTTACAAGATAAACTAGATCTACAAGTTGTAGCTGGCGAAGGATGTCATCCAGATATACTGGCGAATGCTGGCGCTGACGATGCAGATATGATCATTGCTGTAACGAATGACGACGCGACCAACATGATCGCCTGCCAAATATCCTATACATTGTTTAGCACGCCAAAGAAAGTGGCACGTATTCGTTCATCTCAAATTGTTCGACGTAAGAATGAATTATTCAATAAAGACCACATACCTGTCGACCACGTTATTGCACCAGAGCAATTAGTAACGCGCGATATCACACACTTAATCGATTACCCTGGCGCACTGCAGGTACTCGAATTTGCTGGCGGTAAAGTGAGTTTGGTTGCTGTAAAAGCTTATTATGGTGGATTACTTGTTGGCCATGCGCTTTCTACGCTTAAAGAGCACATTCCAAACGTTGATACGCGCGTAGCTGCTATTTACCGGAATGGTCGCCCTATTCGACCATTAGGCACAACCGTTATTGAAGCCGATGATGAAGTCTTCTTTATCGCGGCCAGTAAACATATTCGTGCAGTGATGAATGAGCTGCAAAAGCTTGAACCAGCTTACGGTCGTATCATGATTGCGGGCGGCGGTAACATTGGTGCAGGCCTTGCCAAGATCTTAGAAAAGAATCATCAGGTGAAACTTATTGAGCGCTCTCCTACTCGCGCTCATCAGTTAACGCAGGAACTGGATAACACCTTAGTATTTGTTGGTGACTCTTCGGATCAAGAGCTACTGATGGAAGAACATATTGACCAGTTCGATGTATTTATCGCGGTTACTAATGATGACGAAGCCAACATCATGTCCTCATTGTTAGCGAAGAAGCTCGGCGTTCGTAAAACTATGGTACTGATTCAACGTGATGCATACGTAGATCTCGTTCATGGCAGTAGCATTGATATCGCCATATCTCCGCAACATGCAACAATTTCAGCGCTATTAACCCATGTGCGTAAAGGAACAATTAATAATGTTTACAGCTTACGTGGCGGTGCCGCAGAGTCGATTGAAATCGTCGCTAAAGGTGATGAAACCTCTTCAAAAGTTGTCGGTAAAGAAATACGCGATATAAAACTACCACCGGGTACCACTATTGGTGCGATAGTTCGTGGCGACGAGGTCCTAATTGCTCACTCTGACACCGTGATAATGGAAGAAGACCACGTAATTTTGTTCTTAGTAAACAAGAAATACATATCAGATGTAGAGAAGCTATTTCAGGTGGGTGTTATTTACTTCTAATGTAAACAAAGTATCTAATACCTATAAAAAAAGCGCAGTTAGTCACTCAAACTAACTGCGCTTTTTCTTTGAACTCTATGGCCTAAATAACATCAAGACTAGTTACGCCAAAAGGCAGGAGTGAATAACACCAATAAGGTGAATATTTCCAGTCGTCCAAATAGCATCGCAACGATCAATACCCACTTACTAAAGTCATTAATGCCAGCAAAGTTAGCAGCAACACCTCCCAACCCTGGGCCTAAGTTGTTCATACAAGCCGCTACTGCTGTAAATGCAGTAATGCCGTCCATCCCCGATGCGAGCAATAACAACATACAAATAACAAACACCGCGGCATATGCAGAAAAGAAACCCCATACCGCTTCAATAACACGGTTAGGTAATGCTTTTGTGCCAAGCTTAATGGTGAAAATAGCCTTAGGATGCACCAACTTGTTTAGCTCTCGTAAACCTTGAAGGTATAGCAAGACAATGCGCACGACTTTCATACCACCGCCCGTACTACCTGCACAGCCGCCGATAAAGCTAGCAAAAATTAGCAGTAGTGGTAGCAAGGTTGGCCAATCAGCAAATGATGTTGTTGCAAAACCAGCGGTGGTGCTGATTGAGACAGATTGGAATAGCGCTTGATCAAGCGCGACATCGGCGTCTTGATAATAACCCGTTGACATTAAAACGGCGAAACAAATTAATGTTAGCACCACTTGAATGGCAATAAATACCTTAAACTCAGGGTCTGAGAAATAATTGCGCAACGACTTATTCTGAACCGCCGCATAGTGAAGCGCAAAGTTAACACCCGCTATAATTAGGAAAAAGACACAAATCAAGTTAATAACTGGGCTATTAAAATAGCCAATACTGGCATCGTGTGTCGAAAATCCACCAATAGCAATGGTCGAGAATGAGTGACAAATTGCATCAAATACTGACATGCCTGCAAGCCAATATGCCGTCGCACATGCAACAGTTAACGCAAGATAAATATACCAAAGATGTTTGGCAGTATCGGCTATCCGTGGTGTCATCTTAGAGTCTTTCACCGGACCTGGCGTTTCAGCTCGATAAAGCTGCATCCCACCAATACCTAACATAGGAAGTACCGCTACCGCTAAAACGATGATCCCCATACCGCCTAACCACTGCAACTGCTGGCGATAAAACAGCACCGCATGTGGCAGTCCGTCGATTTGAATTAGAATCGTCGCACCAGTTGTTGTTAGCCCCGAAAAGGCCTCAAAGAAAGCGTCGGTAGTCGATAGGTTTGGTGTTTCTAGCAGCATCAATGGAATTGCAGAGAAGCTAGCTAATACCACCCAGAACAATACAACGATGAGGAAGCCTTCTCGAGCTCTGAGGTCGTCTTTTTTTAACCTGTTTGGATACCAAGAAAATAAGCCTATTAACAAACACCACAGAAACGCCATCAAAAATGGAACACCACCACCGTCTCGATAGATAAGTGAAACAATAGCTGGCGGCAGCATGGTGACACTTAACAAGGTCACCAATAAACCTAAAATACGTATGATGTTTCTATATTGCACTGAGTTATAGTTTTACTGTTGGCTTAACTTGGCTTATCGGTATCAAGCTTGTCGAGCGTTAAGCTCCCACCAGATAAGGTAAGCAGTTGTTGTTCAAATAGTTTAAGTTGATCATCTGGGATAGCCAATACAAATTTAACATTTTCTTGGTAATCTTCTTGGCTTATTTCAGACTCAGTCTGTTTTACTAAGTGTTGAATATCCTTAACTTGCTGATAATTGCATGTCAGCACTCTAGTAGACATGGGTACTTTAATGGCAGTTTCTACAAGTGCCAGCGCTTCACGTACAGCCCCACCATACGCGCGTTGCAAACCGCCTGTTCCAAGTTTTACGCCACCAAAATAGCGAACAACTATCGCGCCTATATGCCCAATATCACTACCTTGTAGCATCGCCAACATTGGCTTTCCTGCCGTGCCCGAGGGCTCTCCATCGTCAGAAAAACCATACATTTGGCCGTTCGAAGGTACACCAGCGACAAAAGCGTAACAGTGATGATTAGCACTTGGGTGTTCTAATTGCAATTGCTTCAGACGAGACTTGAACGTTGAGTCATCGCTGCAAGGAAACAAATAGCAAAGGAAACGACTGCGGTTAACAATCGTTTCATGCATAAAATCATTAGTAATGTAGGGATAACTAGCCATTAGTCGAGATTGGCATCTCGCGTCATGTTCTCGTTATGTGATTGATGGACAATAATATTGTCTTCTATGCGAATACCACCGAAAGGCTTGTACTGCTCAACAGTTTGCCAGTTAACCATATCGCCGTGCTTGCTCGCTTTCAAATCAGCGAGCAGTGAGTCAATAAAATACAAACCAGGTTCTATTGTAAATACCTGATCAACTTCTATAACTCGCGAGGTTCTTAAGAATGGGTGCTGGCTTGGCGTGTCGATATGTGTTCCACGCTCATCTGCCATAAAACCACCCATATCATGTACTTGCAAGCCTAAGTGGTGCCCTAGCCCATGTGGGAAAAACGTTGACACAATACCGGCCTCAACCGCAGAAGATGCACTTACGTTGATAATATTAAACTCTGCTAATACCTCAGCGATTTGTGCATAGGTTTCACAGTGAAGGTCTACGTAGCTCTTACCAGGCTTCAAGCCATCAACAGCCGCTAACATTAGCTTATCCATTCTTGCAATAAGTGATGCAAAATCATTTTGCTCAAACGCATAGGTTCGGGTGATATCAGACGCATACCCATGGAAGTTAGCACCAGCATCTATCAAAAATGAGCGAGGGCTTGAAGGCTTAGAGCGTTCTAAAGCGGTGTAGTGTAAAATCGCTGCATTCTCATTAAGCGCTACAATATTGCCATAAGGAGTCTCGCTATCGGTGTGCGATGTAGCCTGTAAATAAGCGTGCTGTATTTCGAATTCGCTCTCACCAGCTAGAAAAGCTGCTTTCGCAGCTTTATGACCTGCTACCGCTTTTGCTGACGAATAACGCATACATTCGTGCTCATAGCTAGTTTTGTATGCGCGATGAAAATGTAAGTAATTAAGCACGGCCTCTGGGTTAATATGCTCGAAGCCCAACGCCGTTGCTACTTCGATGTGTTCACCGATATAAGCGATATTTGCCTTGTCATAAGGCAAAAACTGTCCAACATCTGCAGCATTTGCGATGACTTTAATATCGAAGTGAGCATTCCAGTAGTCTTCACTTAACACTTCCACTTTATGCCAAAAATCAACTGGCTGGTAATAGACTAGTACAGGCTTGTCACTACCATTGAGAATCAACCAACTGTTAGGGACATTGGTTAACGGTAGCCAATGCTTAAAGTGTGGGTTAACGCGAAATGGGTAGCTATTGTCGTCAAGAAACGCTTTGAGTTCTTTACCTGAATGAATAACAAGGCCGTAGAGGTTTTCACGATTTAAAACATTTCGGGTTCGTATTTGTAGCTCATTGATATGAGCAGGATAAAGACTTGCTAAACTTGTCATCGCACTTTCCAATTAACCTAGCTGAGCAGTATGACTCAGCAATATGCTGATATTTTACCGCGTATAATACCAATTACATTAATTATTTGACTATTCAGCGAGAATTAAAAGGCTTAGAGGCAAGACGCTGATTGCAGGTAATGGTTATTCTCGACAACTGCGTCCTGCGTTTTCCTAATTCACCACATCCGTGTGGTTCCCTTATCAAAGTCAGCAACGCGGCGTATAAGCCTTTTAAATTCGCCCTTGGGAGTTCGTCAGGAAAGTGGTAACTTCACAAATTTCTTTGTTGGAGAATGACTACAACGACATCACTTTGTTTTGTTCTAAATTTCCTGACACAGCTCTCAATAGATTAAATATTTAATACAATTGGTATATTCAACTTCTAACAAGCAATTATTGGTCCAACACCTTGTCAGGTGCGGTGAAAACGCTTTGCTATTAAGCTTTCCACCGTTGACGTTCGCAGTTAACAAAGGTGTTACTCACCAACCGCTATAGCAGCGTTACCACCTATGCTTGTACCAACAATATGGTTAAATGGAGATTTGTTCTCAATATTCAGTTTGTGCTGATATATTTGTTGGTATGCCATCACACTTTTCACATAATCTCTGGTTTCTTTAAACGGAATAATTTCAATCCACATATCGGTTGGTAAACTCCCCGTATCTCGCTTAAGCCATTGCTTAACGCGATGTGGGCCTGCATTGTAGGACGCAGTAGCCAAGATGGCGTTACCATCGTAACGTTCTAATAGTTGTCGTAAGTACTTAGTCCCTAAATCGATATTGTTTTCGGCATTTAATAGGTATCTGCTAGACACTGTTTTGCGCGCCAATTGTTTTGCTGTGGCAGGCATAATTTGCATTAAACCTCTCGCTCCTACCGAAGAGTGAGCATCACGCATAAAAGAACTTTCACGTCGCGCAATGGCAAACGCCCAACTTGGATCAATATTATGTTTTGCTGATGATTTTTGAATTTCTTCGCCGTAAGCCATCGGGAATCTTAAATCTACATCGTTTAAGTAACCGAGAGCTGAAAGAGCAAAAATTGGCCTATCAAACCACCCTTTCTCATGTGCAATACTAGCAGCCATTAACTTTTCTGACATAGGTAGTTGTGACAACCAGTAGTTCCACTCCTTTCGAGCATCACTGTATCGTCCGATATAAAATAATTCGAATGCTCGTTTAGCGGCTGGATTTAACAAAGCTTTGTTTTTTTCTGCTACTGAGTAATTCAAGGGTTGATGCTGAAGTTCTTTCGGCAGCCCGAGGTGCTGTGCAGCCATAAACCCGTAATAATGACGAGTGCTCGCTAAATCCGTCAGTAAATCCTTAGCTTTTGCTTGCTCACCAAGTTGCTCTAACGACCGAGCATACCAATAGCGCCATTGGTGAGCCTGATGTTTTGATTCAGGCAACGCTTCGAGTCGATTGCGAACCTCTTGCCAATTTTGGTTCTTGAGTACATCGGCGAGTTTCCACTGTATTAAATGGCTATCTAAATACTCTTCTGTCACCCTATCTAACCATTCAGGTGCTTTTTTATGACCTTTACTCGCCAATGCTAAGGCAAACCTTGAAGCCAGATACGCCTTTTGTTCCTCAGTAAAATTGAATTTTTTCTCAGCATTTTGGTATGTCGATAAAGCCGTACTAGGATCTCTCCAAATTAGGCGTTTTAAGCCATACGCCATAATTTCAGTCTCTTTCTCATTAAAGTTTGTGAAACGAGAAAGTTTGCGAATGTAGGCAGGGTCTCTGCGTACCTTGTGCCACAAACGACCCAGATACTGTTCTGATTTAGGCAACAGACCAGTTAAGTATGGAATTAACGTGTGCTTACCGCCATCAGCGGCCAAACCTAGCCGCTTCCATACAACACTAGGTGTTCTGTAGCCTGCAGTAGACCATTTCTTAAAAATTGGGTCACACGCTTTATCTTGAGATTTACCAACAAGCCATAATTTTGTTACTTGTGGCAGAACAACACTTGAAGGTAAGCCAGCATCTAGTTGATAGCTAAGCCTTAGGCAATTCAGTTTAGCATCGTTATTTTCTACGTAAAATTTAAGAAAGAGTGCTTTGCGCTCTCGCTTGGCTAAATAATGTAGCCATTTCTTTCTAAGTGGCCAGTCTAGCGGAGTACCTTGGTATTGCTCTAAAAACGCTTCTATTTCATTAGCATCAGAGAGTTTTATCCGGTGCATTAATCTGCGTTGATCTAAGTAAGGTTGCAGTGGGTAGAAATGAAGTTGCTCGTATAATGTTTTATAGTCGCTGGATTCAGGTTGCCAAACATTCTTTTCTGCTTTTAAGAAAGTTTTACGTTGAGGGTTATTGTTATCAACAGCAAATGTCGAGCTAGTCGCAGAGATTAAACAACATGCTAGGGAAAATTTACGCAGCCAATTTGGAAACATAGAATCGAATAAATTGTTGTCTTTCTCTAGGATTATTCATGCCTTCACGACGAATGCAAGGCATAGATTTGACTTATTTATCGATAATTGTTCAATGAATTGTAAACTCCCTTTGATATACATCTAAAAATGGGCCTAATCGTAAAGGCAAGGATACCAGAAACTTTTATCGAGCAACTTTCTAATGTAGGATCTCATGCATTAATAACCGCCGCTTGAATATTTGGCTAAGCCCCATGAGTAAAGTTTCACAACAAGATACTGATTATTTTCTCGATGCTATCGGACTAAGATGTCCTGAACCGGTGATGATGATTAGAAAGAAAATTAGAACAATGAACAAAGGCGAAACCTTAATGATAAAGGCAGATGACCCCTCAACAAGTAGAGACGTGCCCAGTTTTTGCCGTTTTATGGAGCATGCTTTATTAGAGCAAAATATAGAACAGCTACCCTATACCTATATTATTAAAAAAGGAGGCTAAAGCCTCCTTTTTTAATAATATAGGTATAGTTAAAGCCCTGTCGTTGTTACGACTGTAGTAACGAAATGTCCGCGACTTCTAAGAAGCTATTTCTTATTGCGTTAAGCAAGGTTAAACGATTAGTTTTCACAGCTTCGTCATCAGCCATTACCATAACGTGTTCGAAGAAATTGTCGATATCCGCTTTCAGTGAAGAAAGAGCTGACAATACCGCTTGGTAATCTTTGTTTTCAATAGCATGTGCAGTTGACGCTTTTACTTTATCAAAGGTTGCAGCTAAGTCTTTCTCTGCTTGCTCACTTAGTAAGTCCGCATTCACAGATTCAAACAACTCACCATCAAATTTCGCTAGGATGTTACCTACACGCTTATTAGCTGCAGCTAAAGTTTCAGCTTCAGGCATTGACTTAAAGTGTGTTACCGCTTTAACTCGCTGATCAAAATCTAAAGGCGCATTTGGTGCTTTAGCGAGTACAGACTGAATGATATCTACACTTACGCTTTGTTCTTGGTAGAAAGCTTTGTAACGACCTAAAACAAAGTTAAGCACGTCTGCTAAAGTATTTTCATTAACCAGCTTATCGCCATATGACGCGATACTAGCTGAAGCTAGAGCTTCAATATTTAGCGTTAGACCCTTCTCGATGATAATTCGAATAACACCAATGGCAGCACGACGAAGTGCAAATGGGTCTTTATCACCTTTCGGCGCTTGGTTAATACCAAAAATACCTACTAGCGTATCAATTTTGTCAGCGATAGCTACTGCACAGCCAATATTCGCTTCCGGAAGGCTATCACCAGCATAACGTGGGCGATACTGGTCTTCTAGTGCCTGAGCAACTTCTGGTGCTTCACCATCATGCTCAGCGTAGTATTTACCCATAGTCCCTTGTACTTGCGGGAATTCTAGTACCATATCAGTCATTAAGTCAGTTTTACTCAGTAGACCTGCACGTTCAGCCTGAGCTGCATTTTCACCAAGTTGTTCTGCAATGATCTTACTTAACTGAGCGATACGCTCTGATTTATCTTTAAGCGTACCAAGTTGTTTTTGGAAAAGTACACTTTCTAAGCTTGTTAGACGCGACTCCAAAGATACTTTCTTGTCCGTATTGAAGAAGAATTCAGCATCCGCAAGACGCGGACGAATAACCTTTTCATTACCAAAGATTACTTGTTGTGGATCTTTGCTTTCGATATTCGTTACAAAGATAAACTTGTTAACCAGTTCACCATCGGTGGTTTCTAAAGGGAAATACTTCTGGTGATCTTGCATTGAGTAAATTAGTGATTCTTTCGGTACTGCAAGGAAAGGCTCTTCAAATTCACCTACAAGTACAACAGGCCACTCAACAAGTGCCGTCACTTCTTCAAGTAAGTCAGGGTCTACAATAGCGTTTGCAGATAATGCTTCTGCTGCTTTAACTACTTCTTTCTCGATCAGCGCTTTGCGTTGTGCAAAGTCCGCTAAAACATAGCCTGCCTCTAAATCAGCTACGTAGCTATCTGCGCTTTTAATCACTAAGTCGCCTTGGTGATGAAAGCGATGGCCTAAGCTAACATTCGAAGATTCAACATCTAACACAGTTCCACTGATAAGCTTGTCACCATAAAGCATTACTAACGTGTGAACTGGACGAATAAACTGAGTACGAGAACTTCCCCAACGCATTGGCTTTGGAATTGGCAGTTTAGCAACAGCTTTGTTTACTACGTCTGGTAGTAGCGCTTCAATTGACTTACCTAGTTGGGTCGCTTTGTGTAATAGCCACTCGCCTTTGTCGGTTTTTAAGCGTTCAGCCTGTTCAACCGTGATGCCGTTTGAACGAGCCCAACCTTCTGCAGCTTTACTTGCTACGCCGTTTTCATCAAACGCTACGCTTACCGAAGGTCCTCTCTTCTCAACAACTTTGTCTTCTTGCTTTGATTCAAGCCCTTTGACCTGAACCGCAAGGCGACGTGGAGATGCAAACAATTGGCTAGTTTCAAAAGCCAATCCGAGCTCAGTAAATTGAGCAGTAATTTGATCATGGAAAGTCGAAGCTAATGTTGTTAACGACTTCGGTGGTAACTCTTCTGTACCGAGTTCAATGAGTAAAGTTTCTGTTGTCATTAGCTTTCTCCTTCTTCAGAACGGCACAGAGGGAATCCTAACTCTTCACGCTTAGCGTAGTATGCTTCAGCACATGCTTTTGACAGTGCGCGCACTCGCAGAATATAACGTTGGCGCTCAGTAACAGAAATGGCATGACGTGCATCTAATAGGTTAAATGCATGCGACGCTTTCATTACCTGCTCGTAGGCTGGTAATGCTAAACCTGCTTCTATAAGTTTCTGGCTTTCCTTTTCACAGTGATCGAACTGCGCGAATAACGCTGGTACGTCAGCATGTTCAAAGTTGTAAGCTGACTGCTCAACTTCGTTTTGATGAAAAACGTCACCGTACATGACTTTACCCATTGGACCATCAGTCCAAACAAGGTCATAAATGCTATCAACGTTTTGGATGTACATCGCTAAACGCTCTAAACCATACGTAATTTCACCTGTTACTGGTGCACACTCTAAACCACCAACTTGTTGGAAATAAGTAAACTGCGTGATTTCCATGCCGTTTAACCATACTTCCCAGCCAAGGCCCCAAGCGCCAAGCGTCGGAGATTCCCAGTTATCTTCTACGAAGCGAATATCGTGTACCAGCGGGTCAATACCTAGCTCTGTTAGTGAGTTTAAGTAGAGTTCCTGTATATTCTTAGGCGATGGTTTCAACATTACTTGGAATTGGTAGTAGTGCTGAAGACGGTTTGGATTTTCACCGTAACGACCATCTGTTGGGCGTCGACATGGTTGAACATAAGCACTGCTCATTGGCTCAGGGCCAACCGCACGTAAGAATGTCATTGGGTGGAAAGTACCAGCCCCTACTTCTAAATCTAAAGGCTGAATAATGACACAGCCTTGTCGTGACCAGTAATCTTGTAATTGCAAGATTAGGCCTTGAAAGGTTTTTATATCAAACGTACTCATGTCGTTCCGAAATCGTCCAAATAAAATTGAGCTGATTATACATTGATGTATGTATCACGTCAGCCATGTTACACAAGCATCGTGGATTGAAACCACGACGCTAAAAACAATTATGCCCGATTTAATGATCGGGCATAAAATTTAGCATTTTAACATGCTAGTTAATCAGCAAACTCTGCTGTACCAATTAAGCTAAGCATTTATTTTAATTGGTAAAAATTAAAAATTGCCTTCATTCCCAGAAACTGGCGGGAATTCCAACAATTTTCTAATGCTCAGATTGTAACTGAGATAGAGTATTTGGTCTATTCTCAATCGTTAGTAATCCCTTACTTTTTCTCAGTTTACAGTTTCTAATAGGCAATAAAAAAGCCACCCTAAGGTAGCTTTTGTAAATATGGATTCGCTTATTACGAAAACTGAATTGAAGTACTAAACATCCAAGTTTGAAACTTTAAGAGCGTTATCTTCAATGAAGTTACGACGCGGCTCAACATGATCACCCATAAGAGTGTTAAACAGCTGGTCGGCAGCAATAGCGTCTTCGATAGTTACTTTCAACATACGGCGTGTTTCTGGGTCCATTGTCGTTTCCCATAACTGATCAGGGTTCATTTCACCAAGACCTTTGTAACGCTGTATGTATTGACCACGCTTAGATTCTGCCATTAACCAGTTAAGCGCCTGTTCGAAGTTAGTTACAGGTTTAACTTTCTCACCACGCTTAACATATGCACCCTCTTCCATTAAGCCGTTAATCGCCTTGTTAAGGCTCATAATCGCGCCAAACTCTTTAGAGTGAATAAAGTCATAGCTACAGTTATATTCCTTGTCTATGCCGTGCTGACGCACGTTAAAGACTGGGTGGAAGATATTTCGCTCGCTATCATGCTTAACATTAACAGTATAAATAGAACCATTACCTTCTTGGTTTTCTAATTGCTCTGTTAAGTTAATTGCCCATACTTTAACTTTAGCTTCGTCAGTAAAGTCAGCAGCCTCTACCACATTGCTGTAAATCATCTTCTCTAAAATATCAGCTGGAATTTGGCGTGAAATACGAGAAATAGTTTCATTAACTGTGCGGAACTCGTTTACCAATTGTTCTAACGCAACACCTGAAATCGCAGGTGCAGACTCATTTACGTGAATCTCGGCATTTTCTAAAGCTAAAGTTGTTAGGTATTCAGTTAACGCTTCATCATCTTTGATGTAACGCTCCTGCTTACCTTTTTTCACTTTATATAAAGGAGGCTGAGCGATGAACACGTGACCTCTCTCCATGATTTCTGGCATTTGGCGATAGAAGAAAGTTAACAGTAGTGTACGAATGTGAGAACCATCGACATCAGCATCGGTCATGATGATGATACTGTGATAACGAAGTTTCTCTGGGTCGTATTCATCACGACCGATGCCTGTACCTAATGCAGTAATCAAAGTGCCAACTTCAGCAGAGGAAATCATTTTGTCGAAGCGTGCTTTCTCAACGTTTAGAATTTTACCTTTTAGTGGCAAAATAGCTTGGTTCTTACGGTTTCGACCTTGCTTAGCCGAGCCACCCGCAGAGTCACCCTCCACTATATACAGTTCAGATAATGCAGGGTCTTTTTCCTGACAGTCAGCAAGCTTTCCTGGTAATCCGGCGATATCTAACGCACCTTTGCGACGTGTCATCTCACGCGCTTTACGGGCTGCTTCACGTGCACGGGCTGCATCAATAATCTTCATTAAGATAGTTTTAGCCGTGCTTGGGTTTTCTAATAGATATTCACCAAGCTTTTCACCCATTGCTTGTTCAACAGCTGTTTTAACTTCACTAGAAACTAGTTTGTCTTTAGTTTGTGAAGAGAATTTAGGATCAGGTACCTTAACTGAGATAACAGCGGTCAAACCTTCACGAGCGTCATCACCTGAAGTATTAGTTTCACCTTTCTTAGTTTTGTTTAATCCCTCTTTAACCATGTAACTGTTTAGCGTACGAGTTAAAGCAGCGCGGAAACCACTTAAGTGAGTGCCACCATCTCGCTGAGGAATATTGTTAGTAAAACAGAAAATATTCTCTTGGAAACCATCATTCCACTGCATAGCAACTTCAACAGCAATTCCATCTTCACGTGCTAAATCGAAATAGAATATTTCTTCATTAACTGGTGTTTTGTTTGTGTTTAAGTAATCAACGAAGGCTTGAATACCACCTTCATAGTGGAAGTGCTCGCTCTTATCTTCTTCACGTTCATCAATTAGTTTGATTGAAACGCCAGAGTTCAAGAATGATAATTCGCGAATTCTTTTTAATAGAATATCGTAGTGAAACTCAATATCTGAGAAAATTTCAGCGCTTGGCCAGAAGCGTACTTCTGTACCCGTGCCATCTGTTTCACCAACAACAGCCAATGGTTCTTTTGGTTCACCTAAGTGATACTCTTGTTCATGCACTTTACCATTGCGACGAATCGTCAAAGTTAATCTGTCACTCAATGCATTTACTACCGATACACCTACACCATGTAGACCACCTGAAACTTTATAACCAGAGTCTTCACCGCCAAATTTACCACCAGCATGAAGTACCGTCATGATAACTTCTGCAGCCGATACACCTTCTTCAGGGTGAATGTCTGTAGGAATGCCTCGACCATCATCTCGTACTGAGACTGAACCATCTAAGTGAATAGTTACGATAATGTCATTACAGTGACCCGCTAACGCTTCATCAATAGAGTTATCTAAAACCTCGAATACCATGTGATGTAAACCAGTACCATCGTCAGTATCACCGATGTACATCCCTGGTCTTTTTCTCACAGCATCAAGGCCTTTTAGGACCTTAATACTATCTGAGCCATATTCGTTTTCTACCGTCATAGCGTTTAGCCTATTTATTTACTTTCTAATATTTGACCATGTTTCACGTGAAACATGGTGTATTCCTTCAATTCATTTTCTGCGAAAACAAGAGGCTTAATTGCCTCTTGTTCAATTGCAGTTATCAATATCTGACAAGACAAAGTACTGATTGCTTCTTTAAATCGAGTTCTTGAACTTAAATCTAGTTCAGCGCCAATATCGTCTATCAGTAAAATTGGTTTTACTTGCTTAACTTTTTCTATCAGTTTCATCTGTGCGAAAGTTAACGCAAGTAAAAACAACTTTTGTTGACCACGAGACAGCTTTTGCTCTATCGAATGACCACCTATTAAAAACTTAAAATCAAACTTCTGAGCACCAGCTACAGAAAACCCTTGATTAAATTCCTTTTCTCTTTGGCTAGCGAGCACATCGAATAGCTCTCTACTTTTTGACCAACCACGATAATAACTTAAATCGATAGTTTCAACTAACTCTGGTAACAAAATCTTTAACCACTGAGTTAGTTCCGAAGAAACCAGTTCACAATACTTTTCTCGCAACTCCGATAGCAACTTGGAGTACGTAACAAACTCATTTGTCCAATACTCGTAGCTTTTACTTTCGAATCTATTTTTAAGTAATGCATTCCTTTGCCTAAGGATTTTGGAGAATATTTTCCACTGAGAGGAAAACTCATGTTTCACGTGAAACATTCCTAAATCGATAAACTTTCTTCGTTCTTTTGCTCCACCAGAAAGCAATCTAAAACTCTCTGGCGTGACAACTTGAACGGCAAAGTCCGTAGCAAGCTCTGAGAGCCTACTTACTCTATTACCATTTTTCTTAATTAGAAAACTGACATCTTCTTTTCCTTTACTCAAACCAAAGGAATTAGAAGACTCATCTTTTACATTGAGAAAAAAAACGTCTTCATCAAAATGGCAAACCAGATCTGACTTTGAAGTACGGAAAGATTTCCCATGCCCAAGAAAAAAAACAGCCTCTAAAAGACTACTTTTACCACTACCGTTATCGCCTACTATAAAGTTTAAATTTGAATTAAAACTTATTCTTTGCTCTGTCAGATTGCGAAAATTCTTTACGTAAAGACTTTCAATACTCATTACAGACGCATAGGCATGACAACGTACAATGCTTCATTTTCACCAAGACCTTCGATAACAACGCTGCTATTTGCGTCCGCAAGCGTAAACTTAACCTCTTTATCTTTGATAGCATTTAAAACATCTAAGACGTAACTAACATTAAACCCAATTTCCAAGTCTTCGTACGGGAAGTTTACTTCAATTACTTCTTCAGCTTGTTCTTGCTCGGGATTGTTAGCAGTTATCTTTAACTCAGACGCATTGAAGTTAAGGCGAACACCTTTGAATTTTTCATTAGAAAGAATTGAAGCTCTTGATAAAACTTGCTTAAGTTCATCTTTGTTAGTTTCAAGCACTTTGTCACCATTTCTTGGTAACACTCGGCGGTAATCAGGAAAACGACCATCAACTAACTTACTCGTAAATGAGTACTCATTGTCGATAATACGAATATGGTTTGACCCTAGATAAACCTGAATTTCTTCTTCTACTGGGTCTAATAAACGGATAATTTCGAGAATGCCCTTTCGAGGAACAATCACCTGACGACTTGGTAAGGCTAAGCTCTCATCCGCAATTTTACAGATAGCTAATCGGTGACCATCGGTAGCTACTGAACGTATCTCTTGACCTTCCGATTCTATAGACATACCGTTTAGGTAATACCTAACATCTTGATTTGCCATAGAAAAATGAGTACTTTCAATAAGTCTAAGCAAATCAGACTTGTTAATTCTAAACTCAACGTCGCCCTTCCACTCTTCGATATTTGGGAAGTCTGTAGCAGGTAACGTCGACAATGAATAGCGGCTGCGGCCACTACTTATGATGACAGTTTCGTTATTCGTCTCGAAAATAAGCTCAGAGTCATCTGGTAAGCTTTTACAAATATCTAAAAGCTTTTTTGCAGGAATAGTTAATTTACCGTTTTCACCTTGATTCATAACGGACGCGTTTGCGAGCATTTCTAATTCAAGATCTGTTGCTGTTAACGTCAGCCTATTTTCACTTACATCAAATAGGATATTACTTAATATTGGTAATGTGCTTTTACGCTCTACCGCACCTGAAACTAACAATAAAGGCTTGAGCAATGATTCCCTGCTAAGTGAAAACTTCATTCTTTTTTACCTGCTTATCTACGACACATTAAGACGACAGTGTTCTTATTAAATTTGAATAATCTTCTTTAATATCATGCGTTTCTTCACGCAAGTCTTTAACTTTACGACATGCATGAAGTACAGTTGTGTGATCTCTTCCACCAAACGCATCACCTATTTCTGGCAAACTATGATTAGTTAGCTCCTTAGATAATGCCATTGCTATCTGTCGAGGTCTAGCAACAGAACGACTTCTTCGCTTAGACAGTAAATCTGCAACTTTAATCTTGTAATATTCAGCAACTGTTTTCTGAATATTATCAATTGTTACCAGCTTATCTTGTAACGCTAATAAATCTCTTAGCGCCTCTCTAACAAAATCGATTGTGATAGCACGGCCTGTAAAGTTTGCATTAGCGATAACTCTGTTTAACGCACCCTCTAATTCTCTCACATTTGAACGCAAACGTTTAGCAATAAAAAAGGAAACTTCGTCGGCTAAATTTATGCCGCTTTCCTGTGCTTTAGTCTTTAAAATAGCAACTCGCGTTTCCAATTCAGGAGGCTCGATCGCGATCGTTAACCCCCAACCAAAACGAGACTTCAATCGATCTTCGACACCTTCGATCTCCTTAGGATAACGATCGCTTGTTAAAATGATCTGCTGATTACCCTCAAGTAATGCGTTGAACGTGTGGAAAAACTCTTCTTGAGTACCCTTCTTATTCGCGAAAAATTGAATATCATCAATAAGTAAGGCATCTACTGAGCGGTAATACTGTTTGAATTTCTCTATCGCATTATTTTGCAGCGCTTTAACCATGTCCTGTACAAATCGTTCAGAATGCATGTAAGCAATTTTTGCTTTAGGGTTGTTAAGGAGGATCCCGTTACCAACAGCGTGTAACAAGTGAGTTTTACCTAAACCAGTTCCACCATAGATAAATAGGGGGTTATATGCTGATCCCGGATTGTCAGCTACTTGCGATGCAGCTGCGCGCGCTAATTGGTTAGATTTACCTTCAACAAAGTTCTCAAAGGTATACTTATTCCTAACGTTAGTAGTTTTTGGAAGGTTTGACTCTGGCTCACTTGGCTTAGCTTTTGGCGCAACTGCAGACACCATATTTACCATATTACCCGTATTTGCAACTTGGCTATCTGCTTGAGGTTTAGATCCTACATCAAACCTAAGTAACGGCGGATTGTTTGCTTCTTCGTGAGAAACGATCGCTGAAATACGATCAATATACTTATCTTTTACCCAATCTAAAACGAATCGATTTGGCGCATAAAGGGTCATGATATTATCTTCGACAATACACTGTAGTGGACGAATCCACATACTAAACTGTTGCGTTGGCAACTCTTCTTGAAGTACGGAAAGGCAACGCTGCCAAAGAGAATGATCCAAAATTAACTCCGAAGGTTAAAACTTCCTGCATCGGACACACAAAAAAACGATCGTTAGTGGTGAGAGATGAGATTTTAGGTAAATTATTATTTGATTGGATCAATTATCTACCGACTTATCCACAGATGCAACAGCTTAAAAGCCGTACGCTAGGAACATTTTTCATAGGAACACATAAATTACTGTTTATTTTGACTATTATATTTTTTATAGAAAAAATAAGTCCTAAAAATTGGCTAATATAATATTTCATTCTTTCAAATTTAACGCTTGATCTTTTACTAAAATAATGCAGGCATGTGATTAAATTGTGGATAGATTTATGATCTAAACGATCTTGATTGAGATCTGAACATTTATTTGTTTGCTAAATATTGACAATAGTGCCAACACTATTTAAAATTCGGCCTCTTTTTTAGACCTGTGTGCTCACAACGGCTGTTTTGCCAGGGCAACAACAACCGAACGGATAAGCGTAATGAAAAGAACATTTCAACCATCTGTATTAAAGCGTAAGCGCAACCACGGCTTCCGTGCACGTATGGCTACTAAAAACGGTCGTGCCGTTTTAGCACGTCGTCGTGCAAAAGGTCGTGCTAAGTTAAGCGCTTAATCTCTAGTTTATAGAGATAAAAGTAATCAAGTTACTTTAATGCGTTTCTTTGTATGAATGACCTGATTACTTACGAATTTAACCGGGAGTCTCGTTTGTTGACTCCCGGTCAATTTCAACAAGTTTTTTCTAAATCTTCCCGTTTCGGCTCTAGCCATTTCACTATTCTCATTTCACCAAACCAAACTAATAAACCTCGTCTAGGTTTTGCCGTTGCCAAAAAACGCGTAAAGCTTGCTGTCCAACGCAATCGCATTAAGCGTATTACACGAGAAAGTTTTCGTTTAAAACAACACGAACTACCCAATGTCGATATGGTTGTATTAGTTAAGTCAGGCATTGATAATCTAGATAACGACACCATTAATAAGCAGTTGGCAAAAATATGGCGAAAATTAATTCAACGCCAAAAAAGCTAGCGATTGGCTTAGTTAAACTTTATCAAAAGCTGTTAAGCCCGCTACTCGGCAACAACTGTCGCTTTCAACCTACATGTTCAAATTATGCAATAGAAGCAATTAATCGCTTCGGTGTGTTAAAAGGTTGTTGGTTAGCAGCAAAACGTATAATAAAATGCCACCCATTGAATGCGGGTGGAGATGATCCCGTACCACCATTAACCAAAGAGAAATAACACATTATGGAATCCCTACGCAGTATGCTCTTTATTGGCTTATTGGTCGTTACTTATATGCTTTACCAGCAATGGCAATTGGATTATGCGCCACAGCCGGTACCGCAAGCGACAAATAGCAGCCAAGCTACAGAGCAAGCCACCTCTTCTTCTGATGATTTCGTTCCAGCGTCTTCAGCGGCAAACACACCTGCTGCTGTTTCAACTGTTGCGGCTCAACAATTAATCGAAGTTGAAACCGATGTATTAAAAGTAAAAATTAATACGCGCGGTGGTGACATAGTTGAAGTAACTTTGCTTGATTATGAAACAGAGCAAGGTAGCGGCATTCCATTTACTATCATGCAAAATGGCCAAATGAAGTACATCGCACAGAGCGGTTTAACTGGTGCCAACGGTATTGATAGAACAGTAAAAGGACGCCCTGTTTACCAAGTAGCACAACAAAGCTACTCGATGACAGATGGTCAGCCATTAGTTGTTGCAATGCAATATGTCGATAACGCAGGCTTAACGGTAACGAAAACATATACATTTGATCCAAGTAGTTACAGTGTTGGTCTTGAATACCAAATTCAAAACAATCTAAGTGCACCTGCTAGCGTACAAATGTACGGTCAGTTAAAACAATCTTCTTATGTTGATAACTCATCTGGACTAATTCCTACTTACCGTGGTGCTGCATATTCAACCAAAGAAGAGCGTTACGAAAAGTATGACTTTGAAGATATTGCAGACGCCAACCTAAACAAAACGACACAAGGTGGCTGGGTTGCCATGCTTCAGCACTACTTTGTTTCAGCTTGGATTCCAGCACAAAACGAAGCAAACCAACTTTACACAAGCTATACCTCAGCAGGCGATGCTGTTATCGGTTTTAAAGCACCAACAATCAACATAGACGCAAATTCTACTGCTACTACTTTAGCAAAATTCTATATCGGCCCTAAAGACCAAGACGCGCTTGAACAACTTGCTGATGGCTTAGATCTGACGGTTGATTACGGCTTCTTATTTATGATTAGTAAGCCATTGTTCTGGTTACTGGTACAAATTCAATCACTAGTGTCTAACTGGGGGATTGCAATTATCATCATCACTATTATCGTGAAAGGTGCTATGTACCCACTGACAAAAGCACAGTACACATCGATGGCGAGAATGCGTGAGCTGCAACCGAAGATGCAACAATTGAAAGAGCGCTTTGGCGATGACCGTCAAAAAATGGGTCAGGCAACAATGGAGCTTTACCGCAAAGAAAAGGTGAATCCAGCCGGTGGTTGTTTACCTATTCTAATTCAAATGCCAATTTTCTTAGCACTATACTGGGTATTCCTAGAAAGTGTTGAGTTAAGACATGCCGAGTTTGGCCTTTGGTTAACAGATTTATCGTCAAAAGACCCTTACTACGTATTACCTGTATTAATGGGCCTTAGTATGTTCATTATGCAGAAAATGACACCGATGACGGTAACTGATCCGATGCAGCAGAAGATGATGCAGTACATGCCACTAGTATTTACTATCTTCTTCTTCTGGTTCCCATCTGGCCTAGTTTTATACTGGTTAGTAAGTAATATCATCTCAATTATTCAAATGAAGATAATATTTAGCGGCTTAGAAAAAGCGAAAGCTAGCTAGACAAAGTTATTAGTTGAAAGGCGACACTAAGTCGCCTTTTTTTATTTCTGCTCAAAACGCTATAATAGCGAGCGAGTTTTTATTTAAGAGTTTTTCTATGTCTTCACTATCGAGCAATACAGAAACCATCGCTGCACAAGCAACAGCACCTGGACGAGGTGGCGTTGGGATTATTCGTATTTCAGGACCCAAATCGGCACTTGTTGCGGAAAAGCTGTTGGGGAAATGCCCGAAAGTAAGAATGGCAGAATATATCGCATTTAAAGACTTAACTGGAAATACGCTTGATCAAGGTATCGCGCTATTTTTTAAAAGTCCTAATTCATTTACAGGTGAAGACGTACTAGAACTGCAAGGTCACGGTGGACCAGTAATTCTTGATATGCTGTTGAAAGAAATTTTAGCCATAGAAGATATTAGAATGGCTAAACCAGGTGAATTCAGCGAGCAAGCTTTCCTCAATGATAAACTCGACCTAACCCAAGCCGAAGCTATTGCAGATTTAATTAATTCAAACTCCGAGCAGGCTGCTCGTTGCGCACTTCAATCACTGCAGGGAGAGTTTTCTAAGCTTGTTCACCAATTGGTTGAAGATGTTATTCATCTGCGCATGTATGTCGAAGCTGCAATTGATTTTCCTGAAGAAGAAATCGATTTCCTCGCCGATGAAAAAGTGACTAATAAGCTTAAAGCGATCATTGCTGATGTCGAGACCGTTCAAGAAAAAGCAAAACAAGGCAGCATTATCAGAGAAGGTATGCGCGTTGTCATCGCTGGTCGACCTAATGCGGGTAAATCAAGTCTGCTCAACGCACTAAGCGGCAAAGAAACTGCTATTGTTACCGATATCGAAGGAACAACCCGTGATGTGCTTTCAGAGCAAATTCACATCGACGGTATGCCTTTGCACATCATTGACACTGCCGGATTACGAGAAAGTCCAGATAAAGTGGAACAAATAGGCATTGAACGAGCATGGGCAGAAATTGAAAAAGCAGATCGCGTTCTACTTATGGTAGATTCTGCTCGCCAGTCAACTGAAGATATCCGAGCGTTTTGGCCAGAGTTCTTTGAAAAGTTACCGGACAATATCGGCCTCACTATTGTTAGAAATAAAGCAGATATCAGTGGCGTTGAAACAGGAATTAGTGAAGACAATCAACAACCAACAATCACATTATCCGCTAAAACAGGTGCTGGTGTAGATGATCTTACGCAGCACTTGAAAACAATCATGGGTTATCAAGGTAGCACTGAAGGTGGCTTTATGGCGCGAAGACGTCACTTGGTAGCACTAGCTACAGCACACCAACACCTTCAAACTGGTTTGGATCAACTAGAAGCATACATCGCTGGTGAGATCTTGGCAGAAGAGCTGAGAATTTGCCAACAAGCACTTAATGAGATCACAGGTGAATTCACATCAGATGATCTACTTGGCAAAATATTCTCTTCATTCTGTATTGGTAAATAACTAGCTCACTATTAAACACTGAGTGCCTTCGATAAGTAGTCTACCAATCTACTAATCGCGGGTGTCACTGGTTTGTTGTCTAGATAGGTCGCGACAAGCGTTTCTTTCTCAGTGCAGTAGTGAGGGAAAACTTTACTCAGCTCTGAAAATTCTGGTTCCATAAAATACTCTGTTAAAAGCGCTGAATTAACAGGAATGTTAATCCCTACTTTATCTGCACTTAATAACGACCAAGTATCTGAACTCGTGCGAGCTCGCTCTAAAGATAATAAAGCGAGGGCGCCTAGCGAAGCCGATGTAAGCTCACCCGCCTTTAAAACAGGGTTACTTTCAATATACTTCTGCCTCGCATAAAGATGATAACAATAGCTGAATAACACACACCGTTTTAAAGAATTAGGCAAATCAACCGTTCTTGTATGAACATTTTCGATCACTAATACAAGATCGAAATCCTCTCTGAAAATATCAATCGAACGCTCGAGTAACGTGATGCTGATATCTATCGTTGGATGTAGCAATTTAAATTGTGCTAGATGATAAGACAAAAGCTCTTGCCCTAGCGCTATAGAGCAAGCCAGTTTTATTTTTGCACTGGTCATATCTATTCGCTTAATATCATTTTCCGCATTGTCTATTTCTAAATTAATTTGCCGACAATGTTAGTAATAACGTTGGCCAACTTCAGTTAAGTTTAAGGCTCGAGTAGTTCGAGTCATTAACACAGCATTCAATGCCTCTTCTAAGCGCGCAATTTTCCTAGAAACATTTGATTTTGGCACACCCAGCTTCTCTGCTGCTTTCGTAAAACTGCCATGCTCAACTACATTGAGAAAAACCATCATGTCATTTAGATCAACCATAGAACTCCCCACCTTCAACTCCTTCGTTTACCTATTTCTATGTCCATACCAGCTTAAACCACAAAGATATTTTGTGTAACAACAGAACAATTAGCTCAAAATTTAAATATTATCGAGTGTGAATAGGAGAATTTATCAGCAACAATTTAGCAAATGGCAATAATATCGAAACAGCATTAGGAAATAATTGATGGTAAAATTTCGCACATATTCTTTAATACTTAGGTAGTAAACTTCAATGAAATCAGTGCAAATTATTGTCGGTAGTATGCTTGGCGGCACAGAGTATGTAGCAGAGGCTTGTGAAGAAGCATTATCCGCACTTGACTACACCTCAACACTTCATTTAACACCCGATCTAAATGAAATAGCGTCGAAAAACCAGATCTGGTTGGTATGCACTTCGACACATGGTGCAGGTGACTACCCTGACAATTTTCAACAGTTCGTCGATCAGTTAACAGAAACAACGCAAGATCTTACTCACACACACTTTATAACGATCGGACTTGGGGATAGTAATTACGATACTTTCTGTCACGCTGCAAAAAACATAAATAAACTATTAATATCAAAAGGTTGCACCAAAATACATGAACCTCTATTACTCGATATGTCACAAGATATTGATCCAGAAGACGCTGCCAGCAAGTGGATAACAACACAATTCGGTCAGTTATCCTGATCTTATTAATATTTTATCCACATTCTTCGGGTTATTTTAGAGGTTATGTGGATAAAGTCAGTATAACTCACTGAATTTAACTTTATTATTCAGTGTAAAAATAAAATACCAAACCCACCTGTGGATAAAACAGCATTTTGATCAAACCTTTTACATACGTAGATCAAAACTTGATCACAACTAACGATCTAAAATAAATATATATAAATCTTAACCTTAAGTCACTTATCCACTAAAAGTACGATCACTAATAAATAAGAATAACAAGATCTTTAAATAGATCTTTATATATTATTTAGTGATCCACTCTCGATCTTTTCCAAAAATGATCATTCCCCTGCTTATAAAAAAGATGCTAAAATACGTGTCCTTTTTTCACCCGAGGTTTCGAATTAATGTGGTATCAAAACTCTTTTGACGTAATTGTTGTAGGTGGCGGTCACGCTGGCACTGAAGCTTGTTTAGCTGCAGCAAGAATGGGCTGTAAAACCTTATTGTTAACGCATAATATTGATACTTTGGGACAAATGTCTTGTAACCCTGCTATTGGTGGGATCGGTAAAGGTCATTTAGTTAAAGAGATCGATGCGTTAGGTGGCCTTATGGCAACTGCTACGGATCATGCCGCAATTCAATTAAAAACGTTGAACGCGAGTAAAGGCCCAGCGGTACGTGCTACACGTGCACAGGCGGATCGCGCTTTATATAGAGCCTTTGTTCGTCAGTTTTTAGAAAACCAAGAAAACCTTACTATTTTCCAACAACCATGTGATGATTTGATCTTAGAGAACGATCAGGTCGTTGGTGTGTCTACCCAAATGGGGCTGAAATTCAAAGCAAAATCAGTCGTTCTAACCGTAGGTACTTTCCTTGCGGGACAAATTCATATTGGACTAAACAACTACCAAGGTGGAAGAGCGGGTGATCCTGCATCTGTAAATTTAGCGAAAAGCCTAAGAGATATGCCATTTAGAATGGATCGCCTAAAAACAGGTACTCCGCCTAGATTAGATGCTAGAACGCTTGATTTCTCTGTGATGCAACCTCAACCAGGTGACAATCCTCGACCTGTATTTTCATTCATGGGGTCACATGATGATCACCCTGAACAGATCGCTTGTTATATTACGCACACCAATGAACAAACTCATGATGTTATTCGTTCTGGATTAGATCGTTCGCCTATGTATACTGGCGTTATAGAAGGTGTAGGGCCACGATACTGCCCTTCTATCGAAGATAAGATCATGCGCTTCGCAGACAAAGAATCACATCAGATTTTCGTAGAACCGGAAGGTCTAACTACTCACGAAGTTTATCCAAACGGGATCTCTACTAGCTTACCGTTTGATGTTCAAATGGATCTTGTCCGTTCAATTAATGGCTTTGAAAATGCGCACATTACACGCCCTGGTTACGCTATTGAATACGACTTCTTCGATCCTCGCGATTTGAAACAAACACTAGAGAGTAAATTCGTTAATAACCTGTACTTTGCCGGTCAAATCAATGGTACAACCGGTTATGAAGAAGCTGGTGCTCAAGGCTTAATGGCTGCAACCAATGCAGCACTAAGAGTTCAAGGTAAAGAAGAATGGATCTTAGGTCGCGATCAAGCCTATATGGGTGTGTTAATTGACGATCTTGCAACGCTTGGCACAAAAGAGCCATACCGCATGTTTACGTCACGCGCTGAATACCGTTTGTTATTGCGTGAAGACAACGCTGATATTCGATTAACTGAACAAGGTCGTAAACTTGGATTGGTTGATGATGCACGTTGGGCACGCTTTAATGAAAAAATGGAAAATATTGAGCAGGAACGTCAACGTTTGAAGTCTGTCTGGGTACAAAAAGATCATCCAGCAGTAGAAGAATTAAACCCGCTTCTAAAAACTCCTGTTAGCAAAGAGGCTACGTTAGAAGATATACTTCGTCGCCCTGAGACAAACTATCAAGACATTATGGCTATTGAAGCTTTTGGTCCCGCAATTGAGGATCAACAAGCATCAGAGCAAGTCGAAATTCAAATTAAGTATCAAGGTTATATCGACCGTCAGCTTGATGAAATCGAGAAAAAGAAACGCCATGAAAACACTTTGATACCGGCTGATTTTGATTACAGACAGATCTCAGGACTATCAATTGAGGTTGTGGCTAAACTTACCGACGCTAAACCGGAAACTATTGGTAAAGCATCGCGTATCTCAGGTATTACACCAGCAGCGATCTCGCTACTACTGGTTTACTTGAAGAAGCACGGCCTACTAAGAAAAACAGCATAATTGGATGCACTGCGTGTTATTAGAAAAGTTAAAAGCATTAGTTGCTCAAACTGATATTGAACTAACTGATGAGCAAGAAGATCAATTGATCGCCTATGTCGAGTTACTCGACAAGTGGAATAAAACCTACAACCTAACATCTGTTCGCGATCCAAGTGAAATGTTAGTAAAACACATTCTAGACAGTTTAGTTGTTGGTAAGTTATTGAAAGGAAATATATTTATAGACGTAGGTACGGGCCCTGGTTTACCGGGGATTCCGCTTGCAATATTGTATCCTGAGCGAAATTTTGTATTATTAGATAGTTTAGGTAAGCGTATTACGTTCCTACGTCAGGTGATATATCAACTGAAGCTCTCGAATGTCACACCAGTGCAGTCTAGAGTTGAAGCTTATACGCCTGAAGTGCCATTTGATGGCGTTTTAAGTCGCGCGTTTTCTTCATTACAAGACATGGTGTCATGGTGTCAGCATTTAATTAGCGCAGAAACTGGAACATTTTTCGCATTAAAAGGACAATACCCTGCGGAAGAGATTGATGCGCTACCAGAAAACATTGAATTAGTAGCAAGTCATCAATTGAGTGTTCCTGAACTTACCGGTGAACGACACTTAGTTGAATTGAAAAAAAATAATTAAATGCTGGAGTACTTGTGGGCAGAATAATTGCGGTCGCGAACCAAAAAGGTGGTGTTGGAAAAACCACTACTTCTGTAAATTTGGCAGCTTCACTGGCTGCTACAAAGCGTAAGGTCTTATTGATAGACCTTGATCCACAAGGTAACGCTACAATGGGAAGCGGTGTCGATAAGTACGAAGACATCGCAACCAGCTTTGAGTTACTTGTCGAACAAAAGCCATTTGCAGACGTTGTCTGTAAAGAGACGTCAGGGCTTTATGACTTAGTTGCTGCGAATGCGGATGTTACAGCGACCGAAATTAAGTTAATGGAAGTGTACGCGCGTGAGCTGCGACTTAAAAATGCACTTGAACCAGTAAAAGACGACTACGAATTTATCATCATCGACTGTCCTCCGTCGCTCAATATGTTAACCGTAAATGCTATGGCCGCAGCTGACTCAGTGTTAGTGCCTATGCAGTGTGAATACTATGCACTTGAAGGGTTAACAGCGCTGATGGAAACCATTTCGCAATTAACCTCTTTTGTGAATAGTGAATTAAAGATTGAGGGAATTCTTCGTACCATGTACGATCCACGTAATCGCCTTGCTAATGATGTTTCAGAGCAACTTAAACGTCATTTTGGTGATAAAGTGTACCGTACCGTTATTCCTCGTAACGTTCGTTTGGCCGAAGCACCAAGTTTTGGTGCTCCTGTCATGTATTACGATAAATCATCGACAGGCGCGAAAGCTTACCTTGCACTCGCGGGTGAAATTTTACGAAGAGATGAACAATCGAAAAAATCTGCTGCTAAAGAAAAAGTCGCTGATATCTAGAATTATAAAGTGAAGGATTGAGATGAGCCCTGCAAAACGTCGTGGCTTAGGTCGTGGTTTAGACGCCCTACTTACACCGAGCACAACCGCTGAAAATGCTGATGCAACCGCTGCTGATACTACCCCTGTAGAAAAAGGTGAGTTACGAAAGCTGCCCATTGAACAACTTCAACCTGGCAAATATCAGCCGCGTAAAGACATGTCGCCTGATGCACTTGAAGATCTATCTAATTCAATTAAATCACAAGGTATTATCCAGCCAATCGTGGTAAGAACCATTGGCGAAGACAGCTATGAAATTATTGCAGGTGAGCGTCGTTGGCGCGCAGCTCAATTAGCCGAGATTGCGTTAGTACCTTGTCTTGTTAAAGATGTGCCAGACGAATCTGCGGTCGCGATTGCACTTATTGAGAATATTCAGCGTGAAGATTTAAACGCAATGGAAGAAGCCGTTGCATTAGATCGATTGTTGGTGGAATTTGAATTAACCCATCAAGAAGTAGCTGATGCTGTTGGTAAGTCTCGTACAGCCGTAACCAACCTGTTACGACTCAACAATTTAAATGACGAAGTAAAAACCTTACTTGAGCATGGTGATATAGAAATGGGTCATGCTCGCGCGCTATTAGCGCTTGAAGGTGATATTCAAACAACAACTGCGCGTACTGTTGTTGCCAAAGAGCTTACCGTTAGAGAAACGGAAACGCTTGTCAAAAAAGTGCAATCTCCAGAGCCTGAAAAGGCGCCAAAAGAGAAAGACACGAATACCTTATCACTTGAACAAAGCCTTGCGGAACGCATTGGTCAACCCGTCACTATTAGCCACAACAAAAAAGGTAAAGGGAAGTTGGTTATCTCCTATACAAACCTTGATGAACTCGACGGAATTTTATCTAAAATTCAGTAATTTTAGATAAATATTCAACCCAAAAAATCATTTCAAAAAATAATCAATATTTTCGCACAAAATAAGGGTTAACTCTGCCCTATTTTGTTGCAATAAAACCGTAATTAAGTATACTTGCGGGGATTTTTTGAGATGAAATTTTGGGTCTCAAAAATTGTAGATATTACGAAAGTTTTCGTTAGAGGTTTTGAAAGTTGAATCAGTTGGTCAAGCCAGGGCGTAAATTATCGCGGCAGCAATTGATTTTTGCTTCTACACTAACTTTAGTTTCTACAGCAATAATTTATTTTTATTGGGGGTTAAGCCATGCCCTGTCAGCGTTTACTGGCGGATGTATCGGCATAATCCCTAATTTTGTGTTTGCTCTTTATGCTTTTCGCTATGCAGGAGCTAGCGCCTCTAGACAAGTAATGGATTCATTCTTTAAGGGCGCAAAAGTAAAAATGGTACTAACGGCGCTATTATTTGCCTTGAGTTTCAAGATTCTCGACTTATCGTTAGCCCCTTTTTTCAGCACATACATAATAGCGGTGATGTCTCCCATAATATTTACCGCAATGAAACGATTTACTTTTAATCAACAATAATTGGGATACAAGATGGCAGCAGATACTGGCTCTTATATCAAACACCATTTGACTAACGCTAAGATGTGTATGTCTGACGGCGGCGTAGCTTTTAACAAAGCTTGTGCTGATGCTGGCTTCTGGACTGTACACGTTGATACGCTTGCTTGGTCAATTGTACTGGGTTTGATCTTCTTACTAACCTTCCGTTCAGTCGCGAAAAAAGCAACGACAGGCGTTCCGGGCAAATTACAATGTGCTGTGGAAATGATTGTCGAGTTTGTTGACAAGAGCGTGAAAGAAACTTTCCACGGTAAAAACGCACTTATCGCGCCATTATCATTAACTATCTTCATGTGGGTATTGTTAATGAACGCAATGGACTGGGTACCAGTTGACTGGATTCCTACTATTGCAGGTTTAATTGGTCAGCACGCATTTGGTATGGATCCACACGATGTTTACATCAAATCTGTTCCAACGACTGACATGAACATGACATTTGCCTTATCAATAGGTGTGTTCTTCCTAATTATTTACTACTCAATCAAAGTTAAAGGTTTAGGTGGTTTCGCTAAAGAGTTAACGCTTCAGCCGTTTAATCACCCAGCGTTCATCCCTGTGAACTTTATCCTTGAGTCAGTAACGTTAATCGCGCGTCCAGTATCGTTAGCACTTCGTCTATTCGGTAACTTATACGCAGGTGAATTAATCTTCATCTTGATTGCGACAATTGGTTTATTCCAATTACCGGTTCACTTCCTATGGGCAGCGTTCCACTTATTAGTTATTCCGCTTCAAGCTTTCATTTTCATGATGTTAACTATAGTGTACTTGAGCTTGGCGCACGAAGATCATTAATTCTTTGGGATTGAATTAATTAGAATAAAGCCCAAAGGGTTACTAGGACAGGATGTCCGCAACAAGAATTTTTAATTTTTTAACTTTATAACTTACTTTAAATAATCGGAGATAAATATGTTATATATCGCTGTTGCTTTGCTAATCGGCTTAGGTGCTTTAGGTACTGCGATTGGTTTTGGTCTATTAGGTGGTAAATTCCTTGAATCAGCTGCTCGTCAACCTGAGCTTGCTCCTCAACTTCAAGTTAAAATGTTCATCGTAGCTGGTCTTATCGATGCGATCGCGATGATCGGTGTTGGTATCGGTCTATATCTACTATTCGCTGTTGGTGCATAAGAGAACATCTAACGAACCCTGCGAATTAAATAGATATTAGGAGCTAACGAATATGAATATTAATGCAACCCTTATCGGTGAATCTATTGCATTTATCGTATTTGTAATCTTCTGCATGAAGTTTGTGTGGCCGCCAATTATGGCTGCTATTGAAGATCGTCAAAAAACTATTGCTGACGGCCTTGCTGCTTCTGACCGCGCTGCAAAAGACCTTGAGCTAGCTCAAGCGAAAGCTGCAGAACAGTTAAAAGAAGCGAAAGCACAAGCTGCTGAAATCATTGAAGCTGCTAAAAAGCGTGAAGCTCAAATGATTGATGAAGCAGCTGAAAAAGCACAAGCAGAGCGTGAGAAAATCATTGCTTCTGGTCATGCAGAAATTGAGTCTGAACGCAATCGCGCTACAGAAGAGCTACGTCAGCAAGTGTCTGCGTTAGCTGTAGCTGGTGCCGAGAAAATTCTCGAGCGTTCAATTGATGCCGCTGCACACAGTGACATCTTAGATAAATTAGTCGCTGAACTTTAAGAGGGAATAGAGCTATGTCTGAATTGACAACAATCGCTCGCCCTTACGCTAAAGCAGCGTTCGATTTTGCTGTAGAAGCAAAGGCAATTGACACTTGGTTAGAAATGCTAGTGTTTGCTGCTGAAGTTTCTAAAAACGACACCATTACTGGCTACCTTTCAGGTACAGCGTCAGTAGAACAAGCGAAGGATATTTTCCTTAACGTTTGTGGTGAACAGCTAAATGGTCAAGGCCAAAACTTAATTAAAGTGATGGCCGAGAACGAACGTCTGTTGGTGCTACCACAAGTTGCTGAGCAATTCGCTGCTTTAAAAGCCGAATTCGATAAAGAAGTAACTGTGGATGTCTCGTCAGCTGTTGAATTAACAGCCGACCAACAAACGAACATTAGCGCCGCGCTTGAAAAGCGTTTGGCTCGTAAAGTGAAGCTTAATTGTGTTGTTGACGCAACTATTGTGTCTGGCTTGATTATTAAAGCAGACGACATGGTAATCGACGGTTCTATTCGAGGTAAATTAGACCGTTTAGCAACAACAATGCAATCTTAACGGGGAACAGAGCATGCAACTGAATTCCACTGAAATCGCCGAACTGATCAAAAAACGTATTGAACAGTTTGACGTAGTTAGTGAAGCTCGTAACGAAGGTACTATCGTTTCAGTAACTGACGGTATCATTCGCATCCACGGTCTTGCTGATGTAATGCAAGGTGAGATGATCGAACTTCCTGGCAACCGCTACGCAATCGCGCTTAACCTTGAGCGTGATTCAGTAGGTGCGGTTGTTATGGGTCCTTACGCAGACCTTGCAGAAGGCGTAAAAGTTAAAGGTACTGGTCGTATTCTTGAAGTACCAGTAGGTCGTGGCCTTTTAGGTCGCGTTGTAAACACGCTTGGTGAGCCGATTGACGGTAAAGGTCCAATCGACAACGATGGTTTCGCACCAATCGAAGTTGTAGCACCAGGTGTTATCGATCGTAAGTCTGTTGATGAGCCAGTACAAACTGGTATCAAGTCAATTGACTCAATGATTCCAATCGGTCGTGGTCAGCGTGAGCTTATCATCGGTGACCGTCAGGTTGGTAAATCTGCGATCGCACTAGATGCAATCATTAACCAGAAGAACACTGGTATTAAGTCAATCTACGTAGCTGTTGGTCAAAAAGCATCAACTGTTGCTAACGTAGTACGTGCACTAGAAGAGCACGGCGCATTAGAAAACACAATCGTTGTTGTTGCGTCTGCATCAGAAGCTGCTGCACTTCAGTACTTAGCACCATACTCTGGTTGTACAATGGGTGAATACTTCCGTGATCGCGGTGAAGACGCATTAATCGTATACGATGATTTATCTAAGCAAGCTGTTGCTTACCGTCAAATCTCGTTACTACTTCGTCGTCCGCCAGGCCGTGAAGCATACCCAGGTGACGTTTTCTACTTGCACTCACGTCTACTAGAACGTGCTGCACGCGTAAACGAAGACTATGTTGAGCGTTTCACTAACGGTGAAGTTAAAGGCCAAACTGGTTCATTAACTGCATTACCGATTATCGAAACTCAAGCGGGTGACGTTTCTGCATTCGTACCTACCAACGTAATTTCAATTACCGATGGTCAGATATTCCTAGAGTCGAACTTATTCAACTCAGGTATTCGTCCAGCGGTTAACGCAGGTATCTCGGTATCTCGTGTTGGTGGTGCTGCTCAAACTAAGATCATCAAGAAGCTTGGTGGTGGTATCCGTTTAGCATTAGCTCAATACGCAGAATTAGCGGCTTTCGCTCAATTCGCTTCAGACCTTGACGATGCAACTCGTGCACAATTAGAGCACGGTCAGCGCGTTACTGAATTAATGAAGCAAAAGCAATTCAGCCCATTATCTGTTGCTGAAACTGCTGTTTCATTATTCGCTGCTGAGAAAGGCTACTTAAATGACGTAGCTATCAACAAAGTAGTAGATTTTGAAGCTGCATTGTTATCTTACGTTAACAATGAGCAAGCTGAGTTGATGGCTACTATCAACGAGAAAGGCGACTATAACAAAGATATCGAAGCAGGTTTGGTTAAAGCACTTGATACGTTCAAGTCTACTCAAACTTGGTAATAGTTAACTTTTTCGGAGAGAAATAGTCATGTCCGGCGCTAAAGAGATAAAATCGAAGATTGGAAGCGTACAAAATACGCAGAAGATCACCAGCGCGATGGAAATGGTTGCAGCCAGTAAAATGCGTAAAGCGCAAGATGCTATGGCTGCCTCTCGTCCATACGCTGAAAATATGCGAAATGTGATCGGTCACATCGCGCTAGGTAACTTAGAATATCGCCACCCATATTTGGAAGAGCGTGAAGTTAAGCGCGTAGGCTATATCGTTGTCTCTACAGACCGTGGTTTGTGTGGCGGCTTGAACATTAACTTATTCAAGCAAGTACTTGCTGATGCCGGTAAATGGCAGCAGGAAGGCGCTGAAGTTGAGTTTGCTGTTGTTGGTTCTAAAGCAACAGCTTTCTTCAACAATATGGGCGCTAAAGTAACGGCACAAATTTCAGGTTTAGGTGACCGTCCATCAGTAACTGACCTTGTTGGTTCAGTTCGTGTTATGTTGGACGCATACGACAACGGTGAAATTGATAAGCTGTACGTGGTTTACAACAAGTTTGTAAACACCATGACGCAGCAGCCGACAATCGATCAACTTTTACCTTTGCCTAAGTCAGATGATGACGAAATTAAACATCGCTGGGACTACATGTACGAACCAGATGCTCAAGTGTTACTTGATCAACTATTAGTTCGTTACACAGAGTCACAAGTATACCAAGGTGTTGTTGAAAACTTAGCATGTGAGCAAGCTGCTCGTATGGTTGCGATGAAAGCTGCAACTGATAATGCTGGTGATCTTATCAACGACCTACAGTTGGTTTACAACAAGGCGCGTCAAGCAAGTATCACACAAGAATTGAGTGAGATTTGTGCAGGTGCTGCAGCGGTTTAAGCAAAGGTTCTTGGTTTATTAAGAATAAACAGAGCAAAGATTAGAGGATTTAACATGAGTACAGGTAAAGTCGTCCAAATCATTGGCGCAGTTGTGGATGTAGAATTCCCACAAGATGCTGTACCTCAGGTGTATGACGCGTTAAAAGTAACTGAAGGTGACCTTTCAGGCTTAGTACTAGAAGTACAACAGCAATTAGGTGGTGGTGTAGTTCGTGCTATCGCTATGGGTTCATCTGACGGTTTGCGTCGTGGTCTGAACGTAGAAAACACAGGTAATAACATCCAGGTTCCAGTTGGTACTGCAACTCTGGGTCGTATTATGAACGTATTGGGTGAGCCAATTGATGAAGCTGGCCCAATCGGTGAAGAAGAAAGATGGTCTATCCACCGTGAAGCGCCTTCATACGAAGAGCAAGCAGCGGCTAACGAATTGTTAGAGACTGGTATCAAAGTAATCGACTTAGTATGTCCATTCGCTAAGGGTGGTAAAGTTGGTTTATTCGGTGGTGCTGGTGTTGGTAAAACCGTAAACATGATGGAACTTATCCGTAACATCGCTATCGAGCACAGTGGTTACTCAGTATTCGCTGGTGTTGGTGAGCGTACTCGTGAGGGTAACGATTTCTACCATGAAATGAACGATTCAAACGTACTTGATAAAGTATCGCTTGTATACGGTCAAATGAATGAGCCACCGGGTAACCGTTTACGTGTTGCGATGACTGGTTTAACAATGGCTGAGAAGTTCCGTGACGAAGGTCGTGACGTACTTTTCTTCGTTGATAACATTTACCGTTACACTCTTGCGGGTACTGAGGTATCAGCACTTCTAGGTCGTATGCCATCAGCGGTAGGTTACCAACCTACACTTGCTGAAGAAATGGGTGTACTTCAAGAGCGTATTACGTCAACTAAGCAAGGTTCAATCACTTCAATCCAAGCGGTATACGTACCTGCGGATGACTTGACTGACCCGAGCCCAGCGACAACCTTCGCTCACTTAGATGCAACAGTTGTACTTTCTCGTGACATCGCTGCACAAGGTATCTACCCTGCAATCGATCCACTTGATTCTTCTTCGCGTCAATTAGACCCGTTAGTAGTTGGTAACGAGCACTACGAGATCGCTCGCGGCGTTCAAACTACATTACAACGTTACAAAGAACTTAAAGATATCATCGCAATCTTAGGTATGGACGAGCTTTCTGAAGAAGATAAGCAAACTGTTGACCGTGCTCGTAAGATTCAGCGTTTCTTATCTCAACCGTTCTTCGTTGCTGAGGTATTCACTGGTTCTCCAGGTAAGTACGTATCACTTAAAGACACAATTGCTGGCTTTAAAGGTATTCTTGCTGGTGAATACGATGATATGCCAGAGCAAGCGTTCTACATGGTTGGTTCAATCGAAGAAGCTGTAGAGAAAGCTAAATCAATGTAAGGTGTTTAGCCGCTTCGCTTTAACTAGCGCCAGCGGCTAATCGTTAGGAGGTCAAACAATGGCAGCAATGACTGTACATTTGAATGTAGTAAGTGCGGAAGAAGAGTTATTCTCTGGTCGCATTGAATCATTACAAATCACTGGTAGTGAAGGTGAATTAGGTATTATGCCTGGTCACGCACCTTTACTGACCTCACTAAAACCTGGCATGGCACGCATCGTGAAACAACACGGTGAAGAAGAAGTGATTTATCTTTCTGGCGGCATGTTAGAAGTTCAGCCTCACAATGTTACTGTATTAGCAGATGTTGCTACTCGTGCAGATGACCTTGATGAGCAAGCAGCAGAACAAGCTAAACAGCGCGCTGAAGAGAACTTAAGTACTCAAAGCGGTGATGTTAACTACGCTGAAGTTGCAGCTGAACTAGCACGTGCAGTAGCTAAACTACGTGTTATCCAAGCAGCTAAGAAACAGCTCTAAACCACTTAGTCATTAAGACTTACGTTTTAGTGAATAAAAAGCGACACTTACTTAGTAAGCGTCGCTTTTTTTATGTCTATAATTTGTCTTAAAACCTAGTTAAAATAGCGCCATATTTGCTTCTCAATTACTTAATGGATGAGTCATGTCACTTTCTGTTGTTATCTTAGCTGCTGGTAAAGGTACGCGTATGCGTTCTTCTTTGCCGAAAGTTCTTCACCCTGTTGCTCACAAACCTATGGTTGGTCATGTAATTGATGCTGCCCGTCAAGTAAATGCTGAAAACATCTATTTAGTTTATGGCTTCGGTGGTGATGTTTTGCAAGCTCAGATCACTGGTGATGACTTAACCTTCGTAGAGCAAAAAGAGCAGCTTGGAACAGGTCATGCAGTAGATATGGCCTCTCCTCACTTAAAAGATGATGAAGACGTGCTCGTGCTCTACGGTGACGTGCCTTTAACGCAAGTGTCGACATTACAACAGCTAATTGCTGCTAAGCCGGTAGAGGGTATGGCGCTATTAACCGTTAAGCTTGCTGAACCAACAGGATATGGCCGTATTATTCGCAAAGATGGAACAGTCGTTGGAATTGTTGAACAAAAAGATGCGAGTTCAGAACAATTAGCGATTAACGAGTGTAATACAGGCATTTTATTGGCTAACGGTGGCGATTTAAAACGTTGGCTAAGCAACCTTTCAAACGACAATGCCCAGGGCGAATACTACCTTACTGATGTTATTGCCATGGCGCATTCAGAAGGCAAAGTCATTGCAACAGCTCATCCGGAAACTGAAATTGAAGTGGAAGGTGCTAACAATCGAGTGCAACTTGCAGCATTAGAGCGCGCCTATCAACTGCGTCAGGCGGAAGAGTTGATGATAGCTGGTGCAAGCCTTCGTGACCCTGCTCGTATCGACGTACGTGGAGAGTTGCTGATCGGGCAAGAGGTGAAAGTTGATATTAACTGCATATTCGAAGGACAAGTAGAGCTTGCAGATAATGTCACAATCGGCGCCAACTGTATCTTAAAGAATTGTAAGATTGGCAAAGGCGCTGAAATTAAGCCGAACACAATCGTAGAAGATGCCGTTATTGGTGAGTTGGCTTCCGCAGGACCATTTGCACGTATTCGTCCGGGCTCTGAGTTAAAACGTGATGCCCATATCGGCAACTTTGTTGAAATGAAAAAGTCAGTATTAGGTGAAGGGGCTAAAGCGGGTCATTTGACTTACCTTGGAGATGCTGAAATTGGCAAAGGCGCTAACATCGGTGCAGGCACTATTACCTGTAATTACGACGGTGTAAATAAGTCAAAGACAATTATTGGCGATGGCGCATTTATTGGTTCAAATGCTTCATTAGTAGCGCCTGTAAGTGTTGGTGATATGGCGACCACGGCGGCAGGCTCGGTCATTGTAAAAGATGTGGCTGACAATGAGTTAGGTGTCGCTCGCGGTAAGCAACGAAATATCGCTGGTTGGCAGCGTCCTACGAAAAAAGAGTCGTAATTGAAACGATACTATTCCAAAACAAAAGGGAGCTTTAGCTCCCTTTTGTTTTTTTATCAGCGAATAAACACTATTCGCTAACAGAAACACGATAGCTCTTAATAAGTAAGGTATTGCCTTCTATGACTAGCTGCCACTTTTCATGGGCGTTTATGCTAATTGATTCACCTTTGAAGTCTGAATCTTCATAGGTTTCAGCAGTCAGCTTAATGGTTAACTCGGCATCAAACCCTGTATCCGTTTCAGTGATAGTAAGTGCTTGAATCTGGTGATCACAGTTTGGTTTAAACTGCTTGAGTGCACCGACGTACCGGTCATTGAAGCCAGCATTTCAGGCATTTCCCAAACAACATCATTTGCTAGGTGTTTCGTAAATCCAGCGGTTTCGTTAGGCATTTGATCGAATGCCTTGAACCAATTTCTAATAAACCTATTTACATATGCTTCGCCTAGCTTTGATAACTGGTTTATACGGTTAGTTAAACTATTAGCGTGGTCCATCGCTTTGTTTTGGACGTCAGCCAACTCGTTGTATACGCCTGGAATGTAAACCATTCCGTGGCTGAAAATCGGTTTATGGAAATTTAGGCCCGCTAGATAGGCTGTTTGTTCTAGCGGTCTTACAAGCTCTTCAATAGAGAAATGATTGTATCCTAGCGGGGTATAAGACTCTTGAGGGCCGCCAACTGTGAATGAGAGGATAAACTCCTTACCTTTCATTTTGTCACCTTGTTGGCCGTACGCGAAGTTGTAGCTAAATACATCGTCAATCCACTTTTTCAGTGATGCAGGGACTGAGTACCAGTAAAAAGGGAACTGAAGCACAATAATATCAGCGTTGATAAGCGCTGCTTGCTCAGCCGCTACGTCAATGTCAAAGCTTGGATAAAGCTCATCTAGCTTACGCACCTCTACTTGCTCAAACGCTTCACTCACCGCGTTTAAAATAACTTGATTTGCCTTTGTTCACTCGATCAACACGCTAAATAGAGTTAACTGAGGCGGGAGAACTCTTAGTAAATCAAACAAAATACTCTATGGCAGAGTTAAACTTGGCGGTGGAAAGCGTCAGCGACCTAAGTAAAACACCTAGAGGTAAAGTTCGCATAACGATGCCGAGGTTTGTATTTCAGCAAATAGTCTCTCCAATTTATGCAGATTTATGCACCCGTTACCCTGATATTGAATTAGAAATCTCACTTTTTGATGGTACCTTCGACATCATTAAAGAAGGTTTCGATCTCGGTATACGTTTTGGTGACCGAATTGGTGACGGTATGGTAGCTAGGCAAATAATGTCACCAAGAGAAGATGTTTTGTTTGCTTCAGCGAAGTACATCGATAAGTATGGATTGCCCACGTCAATTGAAGCGCTAAAAGACCATCGACTCATTTATTATCGATTTATCACGTCAAGTCAGTTGCTGCATTAACGCTGCAAAATGAAGGTCATACTATCACTGTCGATATAAAACCTTCGTTGGTCGTCAACGATACCGATCTAATGAAAGACGCCGAGCTCAAAGGGTTGGGAATTGGTAGGCTGTTGCTGCCCATAGTGAAGGACGATATTGACTCCGGCAAGCTTGTGCCTATATTGCAGGAACACTGGATATCTATGCCAGGCGTTTACATATATTTCAATCAGCATGCCCAAAAAGCAAAGCGTGTAAGAGCATTTATCGATTTTGTGATAGACAACTTACCCAGTTAGTACTTGGTTTTATTCTTAGTTACTTTTTGAAGGTAACGGCGAGATTCAGCATAAGGGTGTTTATTCGTTAATGCCCAGTACACAGATTTTGGTTGTAGACTATTAATATCCTTAACAGCCCTATCTCTATCATTATCAAATGTTTTTAATACATTACCTGCACCACCATTGTATGCGGAAATAACAGAATACTCTTTGCTTGTTGAGTGATTGATCTTGGCAAGATAGTTTTTGTAGAGGATATGTAGGTAGGCTGTACCTATATCGATATTTTGTCGTGGGTTAAATAACGTAGACTTGCTTGGTTGCCCTGCTCTATTCTTAATTTTTTGATAAACATCTCTTCCGGCTGTCGATGGCACGACCTGCATTAAACCATAGGCATTAGCACTGCTAACCGCATAAGGGTTAAAGCTACTTTCCGTTTCAATGATTGCGTAAATGAGTGCTGGCGATATTTGGTATTGTTTTGAAGCTGCAATAACATATTCGCTGTATTGTAATTGTCTGTATCGTTGATGATCTGCGACTAGCTTGAAGTTAACTTTGGAAATCTTTTTTCTATGCTGTTTATGTGTCGAGAAATTATGATCCATTAAATATTCAGCAAAGCGGTTAGCCCGCCAAGCATAACGAACAGCTTTGCTGTCCTGATCAAGTACTTGTTGATACAAAAATGGCTCACTACCAAGCTTTGGCGCCTCTGAAGAAAATATATCGTTAAGCCTAGGGTCTGCTGGCGTTAATAATGTAGTGACGATGGCTTGTTTGAGCTTCTCTTTTGTATTTCTAGTCGCGATAGTTTCTACCGTCACGGTTGCTTGCTCAAAGTCGACAATTGCGCGTGCTTGATAATCGTTGCTGTACTTTACATATTTTTTGCGGCTTGGTAGCTCGGCGTTGTCTTCTCCCCACTCCTTTGCGACTAGCTTTCGCAGTTCGTTGAGTAAAGCATTAATAAGCGCAATGTCTGATTGAACAGCGGTTTGACTTCGCTTGGTTTGTTCGACAATACCGATAATGTCTTGTGGATTGTTCTCTACTTGTTTTACAAGTTTTTCTACTTCCGCTACAGATTGAAACGAGGTGGTTTTACAACCAAAAATGAAGAGTAAAGAAAGTACTAACAGCAAATAACGCATAATAAAAAAGGCACAAAAGTAAAAAGCAAATGCTTGTACTTCTTGTACCTTTTTCTATGTTAAAAATCTAGCTACCTGTAAATTAGTAGATACTAACGTACCTTTAGGATTAGAGTTATTTTGTAATCAACTGCATGGCTTTGACAAGTCGAGGGTCGTTGATATCAGAACTTGTGTATTTAAAGGCGACTTCACCTTCACGATTAATGAAAAATGTTGTCGGTGTACCAACCACACCCATATCCTCAGCTAGTTTGTCACCATCGACCGCAGTTTTGAAGGTATAACCTCTAGCTGTTAAGACGTCTTGGGGAGTGGCGCCCTGGTCTTCATTAAAACTAACTGCAACGATAGTTGAGCCTTGCTCGGCAAAGTGTTTTTGCAGCTCTTCTAACTTAGGCTGTAGGCGTTTGCAGTATGGACACCAAGTTGCCCAAAAATGGAGAATGACAGGTTTTCCTTTGAACTCGCTCCAGTTTATGGTCTCGCCGTATTGAGTATTCAGCGACCAATTAGGAACAGAATTTGTGTTTTCTTCAGCAAGCGTACTAAATGAAAAAAGTAGTGTAGTCAGCAACAGAGTGACAAGTGATTTCATAAATAACTATCCGAGCGGGTTAACAGTAATAGGTTATTGGTATTGACCGTTAAAACGCGGATAGTTATTCAGTTCATAGCATAAATTTTATTGCCCTAGTTTGCATTCGGCTTTGAACTTGCACGATGGAATTCCAATCCTGTCGTCCAACGCTCCGGCATGCCAGGCCAAGCTTTTGTGTAACTACCATCGGCTTTTTTAACTTGTGTTCCGTTATTGGTGGTTGGTAAGTACTCACAACTTTTATTTTTAACGTGACAATTGATAAATGCTAAAACAAAGTGCTGATTGAAGCGGTTGAGTTGCTGCATATTCCAGCTTGGTTCGAAGTAATGGCCAAGATCGACATCATTGTTATATGCAGCTTGTGGTGCTGGGTGAGGAGCAACATTGTGGCGTGCATTTTTGTAAACTAATAAGTAGTTGTCTTCTTTACTAGTTTGTTCAAAGAGCTTCTTAACACCATGCTCATAGCCTGAGATATCATCATGATCGCCAGTTATGTATAGCGATGGTAGGTCTAGCTCTGCAAGTGATTTAGCTTGGTGAAGGTTGTATTCTTGTCCCCAAGGAGCAAGTGCAACCATGGCCTTCCAACTTGGATCTCTGCTTTCTCTACCTGCATTACAAAACTGAAAAATAGGTGCTAATTGTTCCGCGTACTCTTTTGGCATGCCGATCGCAATTAAGTTGGCTGCAGCTATATCGTAACAACCACCTACTGTATTAATTGCACCAAAGCCTCCCATCGAATAACCAATAACCGAAGCATTATCAAAGTCAGTCATTTTACTTATTGGGCTAGCGCTGTTTCTAAAGTAATCGAGCGTAAACTGTTGATCACGACTACGGTGAATTAAGGTGCTAATAAAGCCCGCCATTGGCGCTTTTGCAGCGTCTATTTCTGCCGTTGTTGAATCTGTATGGTCAATTGAAGCAACAACGTAGCCATGACTTGCTAAATGTTCTGCCAAATAGAACATTAACGTTCTGTGGCCTGTATATCCGTGTGATAAAGCCACAAATGGAAATTTGTTTTTATCGTTTTTAAGTACTAGTGGCGTTGCTTCTCTGTAAGCTTGCCCAGCAACTTCAAACGGCTGATGCGTTCTTGTTACGGCTTTGTAAGTTGCTTTGTTTTTAGCTTTGGTATTTGCTTTGGCATCTGTTGGGTACCAAACTTCAACCGTTAATTTTCTCTGGTAACTGCCATTAAAGTCGTGATGGTTAAAGGCGTTTTTGTTCACAATTTCTGTTGTTTGAACACCAACGGCGTAAGTCCCCTTTTTCGCCAGTTCCGGCATAACACTCGGTTGTGATGAGTACAGTTGTTCAGCGGCGTTTACGGTGGTTATCTCCAGCATCACAAGGAGTGATATAAGCTGTAGTATTGGTTTTGTCATGGTATTGCCTGTAGAGTAATTTATTATTGTAATATAAATAAGACAATCAATTTACCGCCTATTTTACTAAATATCTACATGTGCGGATCACTTTATTGTTGAGTAAGTTTTAATCACTATTTGACTTTATTGTATTTTTAACTAAAATCTTTCGAAACGAAACTTAAAGAAAGCTTTTAATGTCAAAACGAAATACTCAACAACGACGACATACTATCCTTAGTGAAGTTAATTCGCTTGGTGAGGTAAGCGTTGATGACCTAGCTAAACAATTTGAAACTTCAGAAGTTACGATTCGAAAGGATTTGGCTGCTTTGGAGAAGAGTGGCTTATTATTAAGACGCTATGGTGGCGCAGTTTCGTTACCGAAAGAAATTGTTGAATCTTCAACGGCTAACGTGTCACATCAGAAAGAGCTGATTGCGTCGGCAGCTGCTAAGCTAATTAAAGATCACTATCGCGTTATCATTGATAGCGGTAGAACGACATCTACTATGGTGAACCATCTAGCGGATAAGAAAGGTTTGGTGGTGATGACAAATGCGATTTCTGTCGCGGCCAAGTTGAATGAGCTTGAAAACGAACCAACACTTTTAATGACCGGCGGTACATGGGACAGCGCGTCTGAGTCTTTTCAGGGGCAAGTAGCCGAGCAAGTGCTTCGTTCATACGATTTTGATCAGCTTTTTATCGGTGCCGATGGCATAGATATAGACCGGGGCACTACTACGTTCAACGAACTCATTGGCTTGAGTAAAACCATGGCGGAAGTTGCTCGAGAAGTTATCGTGATGGTGGAGTCGGAGAAAATTGGGCGTCGAATCCCAAATCTAGAATTACCATGGCAAATGGTCCATACCTTAATAACGGATGATGGTTTGCCAAATGAAATTAAACAAGCACTAGAAACGAAAGGTATAACCGTTATCTGTGCAAGAAATAAATAACCAAGGAATACTATTATGTGTGGCATTGTAGGTGCAGTAGCGCAACGAGACGTAGCAACGATTCTCGTTGAAGGACTTAAAAGATTAGAATACCGCGGTTACGATTCAGCAGGTGTCGCGGTCATTGATGGTGATAACCAACTACAGCGTGTTAGACGCCTAGGTAAAGTGCAAGCATTAGCTGATGCAATTACTGAAACTCCACTTGTAGGCGGCACCGGTATTGCTCACACCCGCTGGGCAACTCATGGTGCGCCGAGTGAAGAAAATGCGCATCCACATATTTCAAGTGGCAATATTGCGGTTGTTCACAACGGTATTATTGAGAATCATGAAGAACTTAGAACAAAATTAAAGTCACTTGGTTACGTATTTATTTCTGAAACAGATACCGAAGTAATTGCCCACCTTGTTCACCACGAATTAAAAAGCCACGACACCCTATTTTCAGCAGTGCAAAGTGCGGTTAAGCAGTTAGAAGGTGCTTACGGTACAACTATCATGGATACAAATGACAAAGAACGCGTTGTTGTTGCGCGCTCTGGCAGTCCGCTTGTTATCGGTTATGGCTTAGGTGAAAACTTTATTGCTTCAGACATGATGGCGTTGTTACCTGTTACACGTAAGTTTGCATTCCTAGAAGAAGGTGATGTAGCTGAAGTAACACGCTTTGAAGTAAATATTTTCGACATCGATGGCAACCCAGTTATTCGCGAAGCAAAAGAGTCAGAAGTAAGTCATGATGCTGGCGATAAAGGCGAATACCGGCACTACATGTTAAAAGAGATTCACGAACAGCCATCTGCTATACGCAACACGCTTGAAGGTCGTTTGCTTGGTGGGGAGCTAGATGCTGAAACCTTCGGTGATGGCGCTGATGACATCTTCAAAGAAGTTCAGCATGTACAGATCATTGCGTGTGGTACCAGTTACCATTCAGGTATGGTGGCTCGTTACTGGTTGGAAGCATATGCAGGCGTATCATGTAATGTTGAGATTGCCAGTGAGTTCCGCTACCGCAAATCACATGTGCCAAAAAATGCTTTACTAGTAACCATTTCACAATCTGGCGAAACTGCTGACACGCTTGCGGCACTTCGTTTAGCGAAAGAACTTGGCTACCGCGCTAGTTTAACGATATGTAACGTCCCAGGTTCGAGCTTAGTGCGTGAGTCTGATCTTGCCTTTATGACCAAAGCAGGTGCGGAAATTGGTGTTGCTTCTACCAAAGCATTCACAACCCAACTTGTTGGTTTAATGATGATGACACTGGCGCTTGGTAAACATCACGGTATGAGCGCTGACAACCAGAAAACGATGGCGCAAGCGCTTGTCACGCTACCAAACAAGATAGAAGAGACATTTGCTTTAGCTGACGAAATCGAAGATTTAGCTGAAGACTTCGCTGATAAGCATCACTCGTTATTCCTTGGCCGTGGCGATCAATACCCAATTGCGATGGAAGGTGCGCTTAAGCTAAAAGAAATTTCTTATATTCACGCAGAAGCTTATGCCGCTGGTGAATTAAAACATGGTCCTTTAGCGCTTATCGACGCAGAAATGCCTGTTATCGTGGTTGCGCCGAAAAACGACCTGATTGAAAAGTTAAAATCAAACGTTGAAGAAGTGCGTGCCCGTGGCGGCTTAATGTATGTATTTGCTGATAGCGCTGCTAAGTTTGAAAGCGATGACACAATGAAGGTGATTAACATTCCTCACTGTGACGATTTGATCGCGCCAATCGTTTACACCTTACCATTGCAGCTATTGTCTTACTACGTTGCAATTATTAAAGGTACTGACGTTGATCAACCTCGCAACTTAGCTAAATCTGTAACGGTTGAGTAATCTGTTAATTAGTTCTGACGGGTGTGTGGGAGAGTAATAAAGTATCATACTAAGTATTAAAGTATCATACTGGGTAATAAAGTTGCATACTGAAACCGTCTTATCTATGCTTAATTTATGAGCATAAAAAAGGCGGTTTTTTATGGCATCGAGAAAATTAGGAAACTCGGAGGCTAAAAACAATAAATGGATTAAAGAAGGTCGAGGCTCTGGTCAACATTCAGAGTATAAGCCTTGGATAACTGTTAGGGACTTACCTTCTGATGGTCGAGTTCATAGAGTATTTGGCCATAAATCACAACGTACCCATCATTTGCTTTCAGATATAGAGCTTGCAGTTTTTTTATTACTCGAGTGGCATCAAGACGTTTTACAAGTTCGAGAACAATTTCCATTAGAAATAGAAATTACACGGCAAATAGCTTTAGAATCTGGTATTGACCACCCCAGTTTATCTGGCGTTATGCAGTATATGTCTTCAGATTTTCTTGTTAACTCTCAAGATCCTAAGCAGCCTAAATTTGTACTCCAAGTAAAGCATTCAGAAGCATTGAGTGATGCTCGAACAATTGAAAAATTAGAGTTAGAACGAAGATATTGGCAGTTGAAAGAAGTACCATGGTTTTTGATAACTGAGAGGGATATACCTGAAACCGTCATCAAAAATATTAAATGGTTGTACCCTGCCCAGCGCGACGAAATAGATATGGAGTTATTAATTCAGCGCGTTGATTATTATGAACATCACTTTTCTCAGAGCCCCAATAAAAACATCATCGATATTTGTAAGAACTTAGATATAGCATATGAACTTCAAGTTGGTGAGTCATTAGCAGAAGTTAGGCACTTATTGGCTAAACGCTGTTTTACATTTGATATTTTTGTCCTAGCGTCAAAATTAAAGGCAAAGCAATTAAAAACAGGAACAGCCAAATTGTTGCAGGAGGCTTACCGTGTTTCAAATCAATGAGGTTGTTGAGTACAACGAAGTGCCTTTTAGAGTGTTAATGCTGATGCCCGATCACCTGATATGGATTGCATTAGATAATACTTCCGCATTCCCTCAGTTGGTAAATAAAAAGGAACTGGAGCTTGCTATTGATGAAGAGGCTTTAACTCGAGTCGATGATCCCTATTCTGAACTTGCTTTTCAAACCCCAGAAGAAGGTACAATTGCAAAAACAAAACGAGATAACAACTATCAGTTGATAAAGCCTTTAGTGGAATCACCTGAGTTTTATCTTGCTAAATCGCGCTCTGCAATTATTAATCAAATTATTGAAAAGCAAGGTTCGACTAAACAAACGCTTTATCGCTTAGCTCGTCGGTATTGGCAACGAGGGCAAACCCAAAATGCTCTTCTTCCTGATTACAAAAATTCAGGAGCAAAAGGCAAAAAGCGCATTGCCACCAATAAGAAACTTGGCCGACCAAGGAAGTATATGCCTGGTACCGGTGCAATCATTGACTCATTTATTGAAAGGCTATTTCGAATTGCAATAGATAAGTACTTGTTAACTGATAAAGGTTACTCATTTCCCTATGCTCACCGAAGATTTAAATCTTTGTATGAAAACCACTTTCCGAATACTCCAGAAGAAGAAATTCCGACTAATTGGCAAATGATGCATTTTTATAAACGGGAGTACCAACAGGTAGGTAGAATCCAAAAGCGAGTATCTCGAATTGAATACAATAAAGACGTAAAACCACTAAGTAGTACAGCCAATACGCAAGTACTTGGACCTGGTTCTCGATACGAAATAGACGCGACAATTGCTGATATTTATTTAGTCTCAGATAGTGACAGAGCCAATATTGTTGGTCGCCCAGTAATATATATGGTTAAAGATGTTTTCAGTCGAATGGTTGCTGGCTTCTACGTAGGATTTGAAAATGCATCATATATCGCTGCAATACAGTCGCTAGCAATGGCTATGACAGATAAAGTTAAGTTTTGTAAAGAATATGGCTTTGAAATAACTAGAGCGTGTTGATCTTTGCGGTATGAAAAGTAAACAGCAATTGGGTCGGTTATAATGATTTCGCCAAAAAACAATTTAACTTTCCCAAATGCCGAGACTAATGCTAACAGATGACAGCTGGAAACTGCTATCCAG